>CALCHY010000069.1 GCA_937907415.1 uncultured Trueperaceae bacterium
ACTCGTTGGAGATGTCCATGTTGAAGATGTCGGGGCCGCGGTTGGCGGCGAAGGCGGCGAGCACGAGCTGCGACATCTGGTCGGTCGGGTTCGTCACGCGCACGACCTTGTACTCGGGGTAGTCGGCTTCGAACTGAGCGATCAACTCTTCTTCCAACGCGGTGCGGTTAGGGTCTTCGTGCGTCCAGTAGACGATCTCGGTTTGGGCGAGTGCCGCGCTCCCCATCAGCAGAATGGCGAGCAGCGTCACCGCAGACTTAGTGAACCTCTTAAGCATCTTGTTCCTCCTGAGCCCAGCTGAGGTGGCCATGAGCCGGGTTGGACCGGTTCTTGCGGCCACCCGTCAGGACGTAGGCGCGGCCGCTGTGGTCAACGCACTGTCCGAAATTGACGTTGACAGTGAGCATAGTTGTTCGCTTGGCAGTGGGTCAATGGTGGCTTGGACGCGGCGGTGGCAGGGCAAGCCGCACGGTCGGGCGCTCAGCTCAGAGCGTGGTGCAGGCGCTTGGGTCGCCGGTCTTGTAGCCGGTGTCGAACCATTTCGTGCGTTGCGCGGAGCTGCCGTGCGTGAACGTCTCCTGGTTCGGCACGCGCCCAGCGCGCTTGGCCAAGGTGTCGTCACCTACCGACGAGGCCGCGGTAAGGCCCTCTTGGAGGTCGCCGCGTTCCATGATGCCGCGGCTCTCTGCCGAGGAGGCCCACGCGCCCGCGTAGCAGTCGGCCTGCAGCTCCGTGGCGACGGATTGGCTCGAGGACTGGCCACCAGTTAGCGCGCCGAGGAGGTCCTGCACGTGGTGACCGAGTTCGTGAGCGATGACGTACGCTTCCGCGAAGTCGCCTGGCGCGCCGAGTCGTTGACTGAGCTCGTCGAAGAACGACAGGTCGAGGTAGACGGTCTTGTCGCCAGGGCAGTAGAACGGGCCCGTCGCTGCTGGCGCCAGGCCGCAGGCGGTCTGGACGGCGTCGCGGTAGAGGACGAGTTTCGCGTCCGCGTACTGTAAGTCGCTCGCCTGGAAGACCGCGGCCCAGTACGCCTGGACGTCGTCAAGTACGAACGAAACGAAGCGCACTTCGGGCTCCTGCGCCTGCAGCTCAGCCTGATTCGGTGGGGTCTGGGTCTGTGAGGCGCTTGGGCTAAGTCCCAAGGTCGAGAACAGGTCGGTGCCCGTGATGACGCTGAGGGCCAGGACGATGAGCACCCCGCCAATGCCGAGCGGCACCGCGGCGCGGCCGGGCCCGGAAGCTCGCCTGTCCTCTAGGTTCTTGCTTCGACCGGTGTCTTCCCACTTCACGAGGCCACTCCTAGCGTTCCGTTGGCTGGCAAGCTACCTGACCCTGCGCCAGTAGCGCCGTGTGGTGGCATGCTACACCTGCTCACGGCATGCGGCGGTGCCGACTCGCGAGCAGGCACGGTAGACTCTCCGGACAATGAGCACCGCTAACCACGATCATCACGATGCGCGCTTCATCGCGCTGAACGGCACTCTCAACACGCGCGACCTCGGTGGCCTGCCCGTAGTCGGCAACGGCAAGACCCATTCGGGCGTGTTCTACCGCTCGGACATCCCCATGCAGTTGGCTGAGGCCGACTTCGAGCGCCTGCACGAACTCGGGTTGCGCACGGTCATCGACTTGCGCCAACCGCAAGAACTCGAGCGCGACCCCAACAGCCTGGCAACCCACAGCGACATCGACTATCAGAACGTCGAGATCTGGGGTCACATCGACGCTGCCGGCGCTCAACCGTCCGACCCGTTCGACATCACGGCCTTCTACATCCGCGCCCTCGATCATGCGGGTTCTGCCTTCGTGCGCGTCCTGACCTTGCTGGCTGACGCGCCGGGGGCGGCCCTCTTCCACTGCACGGCAGGCAAGGACCGCACCGGTCTGGTGGCTGCGTTGTTGCTCGAGGCCGTCGGCGTCGACCGTGCCACCATCGTCGAGGACTTCGCGCTCACCCACGACCGCATCGAGCCACTGCGTCAGCGGCTGCTCGCGGACGCCGAGGGGCGCGGCATCAAGCGCAGCGATTTCGCGCGCCTGCTTGGCGCAACGCCAGACCTCATCGGTCCGGCGCTCGAGCACTTGGACGCCCGCTTCGGCGGCGCCATCGCGTACCTCGAGAGCAACGGCCTGACTCCTGAGACGCTAGAGAAGTTGCGCCACAAGCTCGTCGACTGACGCCGAGCCAACAGCGTTCGCCACGTTACGGAACGTTTGTTCCATAACGTGGTATTCTCGCATCGATGGCGAGGCCCAAGGAGTTCGACCATGACGAGGCTGTCCTCAAAGCCGCCGCGCTCTTCGGGCGGCAGGGTTACGAGGCCACGTCCGTCCGGCACCTGCTAGACGAGCTTGGCATTAGCTCAAGCTCCTTCTACGCGGCGTTCGGCGGCAAAGAGCAGCTCTTCATGGAGGCGCTCGCCGCCCACGCGGAGATCGAACGCGACCAACTCCGCCTCTTCCTCACGGGAACGGGCGCCTTCCGCGACCAGTTCAAGAACCTGCTAGACGCCCTGATCGACGAACTCGCCTCTGGCGGCGGCACGAGCTCCCTCACGCTGCGGGCCGCCATCGAGTTGGCAGCCAGCAAGCCAGACGTGCTTGCCTTCCTCTCGCGGTACTTAAGCGAGCTGATCACCATGGTCGCCAACCTCATAACGGCAGCGACCGAACGCGGCGACATCTCTGATACGTACCCACCAGAGCACCTCGCGCGCTACTTGCTCTTCAGCGCCTTCAACCTCGGCTTCGTGGCTAAAGTATCCAGTCGCCGGGACACGCTGGAGGGCTACGCCGCCATCGCGTTGCACGCCCTCGACGACCACCGACCACACCCGGTAATCCAGTAACCAACCCCCTAGGAGGCCTTCAGCAGCATGAGCCACACCGCTAACGACCCACACGCCAACTGGAACGAGCGTTCCACGAGGGGCAGCGCATGACCAAGTCCGAACGCCGCCGCGATTGGCTCATCGTCGCCGCATTCGTCTTCGTGTCCATCGGCCTCGGGCTCGGGGCGTTGCGCCTGAAGCTCGACGCCTCGGTGGCAGCCATGCTCCCGGACAACAGCACCGTCACGGAGCTCCAGCGCGAGGTCGCCGACGTGTTCGGCGCAGACGGCATCATGGTGGCGCTCGTCGAGGGCGACATCTACACGCCGCAGGCCGTCGCCGCGCTACGGCAACTCTCGAACGACCTCGCCAAGGTTCCAGGCGTCACCGCCGTGACCAGCGCCGGCAACGCGCAACGCATGCTCGACGACGACGGCTTCCTCGTCATCGAAGAACTCCTGCCCACCACCCCGACGGCCTCCGACTTGGCCGCCGCGCGCGACTACCTCGAGACGTCACCCCTGTACCGCGGCGGACTGCTCGTGGCACTAGACGGCAAGTCCGCCAACGTGGTCATGGAAGTCTCGGGAGACGTCGACTCCTCTGCACTGAGCAGCGCCATCCGCGAGGCGCTCGACCGCGACTGGCAGGGCGCCGGAATGGGCAAAGTTCACCTCGTCGGCGGCCCTCTCATCGACGGCGAGATGCGCGCCACCCTCGCGCGCGAGATGCCGCTCCTCGGCGGCGTCGCTGCGCTCCTCATCCTCGTCATGCTCTACCTCAACTTCCGCACCGTGCGCGGCGCGCTCCTCCCCCTCATGACCGTGCTCGTCGGACTCCTCTGGTCACTTGGCGTCATGGGTTGGATCGGCGCCGAACTGAGCACCCTCAGTGTCATCGCGCCGGTGGCCATCCTCGCCGTCGGAAGCTCGTTCTCGCTGCACCTGCTCGGGCGCTTCTTCCAAGAGCTGTCGCACGGCAAGGACAAGCACCAGGCCATCGCGACCGCCCGCAAGGAGACGGGCCTCGGCGTACTGATCTCCGGCCTAGCCATCGCGGCCGCGCTCTCCACCTTCACCCTCTCCGGCATGCCAACCGTCAGGGCGTTAGGCCTGCTAACGGCAGGCGGCGTGCTCGGCACGCTCGTGGCGGCGCTCGTGCTTCTGCCCGCCGTGCTTGGGCTGCTACGGGCACCGCGCCGCGTCGTGGACCCTGAACAGCCAGGCATGATCGCCGGTTTCCTCGAGGCGATCGCGCGCTTCGCAGACCGCCGGCGCTACGGCATCCTCGTTGCGGCAGGCCTGCTCCTGGTCCTCGCGATCGTAGGAACCACGCGCATCGTTCCGAACACCGCCGTCATCGACTACTTCAACGCCAACTCACCCCTACGCAAGGACTACGCCATCGTGGAAGACGCCTTCGGAGGCTCGAGCCAAGTTCAAGTGCTCGTAACCGGAGACATCAGCGACCCAGCAACGCTGCAGTCCATGCTCGCCTTCCAGGAGCGCGTTGCCACCATCGAAGGCGTCGGCCCGACGACGTCGATAGCCTCGGTGTTACGCGCCATCCACTACACCCTCACTGGGGTAGACGGCCTCCCAACCACGCGCGAGGAGATAGCGCAGGAACTCCTGCTCTATCAGCTCTCCGGTGACCCCAAGCAGGTCAGCCAGTACCTCACCCTCGACTCGCAACAGGGGCTAGTAGACATCGCCACGAAATCGGAGTCGACGGCCATCATGCGGGGCATCGTCAACGACATCGAGGCAGCCGGCGCGGCGACCTTAGGCCAACACGCCACCCTCGGCTACACGGGCTCAACGCTGCTGCAGCTCGACATCGAAGACTCGCTCATGCACGACTTCGTGATCAGCCTGTCGCTCGCCATCATCCTCGTCGTGATCATCGACTCGTTCGTGCGCTCCTTCCGCGCCGCCCTCGTCACCATCCTCGCCCTGCTGCTCACCATCGCCCTGCAGTACGGCGTCCTAGGGTTCCTGGGCATCCCACTCGACCTCTCGACCATGCTCCTCGGCGCGCTCGCCATCGGCGTCGGCGATTACGCCATCCACTTGACGGTCAGGTACATGGAGGAGCGCCGCAGTGGCCGCCAGCCGGAGGCCGCCATGAGTCAAGCGTTGCACTCCTCCGGCCGCTCCATCCTCTTCACCGCCCTCACGTTGGGTGCGGGCTTCCTCGCCATGGTCTTCAGCCAGTTCGTGCCTGTGCGCACGCTCGGCTCGCTCATGGCATTCACCGTGCTCTCGGTCGGGACCGCGTCGCTAACGCTCCTGCCCGCCGCCTGCCTCGTGTTCCTACGCAACCCGCGCGGCTCAACGCCGGCAACGGCCACCCGCGCAGCCGCTTGACCAAGGAGGTCACCCGATGACTGAACCCCGCTCGCTAACCCGCCTGCTTACGGCCCTCGTCCTAGCCCTGCTCATCGGGGGCGCGGTCAGCGCCCAGCGCTACAGCACGGCCGCCGAGATCACGGCGGCGATGGACGCCATGCCAGCCCCAAGCACGACGGTCGCGACCCTGCGCATGACCATCACCGCGGGGTCTGGGCACTCGCTCACGCGCTCGATGCAGATCTGGACGGCTGACGAGGGGCGCTCGCAACTAATCAAGTTCCTCGAACCAGCCGACGTGCGCGGCTCCGGCTTCCTCTCGATCGAGAAGGCGTCAGGCGAAACGGAGACGATGATCTACCTCCCCGCCCTCGGCCGCGTCAGGCGCGTAGCGGGCGGGCAGGAGCAGGATGCCTTCTTCGGTTCCGACTTCTCGTACGAGGAGATCTCGAGCCTCAGCGGCGACTTCGGCGACGACTTCACGACGACCCTCCTCGAGGTCCAGCCCGGCCCCGTCTACGTCATGGAAGGCACGGCTGCCGCTGGCGGGACCAGTAGTTACGACCGCATCGTCTACCAGGTCCCGGAGGCAACGCTCATCCCGCAGCGCGTCGAGTTCTACCGCGCAGGTGAACTGATCAAGGTTCTCACCATCTCCGGCACGGTCACCGTCGGCGATTACACGCTGCCTAGCGTCATCCGCATGGAGACGGTCGCAACCGGCTCGTTCACCACCATCGACCAGTCGGACTTCACGCTTGACGGCGACATCCCAGCCGATGTCTTCACCGAGCGCTTCCTCCAGCGCTGAGCCTAGCCAGATCACGAGGTGAAACGCATGCTTAGGCGCCCCTATTCACTCCTCGCGCTCTTCCTGAGCGCACTGTTGTTCGCAGCGACCGCCTCCGCCCAGGTGAGCTACCGCCTCGGCGGTAAGGTCGCAACCGAGTTCGGCGTGGCCATCGACGGGACCATCCCGGTCGCGGCAGCCGACTTGAAGCTCCGGTTGGACGGCGAGGTTGGCTCTGGCTTCTTCCCAGACGCCATCTTCGTGGCCGAGGTCGGCGCCCGTTACGACGCGGCAGCTGCCGAACCGTTCAGCGCGCGCCTCGGCCGCGCTTACGCCACCGTCTACTTAGGCCCAGTGGACCTCAGCGTCGGCAACCAGGTGGTGGCGTGGGGCTCGACCGACGCCGTCAACCCAGTCGACGTGATCAACCCGCGCGACCTGGCGAACCCGGTCGGTAACCCGAGCGACCAACGCCTGCCAACGCCGCTGCTCCGGGCAACGGTGCACGGCCAGGACGGCGTAACGGTCGACCTCGTCGTCGTGCCCGTCTTCGTGCCATCGACCCTGCCGGGCGCCCGCTGGCAACCAGCGATCGCCATGCCGCAGCTACCGCCGGGCATGACGATCGTCGGGGTGGTCGCACCCGTCGAAGAAGTGCCGGAGTTCTCGGTAGGCAACATCCAGTTCGGCGGCCGCGCGACGCTTGACCTCGACATCGGCGGCGGCGCAGACGTCAGCGTGGTCGCGTACCGCGGCTTCAGGCACCTGCCGACCGTCTCGGCCAACCTCGTCCCGACCGAAACCGTCGGCCACGTCCAGTTGCAGCCGAGCCTGACCTACGACCACGTCACGCTGCTCGGTAGCGACTTCTCGGTCGTGCTAGGAAGCTACGTGCTGCGTGGCGAGACGGCGTACACCTTCGCGGAGGACCCGGACGGCACGGACCCAACGGTAGGCAACGACACTCTCGCGGCAGTCCTAGGGGTAGAGACGAACATCTCGGGCGGACCGTTCGTCGCGCTGCAAGGCGCGTACCAACGCACCGCGCCAGACGCGGGCGCGGACCCAACGCACTCGCTCTCCACCGTCGTCTCCGCCACCTTCGACCCAGACAACCGCACCGGCCTCGACGTCTCGTGGCTGCACGAGTGGCTCGACGGCAGCGGGGTCGTCAGACCGGCCCTCAGTTACTCGTTCGCGGACGGCCTGACGGGTACGGCGGCGGCCACCATCTTCTACGGCCCAGACGGGAGCATGTATGGTTCATGGACCGACAACAGCGAGTTCCGCATCGGCCTTGAGTTCGCGTTCTGATCCCGGCCTTGGTGGCCGCGTAGCGCGCCGCATGGCGCTGTTAGCCGCCTGCTCGCTGCTGCTAGCGCCGACCGCCCTCGCTCAGACCCCGGCCGCGCTCGGCGACCGCGGCGACTACGCCGCCGCCTGGGAGAAGGCAAGCTCGGTGCAGACGGCCGCCATGCAGACGACCGCAGCACGGGCAGCTTCGGACGAGGTCGTCTACCACCTCGCCCTCGAGGGCGCCCCGCTCGCCGAGGAACTTACGTGGCTTGACCGCGCCGTCACGGCAGGGGAAGCGGCAGTGAAGCTGGACCCCACGTCCGCCGCGGCCGTCGTGCAGCTCGCGCGCGCCAAGGGCGAGATCGCGCGTCGCTCTGGCATCTTGCAGAACCTTGGCGTTGCGCCCGAACTCAAGGGGCTCTTCGACAAGGCGCTGCGGCTGGATCCCAACAACGCAGACGCCCTCGTGGGGCTGGCGATGTGGCACCTCGAGCTGGTCGAGAACGGCGTCGGGTGGTTGTACGGCGGCCGCAAGGACGCCGTCGAACCGCTCCTAGCCAAGGGCATCGCCGCCGCGCCTGACCAAGTCAACCTGCGCGTAGAGTACGCCAGGGCCCTGATCGCGTTAGGAAAGCCGGCAGAAGCGCGGGTTCAGTTGGAGAAGGCGCTTAGCCTCCCGGCGGCCCGCGCTTCCGACGAGGTGGAGAAGCAAGCCGCCACCAACATGCTGCAAGGGCTTGGCACCTGAGGGCAGGGGTGTAGAATTCGCCTACCCGACATCCCCGCCGGGCCAACAGTCTCGTCCTCACCTTGGAGGCAGCATGCGGTTAAAGCAGATTGCAACCCTAGCGGTTGCGCTCGTAGTCGCCCTTTCACTGGCTATCGGCAGCGCTCAATCGGCTAGGCAGACCACCCTCGTGATCGGCGGGGACTGGACCGACTTGCTCACCATCGACCCCGGCGTCAGTTACGAGTTCTCAGGCACCGTGATCATCGACAACATCTACGAGCGCCTCGTCAAGTTCGACGGCGCTGACCTCTCCAAGGTCGTGCCAGGCCTGGCAGAGAGCTGGGAGATCGCGGAGCAAGGCGGCGGCGGCACGAGCATCACCTTCCACCTCAAAGACGCGAAGTTCTCGACGGGCCGAACCGTCAAGTCGTCCGACGTGGTGTTCTCGTTCGAGCGCGCCATCCAGATCGGGGGGCCGTCCTCGTTCCTCTTCACTGACGTTGCTGGCATGGAGATCGGCTCGACCGTCGCGCTCGACGACAAGACCGTGCGCCTCGACCTGCCAGCCAGCATCAACCCGAGCATCGTCCTCAACCTGCTGACCTTCAACATCGGTGGGGTCATGGACCAGGCCGAGGTCGAACCCAACTTCCAGGACGGCGACTACGGCCAGGCGTGGTTGAACGACCACTCCGCGGGTTCTGGCCCGTACATGCTCGAACGGTGGGACCGCAGCGCGCAAGTAGTGCTCGTCGCCAACCCCGAGTACGCCACGCCTGGCAGCATCACGCGCGTCATCTTGCGCTACATGCAAGAAGCCAACGCGCAGCGCACGGCGCTAGAGTCTGGCGAGATCGACATCGCGTACGATTACACCCCCGAGGCTTTCCAGGCCGCCGAGTCGAACGCGAACCTCAAGACCTACAAGACCGACACCTTCCAGATGACCTACCTTGGCCTTAACTCTGGCCCTGGCGCACCGTTCGAAGACAACCGCGTCCGCGACGCCGTGCGCTACGCGGTCGACCAGCAGGCCATCATCGACAGCTTGCTGCTCGGCCTCGGTCGCCGCATGCAGACCATCATTCCCGCCGGTCTCATGGGCGCTGACTCGACCATCTACTACGAGCGCGACGTCGAGAAGGCCAAGTCGCTCCTCGCGGAGGCTGGCGCCACCGGCCTGACCGTCGAGTTCCTCATCCCGACCGGCGCCTGCGGCGGCGGCATCCCTTGCGCCGACCTCGCCGCCAAGGTCCAGGCCGACCTCGCTGAGGCAGGCATTACGGCCAACATCAAGCAGACGGTAGCCAGCGAGCTGTACACCATCTACCGCGCGCAGCAAGCGCAGATCGTGCTCGCGGCGTGGAGCCCCGACTACCCGGATCCCGACGGCAACGCCACGCCACTGTCCAATTACGACGCGTCCTCGATCGCTTGGCGCAACGTGTGGAACAACCCGGAGGCCGGACGCCTGGCCACCGAGGGCGCCACCACTATCGACCCGGCCGTTCGGGCCGAGATCTACGGGCAGCTCACGCGGTTGGTAGCGACAGAAGGCCCGTACGACATGCTCTACCAGCCGTACAAGCCCATCGTCACCTCGGCAAAGGTCGAGGGCTTCGTCCGCAGCGCAGGCGGCGACGTGGAACTCGACCGCATAAGCAAGCTCCCCTGATCTCGGCGGGCGCTACTTGAACCGAAGCCGCACGCGGGAGGGCCCTGGTAATCGGGCCCTCCCTAACCCTGCCAAGGAGACCCGGTGCTAGCGTTCATATTGCGGCGCGTCGGTTCCCTCGTGTTCGTGGTGTGGGGCGTCGGCTTCGCGGCCTTCTTCATCTCGCAGGTAGTGCCGGCAGATCCGGCGGCGGCGGCGCTCGGCAACAACGCCCGCCCCGCGCAAGTCGCTGCTTACCGTGAGAAGCGCGGCCTAGACAAGCCGCCGTGGCAGCAGTACCTGCTCTACATGCGCTCGCTGGCGACTGGCGACCTCGGGCGTTCCCTGCGAACTGGCAGACCGATCCTGAACGACCTTAGGGACTTCTTCCCCGCCACCTTCGAGCTGACCATCGCCGCCATGCTGTTCGCCTTGGCGCTTGGCATTCCGGCCGGGATACTCGCCGCCGTCAAGCAGGACGAGCCGCTAGACCTCGGCGTCAGGACACTCGCTCTGGTTGGGGGCGCTACGCCCGTCTATTGGCTGGCGATCTTGATGCTTCAGCTCTTTCACGCGAAACTCGGGTGGCTGCCTGGCCCAGGGAGGTTGGACGCTTACCTCTTGGCGCCACCGCGGGTGACCGGCATCCTCACGCTCGACGCCCTGCTGGCAGGAGATTGGGAAGTGCTCGGAGACGCACTGCGCCACCTGCTGCTGCCAGCGCTGGTGCTTGGAGCTTTCTCCACCGCCCTCGTCGCCCGCATGGTGCGCAGCGCCATGCTAGAGGTGTTATCTCAAGACTTCGTGCGCACTGCCAAGGCCAAGGGCCTGCCTGATACCAAGGTCGTGCTCAAGCACGCGCTGCGTAACGCCGCACTGCCCGTGCTCACCGTCCTCGGCAGTCTGCTCGGGGCGCTCCTGACGGGCGCGGTACTAACGGAAACCATCTTCTCCTGGCCCGGTCTCGGCTCGTACGCCACCGCTAGCGCCACCGCGCTCGACTTCCCGGCCGTCATGGGCGTAACGCTCATCGCCGGGCTGGCTTACAGCGTCATCAATCTCTTGGTAGACGTCTTGTATGTCGTGTTCGACCCTAGGATCGCGTACGCATGACCGCGCGCGTGCCTGGCCGCCAGCCCCTCATCCGCAACAAGGCCATGCGGCGCTTCTTCCGCAACCCCGGAACGCTAGTCGGCACCATCTTGGCGGTGTCGCTCGTCCTCGTCGCCATCCTCGCCCCGTACCTGGCGGGCGACCCGCTCGCTCAGGACCTAAGTGCGAGGCTGAAGCCGCCGAGCGCACAGCACTTGCTCGGCACGGACCAGTTGGGCCGCGACGTGTGGTCGCGCGTCGTGTTCGGGTCGCGTATCTCGTTACGCATCGGCCTGACGGTCGTGGCGGCCTCCTTGGTCATCGGCGGCCTCGTCGGGCTGCTCGCGGGCATCTTCGGCGGCGTCGTCGACGAAGTGGCGATGCGCATCACCGACATCTTCTTCGCGTTCCCCGCCCTCATCTTGGCGATGGCCATAGCTGGCGCCCTCGGACCCAGCCTCACTAACCTGATCATCGCAGTCGCCGCCGTGTCTTGGCCTTACTACGCCCGCCTGTTGCGCGCCCAGGTGCTGAGTCTCAAGACACTGGATTTCGTAGACGCGTCACGCGCGCTTGGAGCGGGCCGTTGGCGTCAGGCCCTCAAGCACGTCCTGCCCAACGCGCTAACACCACTGCTGGTGCAGGCGAGCTTCGACGTCGGGGGCGCCATACTCACGGCGGCGGGTCTCGGGTTCATCGGCTTCGGCGCCCAGCCGCCCACCCCAGAGTGGGGCGCCGTCGTGTCGGAAACGCGGTCGTTCATCGCCGAGGCGCCATGGGCGTCTTCAGCGCCAGCCCTCGCCATCCTCCTGACAGTGCTTGCCTTCAACCTCCTGGGCGACGGGCTCCGCGACGTGCTCGACCCGCGCGGCAGGCGCCGCGGTTAGCCCCTAGTTCTCGCGGTCGAACAGCCCAGGCTGCCCTACTGGCGCGGGTACCTCCACCCAGGCGCCAGCGCCCGCTGCGTAGGCGGCGCCCGTCCAGCGGTGCCGCCACGTGCCGCTGCCAGCTGGTAGGTAGGCGCGGACGCTGCTTGCCCCCGCCTGCAGCACCGGCGCAACCAGCAGGTCGGGGCCAAGGAAGAACTGACCAGTGAGGTCGGCGCACTGCGCGTCTGCCGGGTACTGCAGCCACGGGTGGCGGACGACAGGCACGCCAGTAGCGGCCGCCTGCCGCATGAGTTCGCGGCGCAAGTCGACCCACTGTGCGTGCAGGCGTGCCGCGCGCGCGAACGCGCCGCGCGTCTCGGCCGTCGAGTAGACCTGGGCGTTGTGCTGCGGGCGGTTGCCTTCATGGCTGCGGAGCACGGGCGTGAAGGCCATGAGCTCGCCCCAGCGTGCGAGGAGTTCGGGCGTCCGCACGGTGACGGGCAGCGGCGAGAGCGTCGAAGTGTAGCCACCGACGTCGCCGTGGTTGAGGGCGAAGCCGGAGAAGCCGCTTGACAGTAGCCCCGTCAGGGCGCTAGCCAGGCCGTCGAAGCGATCCCACGTGACGCACTGATCTCCGAGCCAGAACAAACCGGCGTTGCCTGGGCTGCGGGTGAAGCCGGAGCGGAAGAACGTCACGTAATCGCCCCCCGCACCGCCGCTCAGCTCCGCGACCCGAGCGCGGAGGTCGTGGTTGAACGCCGCCCACGCCTCCGGGTAGTGGTTGTGCCACGCGAGCGCCGTGCCGCTGGCAAGGTGCGCGTCGAGAGGTAGCCCCTCACCGAAGTCGGCCATCCAGCCAGACGCACCACTCTCGGTTAGGTTCTCGGCGAGGACCTCCAGATACCAGGCGCGCGCCTCGGGGTTGGAGAGGTCGATCAGGCCAGCCTGGAAGTCGCCCTGGTCGGTCAGGTACGTCTCACCGGTCGCCGTCTTGACGAAGTAACCAGCGGCGTCCGCAGCATCGAAGAGTCCGGGCTTGCTGCCCGGCCTGTCGGTCATCGGCGCCAGGAACGGGTTCACGTAAGTCAGGATGCGCACGCCGTTGCGCGCCAATCGCCCTCGCATGCCGTGCCAGTCGGGGTAGCGCTCCTCGTCGCGCTGCCAATCCCACCACAGCCGCGTGCCGAACGGCACTTGGCGGTTGCCTACCCAGTCCTGCAGCCACACGCCAGCCACCTTGGCGCCTGCCGCCTCGAGGTCGGCGACGGCCTGCTCGACCTTCTCGTTCCCGCCTTGCAACCCGACGATGGCGCCGCTGTGAACCCAGTCTGGCAGCGCAGGCATGCGGCCCGTAGCGCGCGTGTGCAGTTCGAGGAGCTCCGCTGGCGCGTCGGCGCAGTACACCAACGCCCGCAGTTGCGCGGCGTAGACGCGCGCGCTGCCAACGCCCGGCCGGCGCAGGTCGAAGCGCATCGGTTCCGTGTTACGCAGCAGCAGCCCACATAGCTCGGTGGTGACGAAGCCTGGCACCGGGGCGTACGTGCTCCACCAGTCGCCGCCTGCACCCCCGAAAGCTTCCGTGTAGCGCGTGAGGGGCTGCGCGCCGCGGCCGACGCCCTGCTCCGCCGTGAGTATCGGCACCTCCCGCCCACGCATGTCGAGGTAGGTGAACTGCGCGCCGAAGCCGAACACGCGCGCGCTTGGCGGCTGTTCCCACAAGAGCTCGGCGAAGCAACTGCCGTCGGCGCCGGCTGGAGGCAGCAAGTCGACTTCCACGCCGCAGCGCCGACCGTCGATATCGACGAGGCGCAGTTCGTATGCGACGTGCGCAGTCCCATCTCTTGCCGTGGCCTTCAGTTCATCCGGTTCAAGGGCGAGGTGGCCGCGCAGCAGCAGGGCGGGACGCCCGTCGACTGTGTCCTCGTCGACGCTGGCCAACCATTGGTGGCGGAAACGCAGGTCGAGCTTCTCGACTGGGCGGAGGTGGCCAGCACGGCCGGTGGCGCGGTAGCTTCCTTGCGCGGCCGCCAGCCAGGCGCGGCCGGGCGGTGAACGGAAGACCCCGTTGCTACCGCTCGCTCTCACGACGAGTTGCGCTAAAGGGTCAGCGTGAAGCTCGAGCTCGAAAGCCCCGAAGCTCCAAGCGCGCCCGCATACGGCCGGCGCAACGGCAACGCGGCCAGGTCGAACGGCCTGTCTGCTAGTAGCGAAGGGGAACGCCGAGACCACGTCGGCCCGCTCCGACCCCCCTCCAGGCGCCACCGCCTTGCCCCGCTAGCCGCGCCTGCCGCGGTTGATGCCCTGCATCACGCCGATGGCCATGCCGAAAGCGACCGCTGACAGGAAGTAGTAGACGGGTCCGCCGCCTTGCAGCGCGCGCCACAGCAAGTAGGCGCCGATGGCGAGGAACACGACGAGCAGCACTAGCGGTGTTGGCTTCACGCTGGCGACCTCCAAGTAGCGCCGCTCCCGCGGCAGTTAGTCGTGAAGGTATCACGCGCGGCCGCGGCCGACCTCACCGCACCACCTTGAGGAGGGCGATGCACGAGACCAAGCCGAGGAGCAGGAAAGCGCGCGGCCACGAGAACGCCTCGGCGCCCGTAGCCATCGACACGATCACGGCGACGGTGGCGCCGATACCGACCCACACAGCATAAGAAGTGCCGGTTGGCAGTGTCTTCATGGCGTAGGCAAGGCCCCCCATGCTTAGCACTAGCGCGATGAAGAACAGTACCGACGGCCACAGCTTGGTCAAGCCATCCGAACGGCCGAGCGCAGTTGCCCACACGGCTTCGAACAGCCCTGAGACGATCAGAACGACCCACGCCATGATGAACCTCCATGGCGACGTCTTGTCTTCACCGGGTACGTCGCGCTCGTCCGGGGCCGAGCATGCTGGCCGAGTTGGGATGCTAGCACGGTGACCAGAAAGCTTAGTTCAGGCGGGCCAGGAACGCCAGTACGTTGCGCGTGAACGCCATGGCGGTCTCCTGGTCGTACTCTTCCGTCGAGCTGTCCGCGAAGAAGTGCCGGTCACCGGGGTAGAGGAAGAGCTCTCCGTCGGCAACGTCAGCCACCAGCGCTTTGGCGGTGGGGAGGTCGTAGCCGTTATCGAACTCTGGGTCGTGCTCCTGCGCATGGATCTGCAGCGGCACTCCCTCTGGCCACGCGCCACCGAACTCCGTTGGAGGGAGGCATGCGGCAACGAGGACCGCGCCGCGGGCGCCTGGTCGCTTCTGGGCGAGCTTCTGCGCCGGAATGCCCCCTAGCGAGTAACCGAGGTAAACGAGGCCGGGGGCGAGGCCCGCGACGGCGTTCTCCGCCCTTTTCACCACGGCCTCGAAGCCAAGGGACCGCACGTGCTTCATACCTTCCTCTAGCGACCCGAGCACCACGCCCTCGTACAGGTCGGGGGCGTGGACCGTGTGGCCCGCCTGCCGCAACGTCTCGGCTAGTTCGAGGATGCCGCTCGTCAGTCCAAGCACATGGTGGAAGACGACTACTTCAGCCATGATCGCTACCTCCTCAGGGCGCGCGTTGGCTCCGTTACCAACTTTAAGGGAGCATGACCTCGAGTTCCATGCCGAGGTAGCCCCAAACGTCGTGGAAGTCGGCGTCCGTCGTCGGCGTGAAATCGTCTGCGCGGCGCTCTTTGATGAGCATGGCGACTGGCGCGGAACCCTCCGGGACGTAACGAGCGCTTACGCGGTACTTGGTTACCGGCACGTCGACCAAATGCGTGCCGTCCGGGTAGCGCACCACGACCTCGCCTTCGCTGCCGTCGAGCAGTGGAGCGAGCGGCACGAACGTGACCTCGATGCGGGCGGTGTCGTCGACGTAGTTGTCGCAACAACTCGCGTCGTAGAGGTAGACGGTAACGCCGTAATGGTCACCCTCAGGGGTCTCGCCTTGCATCAACCAGGTGAAGTCACGCACCGCCCCGGTGGCGCCTGCGAAAGCTTGACTGGCGCTAGGGCGGAGTGGGAGCTGCAGCCGGACGTCGTTGTAACGCCGTTCCACGTAGCCAGCGACGCGCCAACTGCTTGGCGTAACGTCACCGAGCTCGATGCGGTAGCGCCCGTCCTCATCCGTGACCGCGAAGACGTTGAAGTTGTAGTAGGCCGTGTTGTCCGCGAACACCTGAACGCCTGCCAGTGGGTTGCCGCGCGCGTCCACGACGCGGCCGCTGGCGACGTACGGCTCTGGGGCGGCCTGGCCTAGCGCAACCGTGCAGGCGGCCAGCCACATGATCGCTGCAGGCAACGTGAGTAGCGCCCGTGGTCGCGGGCTCGAGAAGCCACTTGGCATGACTGGTCCTTAGCGCGCCGAAAGTTGGCCCCTGGCCTAGCGCGCCACATGATACGTGGCGTCGCGGCCAGCAACGACAAGGCGTTCGCTTGCCTAGTCGCCAGCCTGTCGCGGCTCGTTCAACCGCGCCAAGACTTGCGCAAGGCCCTGCTGCGCGGCCTCGACGTAGTACGGGGCCTGACCCGCCGCCAGGCGTACGACGAGTTCGTACTCGCGCAGGGCCTCACCGAACTTCGCCTGCTCGACGAGGGCCGTCGCCAGGCGGTAGCGCGTGGCCGCTTCCTGGACACCGTTGCCGTGAGCGCGGTGCTCGGTGGCGGCGAGCCGTAGTCCATCGATGGCGCCGTCTACGTCGCCGGACGCGAGTTTCACCATCCCGGTGACGCTGCTGAAGGCCGCAGGGTACTCGAGTGGTACGGCTGACCGCGCCAACTCGAAGTAACGCTCCCCCTCGCTCACCTGTTGGCGACCTAGAGCAGCGTTGGCAAGCGCAAGGTAAGCGTTGCGGGCGCCCCACTGCTCGTTGGCTGGCAGCAGGACGGCGAGCGCCTCCTCTGCCGCCACCGTCGCCTCGTCCGGGCGCCCGCTCCACAGGAGGTTGAGGCTGCGCATGGCGAGGAGCTCACCGATGGGACCGGGGGCGTTCATGTCCGCGAGGGCCGCCAGCCCCTCAGCCACTAGCTCGAGCGCGGCCTCTGTCCACGACATGCGCCCGTAGAGGGCGTATAGGCCGCGCGCTAGGCCCCGCACGGTCTCGGCGTCCCGGCGCGCGAGGGCGTAGCGGTACGCGAGCAGGGTGTTCGGCAGCTCGGCCAACAACAGGCTTTGCACCGCGGCGTGATCGGCGCTGAAAGCCGCCTGGTAGTGGCGGTATGGCAGGTTGGCCTGGTAGGCGGCATGGCGTAAGGCGACCTCGGCCTCGACATCTGGCAGGTCAGCCAACTCGCGCCGTGCGAAGAGCCCCGCCAACGTGGCGAGTCTCAGGCGCCCGTCTCTCCCCGGAACCACGAGCATGGCGTCGTTCAGCTCGACGAGCCCGAGGGCCGTTGCGTCCGCCACCGCCTGCGCGGCCTCGTGCGTGAAGCTGCCCGCGAAGTAGCTTAGGCGCACCAGCAGTTCGCGCTCCGCCTGCTCGAGTCCCATGATGGCGTGCCGGTGTCGCGCAGCTGGCCCGCGCAACCTCCCTGGGACTAGGGGGCTGAACTCGCCAAGCGCGTGAGGGTCGCGGCCGAAGAGGGCGGCGAGCTCACTTGGGCTAGAGACGGCAGCGAAGCGCGCGGCCAGGGTCAGCGCCAGGGGGTTGCCCCCAAGCGTGCGGGCCAACTGGCGCAGGCCGGCGCGGTCGTTCGCCCCCACCACGCGGCCGTGGTGCTGCGCGTCCGCACGCTCGAGATAGAGGTCGGCGGCGGCGTCCTGGCCTCGCTGTGCGCCGTCCTCCGGCACGTTGAGCCCTTCGACTATGTAGACGACTTCAGCGGGTGCCCTTAGGCGCCGGTCAGCCGTGACCAGGACCTTGGCGTAACGCAGTGCCTCGAGCATGCCGACGACGGCGGCAGCGGCCCCAGCTTCACCGCGGTCGTCATCCAGGTCGTCGACCACGAGGAGCACCTGCTTATCGCGCAACAACGCCACTGCGCTCTGTGCGTCGCCGAGGCCCGCGCCGGCCACCGCGGTCGCGAGGCTCTCCCAGACGCCCGCGCCAGATCGCCCTTCCGCGGCGACGAGCAACACGCCGTCTGGGAAGTCCATCCCAGCTAACTGATCAGTGGCGACTTGCCTGGCGAGGGCCGACTTGCCGACCCCGCCCTCGCCGAGGACGGTGATGAGCCGCTTGCCCCGTGCGCGCAGGAGCGCGGCCAGCTCCAGCCGTTCGCGCTCTCTGCCGCTCACCGGGGTATCCAGCGGGCGCAGGTTCGTTGGAGTGGATCTCACGGTGACGTTTGGTGCGGGCGCGGCGCCCGCGGCCAACTCTGTGAGGGCGGCGAGCGGGAGCGGGTCTGAGTGCGCTGCGGTCGATAGCTCCTTGACGCTGGCCGCCAGCGAGCTAGCTTCCGCAAGGCGGCCGTCGAGCGCGATGCGCTGGGCGGCGCGAACGGCCGCGCGCTGCAGTTCGCCAAGCAGCGCCTCGCGGCGCCCGAGGATCCAGCTGGCCAACTCGTCCGCGACGTGCTCCTCCTCCCCCGCGAGAAAGTGGCCGCCGTATGAGTCGACGGCGGCGACGACGTCGTTCAATTTGAGCGCCTGCACCACCTTGGCGTGGTCGGTCTCCAGCGTCACGCTCACGCGCTTGGCGTCAGCTCGCATGGCGCCAGCGTCTCCCGCGGCGCGCAGGTGGCGCCGCAAGCGGCTGAGGTTGACGGACAGCTGGTTGAGGGGGTCGCTAGCGTTGGAGCAGAACAGCTCGGCGAGGTGCCCGCGTGTCTGGCCGCCCTCGACGGCGAGGTAGGTAGCCAACAACAGGGGCCGCTTGCCAGGCAAGCTACTGCCTGCCAGCTCGAGGCCACCGAGGGTTCGCAACCGTGCCACGTGCACCTCCAAGGCCCCACCCTAGCGGGCACGGGCGACGGACAGCTTCAGGACAGGGTGATTCTTGCATACTTTCTCATCAGTTGCTCAGGCAGGACGATCGGCCGCCTTCCTAGCTGACGAACCACGTGCGCTGCCGCCGCGCACAGGAGTCGGGAGCCCACATGCATAGCAATCAACGCTCACTCACGAAGGTGCGTCATGGCCGCATTACTACCCTGCGCGCACTGCTGCTAGCACTAGCGCTCGGCGTGCTCGCCGCCTGCGCCGGGCCAAAGACGCCCCCTCCCCCAGCCGTCGAGCTCGCGCAGCTAACCTCCGTAAGGGCCACGAGCAACACTTCCCTGATGGCGGAGTTCGACCGGCCCGTCGCCGCCTCGGCACAGGACGTAGCGCATTACCGCATTACCGGCCCTGACGGGCACGAGCTCGAGGTGCTGGCGGCCTACCCCCGCACCAACGGTCTCAGCGTTGCGCTCGCAACGGCGCCGCAAAGCGCCGTCAGTTACGTGCTGACCGCCGAAACGGTGCCCGCCAGGGTGGCAACGGCGGCGGCCGCGGTGACTCCAAGCGCCGTAGCGGCTGGCGGCTTCAGCGGCAGCCTCACGCCGGCGCCACTGCTCGCCAGGGCCGTCGCGCTTGCCAACGACGCGCTCCTCGTGACCTTCGCCGACCGCCGAGGAGCGCCGGTGCCGTTGAGCGACGACGCTCTCATACCCGGCAATTACGCAGTCAACCCTGGCGTCACCGTGCTGTCGGCTGCCTTCGATGTCGTAGGCGGCGGCCCTGACCGCAGCGCCGTCATCCTCACGACGACCGCCATGGCCATGACGCAGGGTGAGGTAAGCGTGCGCGGCGCGACGACGTTCCACGGCCAGATGCTCCTTGACCCGACCGCGGCCGCACTGGAGTTCCGGCCGGTCGAGCTCGTGGACGGCAGCGCGCCGTACATCGCCGAAGCCTGGGCATCAGACCCAACCACTGTGATCATCCACTTCAGCGAGCCCGTAACAGACCCACTGTCGCCCGCGGCCCTCACGAGTGCTGCCTTCGCGTTACAGGGGCCGGGCGCAAGCGCCATCGGCATCAACGGCGTGGTGAGCGAACAGCTCGGCACCCGGGCGCGCCTGTCCGTAGCCGACCTTACCGCCGGCTACCCGTACACGCTCACGGTCACGGGCCTTACCGACCTAGCAGGCAACGTCTTGCGGCAACTCACTAGCGAGGGCGTCGTCGTCATCGGGCCAACGCCTGTCGGCACGCCGGACGTCACGCCCCCACGCGTAACTGGGGCCGTGTCCACCAGTCCAACCAGCGTGCTCGTCAGCTTCAGCGAGCCAGTTCGTGGCGGCCTCGCGAGCGCCGAGAACCCTGGCCATTACCAGATCTCGGCGGCGTCGGAGAGCTCCGTGGCGGCAAACTCCGTGCTGAACGTAACGGCGGCCGTGCTCTCGCCATCCGGCCGCGCGGTGACGCTGACGACCCTCACGCAGAGCGATATCAGCTACCGCCTGCAAGGGGTGGCCATCGCGGACCTGGCAGGCAACCTCGTCGCACCGCCCGACCGCGACAACCCGAACATCGTCACGTTCGTGGGCACCGCCGCGAGCGGGCCAGGGTTGGACAGTGACAACGACGGCCTCTCCGACGCCGCAGAGCAGCGCGGCTGGACGGTGCGCGTGCGCCAGTTGGACGGCTCGGTGATCACGCGGACCGTGACGAGCGACCCGTTCCTCGCAGACACGGATGGCGACGGCGTGAGCGACCGCGACGAACGCACCTACATGACTGACCCGCGCTCGGCCGACACGGACGCAGACCAGTTGACCGATTACTGGGAACTCACCTTCGTCTACTCGGACCCGACCAACCAGGACACCGACGCAGACGGCCTGACGGACGGGTTGGAGTTCAATTTCTTCCGCACCTCGCCGAACCTCGCGGACTCGGACGGCGATCAGATAGCGGACGGCGACGAGATAAACCTCGGCAACCGCAACCCGCGACTCGCGGACCTGCCGCGACCTGGCATCGAAGTCGGCGCCGTCGACCTGCAACTCGACGTGCGCTTCAACGCGACGAGTCAACGCGGTACGCGTGAACTCGAGGCCAAGAGCTTCAGCTCGACCCTCACCCAGAGCGACACCCGCTCGACGAGCAACACCGACAGCAACACCCAGCAGTTCTCCGTCAAGGCGGGCGTCGAGCTCGGCTGGAAGGCGAGCGTCGACTTCGGCGCGTCAGGCAAGTTCAGCGTGGAGACCGGGTACACGGGGCAGTGGAGTTCCGCTTTCACGCGCGAATCGACTCGCGCGACCCAAGATGAGTACGCTCGCTCCACCGAGTCACAGCGGGAACTGCAGGTTGACGAGTCCCTCACGCGCGAGGTGCAGGGGGCAAGCATCAAGCTCACCGTCAGCCTGCGCAGCCTCGGCGACATCGCTTTCACCATCTCCAACGTCCAGGTCTCGGCGTTCATCCAAGACGCCCGCATCCCAGGGCGGCTCGTGCCCATCGCCACGCTCGTACCGGAGCAGGCGCCAGCTGGCGGGTACACCCTCGGGCCGCTAGTACCAACCCGCGGACCACTAGTCTTCGTGGCAGATCAGGTCTTCCCCGCCCTCGTCGAACAACTCATGCAGGACCCCACGGGTCTCGTGTTCAAGATCTCGAACTTCGACATCACGGACGAGTTCGGTCGCAATTTCGCCTTCACCTCGCAGGACGTCAACGACAGAACCGCCACCGTCGTGCTCGATTACGGGGCGGCGGATAGCGACGGCGACGGCGAGGGCGACCTGACGGAGCGCCTGAAGGTAGCGACGAGTTCGGGCCGCGCCCTGGCCGACGAGAACGGCGACGGCGTGATCGACGACCTCGACCGCGTGGTGTTCGACGCCAACGGCCGCCAAGTCGGCATCACGTTGGCTGAGGCCCTTGGCTCCGTGCTCGGCTTGACCCATTACGACGAGGTCGAGACGCCTACCGCCTCGCTGAACCCCGTTCAGATTCAGAGCAGTTACGCCACCCGCATGATCGGCGGCGTGAACGTCATGTGGCGCGTTCGCGGCGTCTCTCAGGAACTCGGCAACCCACTGAAGCGCTGGTTCGTGCTCACGCCGGAAGGCATCACCGCGGCCGACCAGAACGTGGAGGGGCGGGTCCTCACCGCCGGGCAAGGCATGACCCTCGCATTCGTGCAGGACGAGGATGATGACGGCGTACCTGCGCAGATGGAGTACACCCTCGGCTGCTCCGACGTCTTGGTCGACACTGACGGCGACACGTTGAGCGACCTCTTCGAGTCGTACGTCGGCTGGCGCGTTAGCGTCATC
>CALCHY010000070.1 GCA_937907415.1 uncultured Trueperaceae bacterium
CCCGACGGTACGCGCGTCATCGACTACGCCGACTCCAACCTGCACCTGCTCGGCTACTCCGTCGCTTTTCGCGGGCGCCTCTCGCGCTCAGAGCTTGACGCCCACCTCTACTCGCTACCAGGTCGGCCCAACGCGGTGCCGTACGCCACTAGCTACTACGCCCCGCGCTGGGGCTTCTGCCTCAGCCAGCACCAGCGCGACGCGTTGCCTGAGGGCGAGTACGAGGTAGTCGTCGACACGGAGACGTTCCCCGGCGCCCTGACCCTCTCTGACTGCCTGCTGCCCGGCACGTCGGGGCGGGAGGTGCTGCTCTCCAGTTACACGTGCCACCCGTCGCTTGCCAACAACGAGCTCTCCGGCCCCCTGGTGGCCGCGGGGCTGTACGCGCGCCTCGCCAAGTGGCCGACACGCCGTCTCGGGTTCAGGTTCGTGTTCGCGGCGGAAACGATCGGCGCGATCGTCTACCTGAGCATGCGCGGTCAGCACCTGCTCGAGAGGCTAGACGCCGGGTACGTGCTCACGTGCCTTGGTGACAGGGCCGCCCTAACGTACAAGCGCTCGCGCCGCGGAGACAGCCTCGCAGACCGCGCGGCCGTGGCCGCACTTCCGGCTTTCGGGGAGGTGCGCTGGCACGACTTCTCGCCGCTGGGCTCAGACGAGCGGCAGTACTGCTCGCCCGGTTTCGACCTGCCCGTCGGGAGCGTCATGCGCAGCATGTACGGCACCTACCCCGAGTACCACACTTCGGATGACGACAAGGCGTTCATCTCGTTCGCCGCCTTGCAGGGTTCGATCGACGCATGCGAGGCGCTGTGCCTCACCCTCGAGCAAGGCGGTGCGCGCTACCGCAGCCTGGCGCCGTTCGGGGAGCCGCAGCTCGGCGGCCGCGGCCTCTACCCCGACCTTACGGTCGGGGCGAGCAACGTCGGCGCAGCTGACGCCATCTTCTGGGTGCTCAACTTCGCGGACGGCGACCATGACCTCCTAGCCGTCCACGAGCGCAGCGGCCTGCCACTCGCCGATCTGCACAGCGCGGCCCAACGCTGCCTGGCGGCCGGGCTGCTCGAACTCGTCGACTGATCGTTCAGGCCGGTTCCAGGTCGAGGAGAACGACCTGCGGTGCGCAATCCAAGCGGAACGGCACGAGCGTCACGCCGAGGCCGCGCGACACGAACGCGGGCATCGGCGCCTCGACCCAACCCTCCGCGTAACGGGCGCCGTACGCCGACGATGTGACGAGCGGGCCGACGAACGGCAGGCGCACCTGACCGCCGTGCGTGTGGCCGCTCAGCACGAGGTCGACGGGCCTGCCTGCGGCCGTGTCCGGCCCGAGCGTTGGGATGATGTCCGGGTTGTGGCTCACGAGGACGCGCGCGCCAGCGCCAGCGGCCACGTCCCTGAAAGCGCGCGCCAGGTTCGGGCGGCCGCGCCTGAAGTCGTCAACGCCGCCAACCACCAGGTCGTCGCGCACCCGCACGCCTCGGTTGACGAGGAAGGTGGCGCCAGCGGCCTGCACGGCGGCAACGAGCGGCGCCAAGTCTGGGTAGCGCGTGCGGTCGTGGTTGCCCGCCACCACCAGCACGCCAAGTTCGCTCTGCAGGCGCCCGACTTGGGTCACCAGCTCACTCAAGTCGCCGCCGTAGAAGCGGTCGACGAGGTCGCCGCCGATCACGACCAGGTCGGGGTCAAGGGCGTTGCTAGCGCTGACCCACGCGCGCAACTGGCGTTCGTGGAGGTACGGGCCAAGGTGGAAGTCCGTAAGGAAGGAGATGGTGAGGGGTTGCACCAGGCCGCGCACGGCCCTGAACTCCCTGCTTACCTCGAAGGCGTAGGCCTCCCGCACGGATTCTGCCGCGAGCAGCCCTCCGGCCACCGCCGCCCACCCTATGCCTTTCAAGAACGACCTACGCGAGAAGCGGGCGGGGCTGCTACTTGGCACTGGGCCACTCTAGCCGTCTATGCACATGGTTACCGCTTGTCCGTACGCGTCGGTTGCGCCGAACCCGAACGCCGCCACCGCCTCCGGCCTGAACGTCTGCTCGTCGAAGACGTAACTCCAGGCGTGGAACGGTTCTTGCACGTCGAGGTTGTCGAACGAGTAACGGTTGTCGTGAAGCTTGACCGCGAAGAACGGTTGAGGTCCGAACAGCGCGTGGCTGGCGCGCACCGCAACGCGCATGGCGGACGCGTTGCGCTCTACGTCGACCTGCAGGGTCAAAGGTCCGGGCGACGTGAGGCCGAGGACGGAGCGCGCCGCCTCGAGCGCCCCGGAATGCCGCCAGGCGACGCCAGGGTAATCGCTTGCCACACGACGAATCAGCTCGTGGACGTGGCTCACGTCAGGGCGCATGTCGCGGAAGTCGTGGTTAGTGAACGCCAGGGCGGTCGTGTGCCCAGCGGCAGCCCTCGCGAAGGCGCGCCGCACTTCGACCTCGTCGAGCAACCGCAGCCGCGTACCCACGTTGAGGCAGCGGAAGATGGTGCGGCGGCAGGCGCCAGGCCGTTGGTAGTCGTCGTGCGCCGGGTGGTAAGGCGACCAGTCGTCAGGCGCGCGCCGCCAGTCACCCCAGCGCCCACCCGCCAGGTCTGCCTGCTCCTCCTCGAGGCCCGCGGTGGGGACAGCCTGGTTGGCGTAATCGAACGGCACGTACTGCTCGAGCAACCAGTGGCTGTCAGCGCGTTCGACGTGGAAGCCGGGCCTGAAGACACTAGGGAAGTAGCCCCGGTCGATGACGCGCCTTGCGAGCGTCTCGAAGATGTGTGGCGAGCGCAGGTAGGAAGTGGCGTTGCGGTGGGCTTCGCGGGAGGGCGGCATGGGGTGAGCGTGCCAGTGGATCTCGTCTGGCGCGTCGCTGCCTGCTAGGCGCGCTCTATAGTGGTCGAAGACGTTGTGGTAACCCATGTCGCGCCTGCGTGGGTTGCTCGTGTAGCCAACGTGGTCGACGCAGAACCAGTTGTACGTCCACGGCCCGCCTGCCGGGTCGGCGTAACGCTGGCGGTAAGCGGGGCTGAGGAGTTCGTCAAGCATGGCGTCCACCTTGCCCCAGTCGTCGTTGTAGGCCAGGAGTCGCGGGGCAAGCGCGATGCTGACGGCGGCTTCTCGCCCGCCGAGGTCGATGCGTCCCGCCTGCAGCGCGGCGAGGTTGGCGCGCGTGGGCTCGAAACGCTGGCCCGTCATGGCCTCCACCCGTTCGAAGGTGGCGGCTAGGGACTCGTAGAGCGGCCCCTCAGTATCTACGCAGTGGACGACGTGCAGGAGTTCGGCCATGACTTTCATCCTCGCAGTGAGGGGCGGGTTCGCGGCCAGTAGCCGTCACGCACCCTCAGCGTGGCATGCGCCTGCTTCTCGCGCCGAAGCCTGACGCCCACATCGCAAGGTAGGTTATCGTCCACGCCGCGGCTGCCAGCCACGCGAACAACCCTGCTAGCCACGCCACGAGCCCAACGCCAAGGTGCTCGGCTAGGTGGTGGCTGGCGACAGAGTACATTCCGAGCGGGAAGACGAGACCCCAGTACTCGGTCTCGTAACGGAGCGGGTAGCGCGCCACGAGGTGTCGCCACGAGCCGAACACGAGCAACAGTGGCACCCACCAACTGCCGAACGCCCAGAAGAGCAGCGTGAAACCTAATAGGAACGGGGTGAGGGCGCTCAGGTAGGCGGCGTCACCCTGGTGAGCGAGGAGCGTCGCGCCCGTCAGCGTGGTTATGGCGAGCGCGCCCATGTTGATCCAGTAGGGCGGCGCCAACTGCGCGGCGTCGAGGGGCAAGAACGTGAAGCGGTAGAAGATCAGGCCGATGACGAGGAGGTAGAGCACGGCGCCGACGAGGAACAGGCAGAGCGCGACGAACACGAACTCGTCGCCGCCCCACGGGCGAGCGTTAGCTAGCTGGGCGGCCAACAGGGCCACAGCTTGCGTAGCGACGACGGCGAGCAACCACGCTCCGCTGATGGCGCGATCGAGGCGCGGCTTGCGCCGCGCGAGCGTCACGGCCGCGAAGAACCCGTAGGTGACGAGAAGCCAGAGCGCCGCCGTCACCCACCAGAGCACCCGCGCGACGCCGTAGTCGCCGAGGAGCAGCAGGGCCTGCCCGCCGAGCACGGCGGTGCCCGCCACCCACGTGAAATACCCAGGTCCAACGTGATGGTCGGCGAAGTCCAGCAGCGCACGGCGCGGGTAAAGCATCAGGCGCAGCGCGAGCAGCAAGCAGATGACCCCGTAAGTGACGAGGTTGAGCCAGGTCAGCGTGAGGGCAACGCCGCGCTTTCCGACTAGGTCGCAAGCGATGGCGACGATGCCCGTTGCCATCACGAGCGCGAACGCTTGTGGCGGCAAGCCTGCGACGACCCCGCGCCAACCGCTGGGCCCGGCGCCCGAGTTGCCACCGTGGTTGCCGCTAGAGCCTGGCGTGACCAGTTGGGCCTGCCGCCTCACTCGCGCCTGCGCCAAAGTGTGGCCATGGCAGAAGTGTAGCGCCGCGGGCGCGCTAATGTACTTGAGACCGCCGCCTCGCGCGTGCGCTAGGCGGCCAACGCTTGAGTGTGCCGCAAGCTAAGGGGAGATAGTCATGCCAGAGAAGATCGTTGATCGAATTGGCCAAGCGGTGTGGGCCGACGTTACTGCGCCTGACGTGCCAGCGACCGCCGGCTTCTACCAGCACGTGTTCGGTTGGGAGTACAACGTGGCCCCCTCGGAGCTCGGCTACTATCACACTGCCCTCGAGGCGGGGAAGCGCGCGGCGGGCATAGGTTCGCTGTCGAGCCCGGACGCCGCTCCAAGCTGGACCGTCTCCTTCGCGGTCGCCGACGTGCGTAAGGCTGTCGCCACGGCCAACGACCTCGGCGCCATCATCGTCTTGGAACCAACCGAGATCCCTCAGCAGGCCCTAATCGCGCTAGCGGAGGCCCCCGGTGGGGCTAGGTTCGGCCTATGGCAGGCGTATCACAACCACGGCTTCGAGGCGCGCGCGGAGCACGGCGGCTTCGCCTGGTGCGAGGCGAGCGTGGCCGACGTCGAGGCGGCAGTGGCGTTCTACTGCGGGCTGTTCGGCTATGAAGCCGCGCCAGTGACGAGTGGCGGGCAGCGCATCCTCAACCTGGGAGGTAAAGCGGCATGCGGGATCAGCCCACGCCAGGACTACCAGGCTCGCGACGAGTGGACGCCGTACTTTCAAGTTCACGACACCGACGCAGCCGTGGCTGCCGTTCAGGCAGGCGGCGGCGCGGTGCTCTTCGGGCCGGCAGCCACTAGGGAGGGGCGCGTAGCCGTGTTCAGCGACGAGAACGGGGCGCACTTCGGGGTCCTCAACCCCTGA
>CALCHY010000071.1 GCA_937907415.1 uncultured Trueperaceae bacterium
GCTCGAGAGCGCCGAGCACCAGGACCGGGCGCTCCCAGAAGCAGCCCACGACCGCACTCGGCCAGGTGCTCGAGCACGTGATGCTCGAACCGGCCAGAACACTGAACGGGGGCGACGGACTAGCGTCTACGTCTTGCGCGCTCGCGAGCGACATCGTCGCGAGGAACGTGATGAGGAGCAGGTGCAGGCGGCGCACTCAACTCTCCAAGCGCGCCGCCCCAGGCTTTGGGAGCGCCTTCGCGCCCTGATCCAGGAGAGTCGCGCCGAACCCGGCAGACACGCCGAACGCCAACCACTCAACCAGCGTGCTGCCGACACCCGCGTAACCGCCTGCGCCCAGGGCGACAGACAAACCAGCGCCGACGGCGATGCTCGCGAAGATGACGGCCACGCCGTCGAGTTGCTTGAGGATGCTGGCCCTGAGGAACTGCACGGTGGCCCACACGACTGCGCCGAGCGCGCCGGTGCTGAGCACCCACGTGGCGGGGTCGCGCATGTCTTCGGACAAGCCGATGACGTTAGCGAGCAGGGCGAGCAGTAGGGGGATGATCTTGGTCATGCTTACCTCCTGAATAGGACGGTCTTATTCCGTCTTATTGGGTCTTATTGCTGTTGGTGCGGGTGCGCTGTATCCCGAGCGCCGGGAGACTGGACCACCTCTCTCACGAGATCAAGGTGCTGACTGCGGTCAAGGCGTCCTCCAATCGGTGGTGGTTGGCGCTCCCCCGTTGGGCATCCGTGGGGGAGCGCCGTCCTCAAAAGCGCTCATGCTGGAGCCAGGATTCTGGCGTGCGGCTGTCGCTTCAGCCTGGAATCACCCCCTTAACTGCGTCTGGGAATGCGCCGCATGAGGCGGCGTTGAAGCCAACTGACGATGCGCGGCGGCCTCACTCCCGCACTCGCGCAACCAAAGTCCACGGCCGCGCCGCATACGGCGTGACGGACAGGCTCCCGTGGCCCAAGTGAATCGACGTGGGCCTGAACTTCGGGTGAATTTGCTCAAGCACCATGCCGCGGCCGATGAGGACGCCAACGTGCCCTACGGGTTTGGCGGCGTTGTGATCGAACACGAGGTCCCCAGCGCGCCGGAATGCGCTAGGGATGGCCCAACCGAGGGCTTTCGCGCTTGCCTCCATGTCGGCCGCGTACGGGTCTTGCCTTGCTTCCGCGAGGCGCTGAGCGGGTGTCAGCTCGCCACCGCGACCGCTGGTGCCAGCCACCAGGAAGCGTTTGTAGAACTCGGCGCGGCCGTCGAACAGGCCCCACTCGACGACCATGCGCACGAACTTGAGGCAGTACCCGGACTCTTGCGGCAAGTTCGGGACCCGCTTGTTCGCCGCGGCGACAGCCGCTTTCACGATGCGCTCGTTCACCGTCAGGATGACCAACTCCAATCCACGAGAAAGCCCCGCACAAGGGCGGGGCGCGTGAGTCCCCCGTGAGCGCCGAGGCGCTATTGTCGGGAGCATGAGAAAACTAGTGGGGATAATCGGGGTACTGCTCGCCCTAACCGCGTGCGGTCAGACCAACGACCTTCGCA
The DNA here is from genome assembly GCA_937907415.1 of uncultured Trueperaceae bacterium. The sequence goes on from CALCHY010000071.1 coordinate 1,541, forward strand.
GGCCAGAACCGCAACTCGCGCCCATCACCAGCATGAGCGGCGCGATACCCGCCGAGGCCGGACAGTATGGGCTGCTGACCTTCAGCGCATACGCCACTGCGGAGACGCAGCATTACTCGCGGCCAGCCGTTCCCTTCCAGTTCGGGCCGGACGGCTCATTCAGCGTCGAGCTGCCCACGACGTTCGATAACGATCTCGTGTGGGCGGATGTGGGCGAGTGTGACTTGGCGGGAACGGCCTTGCTGGGGTACGTAGCCGCCGCTAGTGAGCCGTTCGTAGACAACGCGGTACCCCTAACCGCAATGCGTGATGCTTACCGTCTGGAGGCGCCAGACGGCACGCTCGCGCTCGCGTGGTACTCGCCTACCGACCGGCGCGTGCAATGCGAACTCCTCGACGACCGCACGACTTACTCCGACCACCTCACAATCGACTTGCGGTTGGTTGCGGGCTGGAACGAGGTCGCGTACACGCTCGACGGCGGGCGCGGGCTGTTCCGCAGCGGGCGCGTGCCCGATGCGGAGTGGCGGGCGTTTCTGGAGTAGACGGCGGGCATGTCATGGGTCGACAAGTAGATCGACGATGCCAAGGATATTGCTGGCGGTGGTGGTGGGGAAGCCGTTGCCGTTCTGGGAGCGTCCGCCTACCCAGGTGATGCGAGGGTCGAGGGTGCGGCCGCTGGCGTACCGGACGTTGCGCGACCCGGCCGCACTGCCGCGCATCGTCACGATGTAATCGGTGTTCGCGGCGAGTGTGACGGGCGCCGCGAAGTCGGCTGAGGTCCAGGTGTCGGCTGCGGATGGTGTGACGAGGAGGTTGGCGATTTCTGCCTCGTCGCTGACGCGCCAGATTCGTACGCGTTCCTGGTCCAGGCTGGTGAATGTCCTGACGCGTGCGCCCCTGACGGTCAACGGGGTGTCGCCGACTGTGAATCGCCAGCCCAACTGTTCGCCTGTGGTGAAGAACCCGAGGCCGGTGAGGTTGGTGATGAGCGGTGTCGGAGGGCCGCTGGGGCTGCCGCCGCCGCCTCGACTCAGCCCTAACTGCGTTAGGAGGCCGAGCGCGCTCACGCTAGGCCGCCGCTCAGGAGCCACGTGTTCGTGTCGAGTTTGGTGAGGGACGCGGTGGCCCACTGCCCGGAGAGGTCGTCGTCGCCTGGGGTGACGCCGTTGATGGTCACGCCGCTCGCGCCAGCGACGCTGACAAGACCAGCGCCGAGTTGCGCGAGGGCGATGACCGTGCCGACCGCGAACGCGACGGATGCGTTCGTGGGCACGGTGAGGGTGATGGCCGACCCGTTACTGAGGGTCACGAGCTTGCCAGCGTCTGACAAGACGAGCGTGTACGTAGTGCCGGTCTGCGCGTTGATGGCGAGGACCTTGTCGCCCTTGGCATCCAAGGCGGTCTGCAGGTCGGTCTGGTCAGAGAGCGTGCCGGTGATGCTCCCCCACGCCCCGCCCCCGCCGCCTGCGCCGCTGATGGCGAGGATGAGCACGGCGGTCGTTGCGCTGGTGGCGATGAGGACGGGCTTATCCACCGTGCCAGCCGAGGTGCCCAGCGAACCATCGTCCTGGAGGTAGTAAAGTTCCCCCGGCGTCAGGCCTGAGAGCGTCGAGGCGACGCCTGCCGTCTGGTACGCGAACGTGCCACTATCGGGTACGGCAGTCACGACCCCCACAGCCTCTGCGTTACCCGCCGTGTCCGCCGTTGCCTTGACGTAAGCGGTGCCGTCGAAGCGCACCACGTGCCCGACGCTGAGGCCGTGCGCGGCTTGAGTCACGCCGACCGTGATGCCCGCGCCGAGGAACGTGCGGAGCGCGGCGAGGGTCACGCGCCTGTCACGCGTGCCGACGGCCTCGCTCACGTCAGCCATGAGCACCACGTCATCGCCTGCGAGCGTGGTTGCTAGGGTCGAGTCAGTCCACCGCGCCATTAGCTCACCTCCACAAGGTCACCGTTATCAAGCTGAAAGAAGTCCCCGTTATCGAGGAGCAACCAGTCCGTGCTGGTGTCGATCACGATCTCCGTGACGGACGCGCTGAACGAGCTGGCCATCGCTCCATGCGTGCTGCTGAACGAATCGCTGTAACTGCGGTTCTCAATGACGGCTCGCTCGCCCGTCGGCAAGTCCACGAGCCTACCGATGTGGTCGAACTTCACGGGGTACTTGTTCCATTCCGACTGCTGCACGTCGCGGATGGTGCGCGGATTGACGTTCCACAAGACGTAGGACTGCGCGGCCGCCTGCGCCTGTTCGGGCGTCAGTTGGAAGATGTTGCTCTGCAACTGCGCGAGGCGCTCACCGTACTGGGCGCGACTGTTCGCAATGGCGTCACCGCCGCCATCAGCCGGGATGCCCACGCCGTCCTGCCCGAACTCGCTCGTAACGCTCTCATTCGAGCGCACCCAGGCGGTGCCAATGATGTCGAACTCCAGGAGATACGCCAGGTAAGTGCGGCCCAGAGGGTGGAACTCCGCGTAACTCGGAACGCTGACTGGCACGACGTCAATGGCGACGCTCGTCACGCGCATGAGTCGCCACGTGGCCGTGACACTCTGGGCGCGACTCGTGTGCGTGATGCTTACCTCCGCCGACTGCCCGACCGCCAGCGTCACGCTCGGGGACGCTGTGCCCTCCGTCGAGAACGCTGACGCGGTCGTGCGGTTCCATGACCCGAACGCGGTGACGCCGACGTTCACCGTCACGTTGTTCCCGCCGTCAACTAGCACAGTGAACGGGATCGTGCGCCACGGCTGGAACTCCTCCGCGTCGTCCGGGATGACCGCTTCGCCATCCAGGACGCTGCGTTCGATGCCTAGCCCGCCAATCGACACGACGAACGCGGGTGGCCTGAGTGTTTGGTTGTCCGTGAACTCCCAGCCTTGGCTCGTGACGCGTGCGCGGTTGATGACACCGCGCGGGTCCGGGTCACCCTCCGAGATGGCGATGAGGTCCCGCCACGTGAGGGTCACGGCGGGGTCCTCCGGCGCGTCCGGCCCCACCCGCGGCACCAACTCGATCGTCCCGCTGCTGGTCTGCCGCACAATGGTTCCCGGGAAGATGCTCAACCACTCGTCGAGGATGTCCCGCATGCTCCTGCGGTCCGTGCCGTCCTGAGGGATAACGACCGCCGCCGTCGTGAGAATGCCAGCCGATGCATTGTCGATGTAGTACTGGCGGGGGTCACTGACGGCGCCCGGCTCGAGGATGCGCAGGTCCGGCACCGGCTCGAACAACAACCACGGGTGAGCACTAGACCAGGAGTTCAGCACGTGCTGGATGGCCTGCTGCGCCGTCACGACACCACCCGATTCTCCAGGGATGCTCGCGGCCGGCAGCATCAACGCCTCCGGGTATACGCGCGCCATGCGCCCAAGGTTCGTCTCGCCGTCGACCGTGACGAGCATCTCCTGGTTACGCGTCGGCAAGGCGTAGTAGCGCAGTGCGACGTCGTCTGGCGTCAACGCCTCACGGAACGCCCGCAGCACCCCGGCAGGCACGTCCGACCCGTACGGGAAAGCCTCACTGATGCCCAACTCCACCGCCACCGCCTGCGTTGCCTGGAAGAGGCTCCCGGCGTCCTCACTGATACTCGACCGGATGCGCGGCTCCGCCCACCCAGGTGGCGGCCATGCGCATCCGGCGCCAGTCATGCGCGACGCAGCATCGGGAATGTGAGTCTCCACGAGACTCCGGTACGCCGCGTCGCGCTCAGCTTGCCCTGCCGGCGGTGGCACCCGGACGCTCTTCGCAGGCGGCCCAAACGTGGCATCGCACGGCGCGTGGCAGTAATCGAACGTGTCGAACGCGCAGTCCGTTATGCTCGGGTTCCCCAGGCTGTCCACGACGAGCGCGAGCCACGTCTCATTCGCGCCGCCGCACGCGAGGCTGGTGGCGTACTCGCACGAGCCAGGCGCGCCTGGCTCGTCGTACGGCGGTTGCCCCCACGATGGCGGTTCTTCCCCATCGGGACACGTGAACGTATCAACCCAGTACCGCAGACGCTCAGTCATCGTGATGCGCCCAATCGAACCCGCTTCGGCGTGTTCCAGCGTGACGTTGCGGAGGCGCTGGTTCGGCGCTAGAGACGCCACGACGCCCGCGATGAGATTCGCGCGCGCGGCGGCGACGATCGGCGCCATGAACGCTACCGCTTGCGCTTTCCAGGTTGGATCCGGCGGGTACGCGCAACCTGACGTCCAGGCGTTATCGACGCGTTGCACAACGTGGCCATCAGCGTCGTACGTTTCCCAATAATCAACGTACGCGCCGTGCTGGGCGCCACAATCTCGACCGTAGTCTTGCCAGTAGAACCACTCCACGTACACCACGAACAGCGATTGGGTTGAAGAGACGGAACAACTCATTGGTCAGACGCTGCTTTCTGTGGTGACACTCCCACCGGCCCGTACGTGCAACCGGTGGCACCGGTGCAGGACCAGGTCGACGCGTTGCGCCATCGGTGCCGTCGCCGCCGTGAACACCACGTTCGTGATGATGCCGACGACCGTAACGGTCTCCTTGTTGTTCGCGGCGCCACGCTGGTACAGGTCGAGGACCACCTGCACGAGCTCGCCTTGTCCGATGGCTGCCGCGACCAGATGACCGTCGAGGGTCATGCTTGGTTCGCCGTTCAGGAGCACGCGGGTCTCCAAGACTTTCAGGTTGGCGTGCGCGGCCCTGACGCCGCTCCCCATGACCGAGATCGCGTAACGGAGCTGCGACTCGTCGCGCAACTGGTCAACGGCCTGCGCGTTAGACAACTGCACCGTGAACGACGCGAACGCAGGCGGTGTGAGCGGGCTACTAAACGTGAGCATGACTAGGCTCCTGCAATCCCGAGACGCTGCTCGATACGGTCAAGGCGCGGACCCAAGTGACGCCTGTAGATGGACTCGAAGAGGCTGTCCGCTTGCCGCGCGAACGCCTGCTCGTTCGCCGGGTCCCTGGGCGCTCCGTTGTACGTGTTGCTCTGGTTGACCGTGAAATTGATGTTGATGGCCGGCACAGACCGCGCCTGCTGTTGTTCGCGACGGCGACGCTCCTCAGCGTCACGACTGCCGCCACCAGCCAACGCGCCGATGAGCGTGCCGAGCAGGCCAATGCCACCAGCGATGAGCGTAGCGGGGTTAATCATGCCGCCAAAGAGGCTGATGGGCTCCATTCCTATCGAACCGACTATCGAGCCTGCGCCTGACAAGCCACTGCGGATGATGCCCACAACGTCGCCGTCCTGGAACGCCTTGATCGCCGCATCACCGAACGCGAAACCCGCGCTAACCACGGTATTGGCGAACTGATCAGCGGCCTGCTCCCGCTCGCGGTTGATGCGCGCGGCATTCGCCAAATCACTCTGGTTGTCCTGCCGCGGGCGGAAACCCTGATACCCACTCGACGGCAAGGCGACGCCCGGCACGCTCGGCAGGCCGCCCACAGGCGACCACATCGGCGCGCGCTCATTCTGTTCTGCCGCACGCGCCGCATCCTGCGCGGCGCGATCCAACTTCAGGATGCCGTCCGTGAGTTCGTTGATGGCGGCGACACTCAACGGCGTGAGAGTCGTCAAGGCATCCACCGCCGCCCGCACCTCATCCACCCCAACGCGGCCATCATGGAACGCCTGCACCGTGTCACGCGCCACCGCAGCCGCCGCGTCACGACCAGTCAACACCTGCAAACCGCCCCGGTCAGCGGCGCTCGTGCCCGCCAACCCAACGCGACCCGCACCGTACTTCGCGACCGCGCCAGCGAACACGCTCATGCGAGCCGTCTCATCATTCGCGGCCTTGATGGTCGCCGTCAGGCTGCTAGCGGTCGTCAACCACCGCCCCAGCTCGTCGCCGCTGTCAGCCAACGAGTCGATGTAAGCGCGTTGCGCTTCCTCGGCGGCCCTGGCGTCAGCCTGCGCCTGCGCGGTGTCAGCCCTGATGGCCGCCGCCTGCCGCCGCAAGTCGGCGTTGATGGTCAACGCCTCTCGATGCCCAGCCACGCGCGCCTGACGGTCAACCTCAGCCGCGTCACTCATGGCCTGCATCGTGTCCGCCATGATGGCCGCCGCCAGCGCCCGCAAGGCGGCTCTGGCGGCGGGGTCTGGTGGCGCTGCGGCAGGCACCGGCTCGCGCGCCTGTAACGCCGCGGTGTCGCGGCGAGCGCGGAGCGCCGCCAAGTCGCTCGCGCTCACTTGCCCGTGGAACTCCGTGAGCGCTTCCGTGATGGCGTTGTCGATGAGGCCGACGCGTTTCTGCGCCGCTTCGCGGTACGCGGCTGGGGTGCCTTCGAACGCCGCGCGGCGCATGGCCTCAGTGCCGGCCTTATCAAGCTCGGCGAGGACGTCGCTCCAGACGCGCGCCGCGCCACCGGTGCCAACGCCAGCGCCACTGCCGCCGCCGGGTGGCGGCACGGTAGTCGGCGTGGGCGTCGGCGTGAACTTGAAGTTCGGAATGGCCCCAACCTGAGCCAGAAAATCCACTATCGGCTGCGAGTACGCTGGCCGCAGACCCGCCTCCGTCATCGCCACGATCGCGTCCTGCAGAAGGTCAATCGCCGTGAGGAGCTCGTTGTTATCCAGCGCCGTGCGGATGTCGGACGCTAGGTTCACGTTCCCCATGAGGCCGCCCGCTTGAGCGAGCGCCCCGCCGAGTGGCGTCGGCCCGAACAGGCTCGCGCCGAGCACCTGCCGCTTCGTGTCCAGCACGGCGATAGCGACGTCCGTGAGGATGCGCTTGGCTTGCTCCACGCCGACGTCGCCGGTGGCGACCAGCTCGTCGCGGAGGCCCTGCAAGGAGGCCTTGAGTGGCCCGTCAACCTGCTTGACGAGTTCGTCGAGGGCGCCGGTCATGCTGTCTTTGTTCCCGCTCGCGACGGCTTTCCGCGTGGAGTCTAGGGCGGCCGTGAGGCTGCTGCCGCCGGTGGCGAGGACAGCAGCGAGTCCGGCGACGGCGGTGACGCCGAGGACAATCCAACCGGCAGGCCCGAACGAGAGCAAGCCAAGACCAGACAGGCCCGTGAGGGCCGTCTTGATGGCCACGAAGCCGGTCGCTAACGCCGTAGCGCCTACCGCCGCGCCGACCATGGCGATGCCGGCGTTCTTCACCGGCGTCGGTAGGCTGTTCGCGAGCCGCAGCATGGTGCCGAGGCCCTCCGTGAGCGGCACGATGACCTTGAGTGCCAGGTCGCCCGCCGTTTCGCGGAACGAACGCCACTGCCGCGTGACCTCAGCCTGCGACCGCGGCAGGCCACGCAGGAGGATATCAACGTCCTCGATCTCGGATTTGGTCTCGTCGTAGATTGCGTTTACGCGCGCTTGGATGAGTTCCTGCTGCGTGAGCTGCTCGACGGTCTTGCCCACTGATTTCGCGTAAGCCTGCGCGACCGGCCCGAGGTTCGCGACGATGCCGCTCGTCTCAAGCAACTGCGACCGGCCCGTGGCCACGGCGACGCCTACGTTGTTGAACGCCATGCTGATGTCAACACCAGCAGCAGCCGCAGACGCGCCGGCGGCAGTGAGGGCGCGTTCCACGTCATCCAGGCTCGCGCCTTGCCGCAGCATGAACGTCGCAGACTCCTCCACGACGCTGTTCACGACGCCGAACTTGTCAGCGAGGCGCTGCACGACCGCCGCGCCCTCCGCGGCACTCTGGTTATTACGCTCCAAGGCCTTTTGGAAGAGGGCAGCTGACGCAGTGGCTTGGTGCGCCAAGGTCGCCGAGTCGCGCATGAAACCCACGTAAGCCCTGAGGCCCTGGCTGGCTGCGATGGCCCCAATGGCAGCGCTGAGGCCTTTTACCGAGGCCGTTGTGCGTTCGGTGGCGGGCAGGGCTTGCTCGCGGAAACTGTCGCCTATCTTCTTGCCCGCAGTCGCGCCTTCTTGCCCCAGCTTGGTGAACCGCCCTTGCGCGTCACGCGCCTTGTCGCCAATGCCCTTGAACGTCTTCTCCGTCTCACCCTGGGCTTGAGACAGGCCGGTCTTGAGGCCCGAGGCGTCAAGTTTCGTGCGCAGTACTGCAGTGCCAAGGCTCGTGTCGGCCACGGGGCGACCTCCAATCAGTTACGCTCCCATCGACGAGGGAGGCAGTGCATGGTTCACGTGATGGTGGGGTTGGCCGTCCTGTCGGGCATCGGCGGCGTCATCGGCGTCGGGGTGCTGTGGGATGCGCCAGCATCAGCGCTGGTGGCGCTCGCCAGCGGGGTTATCTCCGCGTTGTTCTGGGCTGCCCTCGCGGCCGTGCTGGGGAACCAGCAGGCGATACTCCGCGAACTGACCGAACTACGAGGCCGCCGCCAGACCTAGGCGCGAGCGGCGTGCCGAATGGCGTTCACCGGCGCGATCTCCAAAGCCCACGACGGCAGGCGCTTGACGTTCGCGAGGAAGTCCCGCGCGGCGGCCTGACTGATGCTGCCGCTCGCGTCCTCCTGCACCCACTCTGGCCGCGCGTACCAAGGCAGCAACTCGAACGCCGTGAAGCGCTCGTGGTCAGCCAACGGCGGCTCATCCGACGGGTTCTTAGGTGGGCGTTTCCCGCCCATCATGTTGAGCGCGCGCGCCTCCAACTGCGCCATCGGGTAGGCGTGCCTGAGTTGCACCTCCCGCATGTGCAGCAGGTAGTAGGCGGCTTCGGCGTCCGTGAGGTTGCGGAGTACGTCCGGCGCCCAACCGTAAGCGCCGGCCAGCAGCGCCAACTCGGGGCCGGTAGCTACTTTGGGTTATCGCCCGGCCAACCGTTGCCGTACAGGCCATGCACGATCGCCACGAGGTACACGTCGGGTTGGGCGTTCACCCAGTCGAGGGTGACGCCTGCGCCGCGGGCGTTCAGGGCGTCCAGCACGAGTTGGCGTTGCGCGGTCGGGTCATCGCTGGTTTCGGCGGCGAGCCATGCGGCTTTCTCCGTTTGGCTGAAGTGCCGCCCGGTGAACTGGATACCGCCTAGTTCGATGGTGGGCCAGTTGCCTAGGAGCGCGTCGAGGCTGATGACGTTACTCGAGGCGGGCGCGGCTTTCGCGGGGGTCTTCTTCTTGCTGCTCACGGTGCCTCCACTGTCTCTAGCGTGACGTTGGCCGCCCACTGCGGGGCGGGCAGGTTCTGATATTCCTCGGGGATAAATATGGTGATGCGCTCGTCGTTGTCCACAAGCGTCGTCTGCTCAATCGACAATCCAGGCGCGACGAACAGTAGGCCGGCGTGTAGTCCCCCGCGAACACGCGAGGGACCACACGCCACCAACACGGGCTCGCCAGCCCGCTGGTAAGTGCTTGTAAGCACCGCTTAGGTGATGTTGACGAGGACGGGCTTGCCCTGCCCAGCGAACGTCCAGCTCGCGTCGTACATGCCGGATGCTGGGTTGGACTCGCTGTAGCCGCGAATCTTCGCGCGGCCAGACTTCGAGTGAATCGGCGCGCCGTCCTCATCGGGGCTGATTTGCTTCACCCAGATTTCGCGGCCCTCATGCGCGGCGAGCCGCACCTGCTGGAACGCGTAATCACCGGGCTTGTAACGCCCCTGACGCTGCACCTGCCACGACTTGCTCGTGTCCTCGGACTCGTCCCACGACATGGCGTTAGCCGAGTCGTAGGTGACGCTCTGCAGGTTCTGCGTGTTCTCAGACAGCGTGTAATCCGATTGCTCAGTACCCAGGACCCTGTACATGCGGTCCCACGTCGCCGTGTCAGAGGCGGCCAGCGCGCCGGGGATACCAGCGCCTTTCACGCCTTCCACGGCATCCACAGGCACGGGACCCTCGCTGCTGGTGACGGCTGTATCAGCGGTCACGACGAGCTGCACCTCGTCCGGGTCGCCAGCGTTGAACACGAGGATCTGATTAGCGCGGAGGGTCACGTCCGCGCTGCTGGTGAGCGGCACCGTGGTCGCGGCGGCTGCTGCGCCGGCTGCGCCCACGGTGAGCGTGACGGCGACGGGCGCGACGGCCTTAGCCCCGACGGCGGCGGCGTCACTCACGAGGACGACGGTCTCTTTCGCTTTCACGAAACTAGTGTCGAAAGCCATGTTCTGCTCCTTATCTTGGGATGCGGATGATGATTTGGTTGAGGATGCCGAGCCGCTCATTACCCGGCACGGTGGCAGTAGACGCGCCGCTGTACTTGCGCACGATGCGCGTCACGGCGGGCGCTAGCGGCACAGGCCCGTGAGCCACGAGGCGCACGATGTGCGTCTGCTCAAGGTTGCTCTCGGGGCCGTACAAGGCCGTGTTATCGAAGTCCGGGTCCAAACTGACGATGACCTCAAGGCCCGTAGCCGTCCAATCACTCGGCGGATTACCGAGGTAGATGGCGCTCGTGCTCGGCAAGCCCGGCGCTGCGTATGTGCCCAGGAGGTTCACCAGGAGCGCCTTCAGGGCCGCGGTGAGTTGGACGGGGGTCACTGGATGCGCCCTAGGGAGGCCTTAGCGAGCTTCTCGAAGGCCGTCTCGAGCGTCTTGGCCTCGAGGGGCTCCTTCGTCCACGGGCGAGCCGGGAGACTGCTCCCGTCCTTGAGTCGGGCACCCTCGTGCACGGCCATCGCGTACTCCGTGTTCCACGAGTGGCTGTGCTCCGGGGCGGGAAGACCGGCTTCGCGCTCACCCACGTAGGAGCGGCGCAACTCGCCAGTGTCGACGATGTCGCGAGGGCTGGGGTCGCTGGGCCAACCCCACTTCTTGGCTGTGATCTCGGTCTGGAACTTCCGGCCAAGCACCTCGTTCGCCTGATGGAATGGCTCCACAAGGCTCCCGAGGATCTGCTCGTCGTTCCACTTGATGTCGAAGTCGTCAGGCATCAGGTTGCCCTCCACTCCGCGATGAACGATTGGCCTAGCGTCTGGTCGACGACCTCCAGGAGACGCTCCCCGACCTGCACGATGCGCAGCTTCCCCGGCCGCCCCGCCCACGTCATGGGGAGCTCGCTTCCGATACCAAGTGCAGTCGGGAGGTTAGCCGGGCGGATGCAGCGGCCCTTGCCCTTCACGACCTTGGGGTCGGCTCCGGGCAGGAACACAAGCTGAGGGGACTCGCTCGCCTTGAAGTTGATGACGAGCTCGCCCTGCTCAACGACCGGAACGGGGTTGCCGGTGACGGGGTCGGTGCCCCACTCGCCTGTCGGGGCGCTATAGGTGAGGGCGAACTCCTTGAAGACTCCCGCGAGGGCGCTCTCGGCCATCAGAACACCACCGCGGCTTCGGTCGGCGCGCCAGTCATGGCCCGCAACTCAGACACACTCCACCCCTCGGGGATGGTGAGACCGATGTCGAAGGGCGCCTGGCTGGCGAGCAGCCCGTCGATCATGCGCTGCGGGTCGTCGAACACGGCGCCTTCGGCTTCGTGCAGTCGCTGCGTGTTCTTGGAGGTGATCCACAGGAACGCGGCCACGGCGTACGGGCGGTAGGTGGGGGTGGCGCTGGCGTCCAGCCCGGCGCTGGCGTCCAGGAGCGTGCTGATGTCGGCCCGGTCGAAGGCGAGGGCTTGAGCGAGGGTCGTGGCTTCCTGCTTCGTCACGCGGGCTCCTTCCTCAGCGCTTCTTCGCTTTCGGTTTCCCTACCGGAATGGGTTCTGGCGCGGGCGCGGGCGCGGGCTTGCCGTCCAAACCGCAACCGTTCGCGGCGCAGATCTCCGGCCACCGCGCGAGATGGTTGCGGAACGCGAACTCGCCGGTGAACACTTCCCCCGTCCAGGGCGACACGCGAGCGCCGCCCTGGACGTCGACCTTCCTCACCTGGTGAAGCGCGCCGCGAGCTCAGGCTGCAGCGTCTTCACGCCGTACAGGATGTCGAAGCTGATGAGGTTCTTCTTGCTCGACATGACGTAATCCTGCGTGACGCGCAAGGAGAGGCCTTTGAAGCTCGTGACGTACCCGTCTGCGCCGCCAGCCGGCAGGGCGAGTGGGCGGTTCACGAACGCGAACGCGTTCCGGTGGAACGCCAGGCTCGCCTCGTGGCTCTTCACGAACGTCACGGCGGAGGCGGTGAGGGCCGTGCCGACGGCGGGGCTGACGGCGACGGTCACGACGCCCGCCACGGCCGCTGGGGAGTCGGCGGTAACCGTGAACGATTGCCCGTCAGCAGTCGTGAATATGTCGCCCTTCAGGAGCTTCCCGGTGCTGGCGCCAGCAGTGCTCGTCAGGGCGATGCTGGTCGCGGCTGCGGCTGCGGTGGCTGTCACGTCGGTGAGGCTCGCGTACGCGCCTGCGGTGTGGTCGCGGACGTTCTGGGACGCGAAGATGTCGAAGCCCATCACGCGCCCGAGTTCGGCTTCCCGCAGCGCGGAGCCGGTACCGGCGCGGTTGATGCTCGTGAGGGCCTCAAGGCCGAGCAGGTCGGCTTCCGTCTCCGTGCCGACCACGAGGCGCCGTTGCGCCTGCGGGGCCTTGTTGTCCTGCAGGACCTTGCGGACCTTCGCGATGTCGCCGAGTGTCGCGGTGCCGCTGACGGGCGAGGAGTACGGCACGTCGACGTACAGGCCGTGGAGGTCCGTGTCGATCTTCTGTGCGATGGCTTGCATGGCGCCGTCGATGACTTGGAAGACGAAGTCCTCGATGTTGAGGGTCATCTCCTTGGCGGTGACCTCGACGCTGACGTCGGCGATCTTGTCGAGCGCGACGTTCACGTAGCCTTCTTCGATGTTCTGCGGGCTGGTGGTGCCGGAGAACTCTTCGGCCGCGAACGTGGCGGGCTTGCGGACGCGGATGGTGTCGCCGAAACTGCCGAACTCCGCGCTGAAGTCCGTATGCACGAGGCGCGCCATGACTTGGTTGGCGCGGAGCCGCAGGAGCGCCTCGCGGGCGATCTGCTGGGTGGTCAGGAACGTGTTTGCCATGTGTTGCCCCTCCTAGGGCTGTTTGGTGCGGCTGTTGAAGAACTCTTCGTCGCTCATGAGCGACGAGTCTTTCTGGCCGCGAGGGTTGGCGCCGCCGATGGGGGTGGCGCCGGGGGTTGTGGGCTTGAGGAACGGGTAGTCGGTGAGGAGCGCTTCGGTGTTGACGTTGCCGTCGCTGTCGAGGTGCTTCTCGGGGTCGAGGAGTTTCAGGGCGGCGCTGGCGTCCGCCACCTTGCCCGTGAGGGCGGCGCGGCGTTCGGCGGCGATGGCGCGGGCTTCGGCGTCGGCGGCCTTCTTCTCGAGGTCGGCTTTCTCGGCCTTGACGCGTTCGACCTCGTCGAGCTTGGCTCGCTCCGCGGCGGTCTTGGCCTCCTCGGCGTACTGGGCCTTGAGGGCCTTCTCCTGCTTGGCGAGGCGCGCGGCTACCATTGCCGTGATCTCGGATTCGGTGTAGGTCTTCTGGGCGTCCCCGCCCCCGGTCGGTGCCGGGTTCTGCTCCTGCGGGTCGGGCGTCGGGTTGCGGTTGTCGGTCTTGGGATCTGCGTCGGTCATATGGCGTCCCGGCACTTACTGAGTCGCCCCGGTAGGCGACACGAGAAAGCCCCGCCGAAGCGGGGCCTGCTGCCTTGATTCTGCTCTTACTCTTGGGGTTCGGTTGTCGCTAGCGGTATGGCCTCCACGGGGTCCAGCACCGGCTGGCCGGTCTTGGCGTCGAGCACGCCGAGGAGCGTGATCTCGCCATGTTGGTTGATCATCTCGATGATGGCGCACCGCCGCTCGTGGCAATGCTCGTCCCAGTAGACGCCGAGGCGGAGGCGCGTCCGAATCTGCACGCCCTCACGTTACGCCGCCCGCGGCGGCGACCACACGGGCTCGGGTGCGCGCTTGCGGTCGGCGGCCTTCTCGAACGGCGTGGGTCCACGACTGAGGTTCGGGACGAGCTCCTCGATCTCCCGCACGCTCTCACGCCAGAAGTCCTCGTCGACGAGGCCGAGCTCCACCCACTCGGGCCGGAAGGGCGCCAGGTAGCACCGGCAGTTCGGGTGTGCCGGCACGACCGCGTCCCCGATTCGGTAGGCGTTCCCGTGCCTGGCGGCGCAGTAGATGCAGGTGCGCTCGTCGAGAGTGGCGTACCACTGGACCAGGTCTACGCCCGCCTCTGCGTACCGCTGCTTGCTGGCGTCGGTCTTGGCGGTGCCGAGTTCGGTGCGGGCGATCATCTCGGCGCGGGCGTGCAGGCCGCCGTCGGGCACGTGCGCGTCGCCGCGGATGGCCTCCCTCACGTCGCGGGCGACCTTCTGGCTACCGCGGCCGCTCACGATGCCGTCGACCACCGCCTGCTCGATCTTGCCGATGGTCGCCACCCCGTACCGCGCGAGGCGCGCTTGGGAGTTCGCTACGGCCGCCTCGACTGCCCTGAAGTCAATGCGGGCGGTGGCGGTCACGAGTCCCTGCCGGGAGGCGGGGAAGGCGGTCAGGAGCTCCGTGGCGGTCTCAAGGCCGGCTTGGTGACCGAGTTGGATGACGTCCCGCATGATGCTCGGTACGCCACTCGACGCATTGCCGTACTCAAGCGCTCGCATGTACGGCTCGAGTTGCGCCAGGAGCACGCGGGCGCGCGCCTCCGCGAAAGTACGGGTCATTCCCTCGCTCTCCACGAGAGTGTCCGCCCACCGGCGCCGAATCTCGGCCGCCAACCTGGCGTAGGCGCTGTTCGTGACCTGCCGCAACCTGGCCAAGTGCTCAGCCTCGAGGCGCAGGAGCTGCGCGTCGGCGCGGTCGATGATGCGCGCGACATTCACCGCCACAGCGGGTCACCCCTGGCGCGCGTCACAAGTCCACATCCACCGCGTCGGTCGTGGTGAGGGGCTCTGGGATGAGCTCGCGGCGCGAGTCGATGAACTTCTCGACCGCGTCACTCGCCCACGTCGGGTAGTACACACTAATGGCCCTCACGGCCTCCCCGAAGTCAATGAGGTCCTCGCGGTGCAGGAGCACCGTCTGATCGACCACGGACGCACGCTCAAACTCGCGGTTGATGATGACCGTCACCGGCGGCGGCTTCTGCAGCCCAATGAGAGCACCGTAGTCCGCCAGCAGCCGCGTCAGGTAGTTGCTGATGCGCCCCGCCCTAGCGGCGCAGTCGGCGATGAACGCCTGGTTCGCCTCCCGAAGCGCTTCACCGGACGGCGTTTGGCTGCCCAGGAACCCGCCTGGCAGGCTGTGGTCGACTCGGAGGCGCTCAAGCTTCCGGTCGTGGTGCTTGTGGATCTGCTCGAGGCTGGGCGGGTCCAAGTACTTCGCGTCACCACCCTCGGGCAGGCGGATGATGCGCGTTGGGCCGCGGTCCACATCACCGGCTTGCAGTTGGCCCTTGGTGACGAGTTGACTGAACGCCGTGGATTCCTCCGCCCGGTCGCCCCTGACTTGGGAGGCCCATTCGCTCTTGAAGAGTGGCAGGCTCTCCATGAACTCGCCCCTGGGGTAGCCGTCCAGGTCGTCATCCACGACCTCGTAGACGGGCATGGGGGCGTTGGGGATGGCGGTTGGTGTGCGTCCAATCTCGGTGGGGCTGTCCAGGTCGGCCCACTCGTAGAGCTCGCGGGTTTCGAGGTTGTAGATGCGCGCGCGCCACTTCAGGCCGCTGGGGGGTTGCCACGCCTGGTAGACGCCCCAGATGTGCTCGACGTTGTCTTCGTCGACGAGGGGTTCGTAGTACCCACCGAGCGGCATGGCTTGCGCGCCGCCGCGGGCGTCGGGGATGACGATGCCTGCGATCATGCCGCGGACGAGGTCTTGCTCGAGCGCCTTGCGGGCGAGGCGGTCGCGTGGGAAGGCGCGGAGGCTTTCGGTGGTGGCGTTGTCGAGCTCCTTATCGAAGGTGGGGCTGCCGTCGCCCCAGTTGACGCTGCCGAGTGTCCCGTACCGCTTGAGGCGCAAGATGCGCGGGCCGATGCTTTTGGCCATGCGGGCGAGGCGCTCGAGGTCAGCTGCGCCTTGCGTGGTGTTGGTGCCGGGGAGTAGGTCGGTGAGGTGCGCGGGAATGCGGCCGCTGGTGCGGTGTTGTTGGCCGCCTGCGATGTGCTGCAGGAGTTGCCCCTTGGCCCACATGGTGACTTCGAGGTGTTCGCGGATGCGCGCCTCGACACCGTCGAGGGTGGCGCGGGCAGCGGCGTGCTGGACTTCGTTCATGCGTTCACCACCCGTATACCTCCTCTGCGGTCTTCTGATCGGCGATGAGTGGGCCCGTCAGGGCGTCGACGAGGTCGCTGAGGGCGTCCGCGGCGTCGTCGTGCTTGGCGTCCGGGAACGCCTCCAGTTGTGAGAACAGCCAGTCGTTCCAGTCGGCGCGCACGAACGCGATGAGGCCCTTGTACGCCCGTGCTGATGCGGGCCCGAAGCGCGTTGCCTTGTCGCCCGTGACGCGCTTGGCGATGACGGTGTGGCGGTGGAGCTTGGGGTGCCCGACGAAGTGCCGGGATTGGCTCTTCCCGGCCTGGCCGGGGTCTTCGGGGATGCGTTGCCACGTCTCGCGGCCGTCGGCGAGCGCGGTGCCGATGAGGAGCTGCTCGACCTCGCCGGGGTTGTCTCTGGTTCGGACGGCGCTCGTGACGACGATGAGGCCGGCGTCGGTGATTCCGCCCTTGAGTCCGACCGTCCAGTCGGGGTCCGGGTTGTCCGGCGTGGGCCTGGTGGCGGCCAAATCCCACGCCCGAACCTCACGGACGAGGGCGGGCGCCTCATCGAGGACCTGCACCCACGAGCGTTGGAAGAGCGTGCCGGCGGTCCGGCGGGCCTTCCAGTTGCCGTGCAGGAGGCGAGCCTGCTCGACGGGGTCTTGGGCGAGGAGGTTCGCTCGGTAACCGGGGTCCTTACTGGTGAGGGCGGGGTTATCGTCGAGCTTCGACGGGATGAACGTCAGGCTCTTGGGTTGCGTGTCCGGGCCGGGGAAGCGTTCCTGGAGTTCCTCGCGCGTGTCCGCCCAGTGGATTTCCCCGTTGATGCGCGCGAACCAGCGGATGACGCCGCCGCGCTCGGGGATGGCCTGGCCGTGCGTGGGGCTGCTGGGGTCCTGGTCTATCCACCAGGCGATGAGGTCAGCGACGAAACTGTCGGGATCAGGGTTGCAGGTGGCGCGCAGGTAGGGCCTGACGCCGCAAGTCGAACGGTTGCGGCTGAGCATGTACCAGAACTGCCGGGCCGTGAAGTGCGTGAGCTCATCAAAGCCGATGAGTGGGATCTGCGCGCCTTGCCAGTTGTGGACGTTCTTCTCGTGCTCGAGGTGCGCGAACTTCAGGGTGTTGCCCGTCGGCGCGTGCTCCCACTCGAGGACGCTCTCCTTCGGTTTCAGGCCGAGGGGGCCGTAGACGTCTTCGCTCTCGTCCCATAGGCCGCCGACGTTGCGGACTTGGTCGGTGGTGCGGCGGAAGATGACGGCTCCGAAGCCGGGGACGGTGGTTAGGTGCCGGAGGGGTTCGAGGAGGAGCCCGAAGGATTTCCCGCCGCCTGCCGCACCGCCGTAGATGACGATGTCCGCGCTGCTGGCGAGGAACGCCTCCTGCGGGCCGCGTTGTGGTCGGATGACGGTGGGGGGCGCTGCTTGCACGTTGGCGCCTCCTCGCTAGGTTGAGTGGGTGCGGGCGCTGGTTCCGCCCCAGCTCGCTGCGCTTATGAGGCGCTGCCTGCCCTTGGCAAGCCCGCAAAGAGAAACCCCGCCGTGGGGGGGACGGCGGGGTCTTGAGTCAGAACTACTCCTTGCACCCTAGCATCCGGTGTTTTCACGGTCAAGTGCCGGGCTCACCGGCGAGTTGTAGGGCGGCGCGGATGGCGTCGAGGCTGATGTCGCTGTCGGTGATGAGGGCGTCCTCGACGTGCGGGGGGATGCGGTGCAGGTCGGCGACTCTGGCGATGGCTTCGAGGGCGGCGGCGGTGAGGTGCGTGATGGTGCCGTCGTGCCTGTTGCGTGTTAGGTAGGCGTCGCCGTTCTCGTCGCGCTCGATCGTGAATGGTTTGCGGCAGGTGGCATGCTCTAGGGCGCTCTCGTACTCGGCGATGGCGGCGGCGGGCATGCGTGACAGGGCGCGGTCGGCGTCGGGGCGCGCGAGGAGGATGCGCCAGGCGGTGCGGCCGGGCCAATCGTCGCTCCAGAGGTTGGCGCGGATGAGGGGCGTGCGGCTGATGACCTCAACGGTGGGTGTGAGGGCTTCGCCGTCCAACTGGGGGCCGGGCATGCGGCCGGCGCTGTTGTAGGACGCGCTGCGTGGCGCTCCCGTGGGGCTGATGGCGCGGGTCTCAAGCGCGGCGGGCCACACGTTGCCCTGAAGGTGCCACCACAGGGTGTTGGCGACTGCTCGTGTGAGTTGCTGGTCTGGTGGTGGTTCCCCCACGGGGTGGTGCTCCTCTCAGGCGCTGGGCTGGTCTAGCTCGACGTGCTTCTTGAGGACGAGCGTCTCCCACTCTTGGTTCATTCGCAGCTCTTCATGGCTTCGTACGCCTGAAGCATGGCGATGACGTCGCCGCTCATGGCCGCTTCGTCGGCTTGCCTGAGGGTGGCTTCGATGTGGATGGCTCCAAAGATGCCGACGTTGTTAGGGAGGTCCCTGTAGAGCTGGATGAGTTCGCGGCAGCGGGCTTGTTCTTTGGCGTATTCGGTGGCGAGGCTGCTCATGATCATGCTCCTTCGAGAATCAGGGCTTTCTGGCGTTCGTACTCGGGCCACGTGAGTCCGGGTGTTTCGGCGAGGGCGTGCAGGGCGTCAGTGACGGCACGTGGGCGAGCTGGGAGCAGGGCGAATGGCAGGCCCAGATGCAGGACGCGCTGGTTGAGTTCGCTTGCCCGGCGCGCTTCGTAATGGCGGCTGCAGAGGCCTTTGGCGTGGTGCGGCTGACCGCAACCGTCAACGCTGCAGGTCCTCACGGGGTTCCCCCGCTCTGCGGCGCTCCATGGGGTGTGCGTTTGAGGGTCTGCTCGATTGCCGGCCAGTCGTCTGGTGTCCAGTGGTGCCAGTTGGCTCCCGCAGCTTGGAGGGCGTCGCGCCAGGCCACCTGGTCGGGGGCGAGCCTGTTGCCGTTGACCTTGAGCTCGACGAACAGCACCGTCTCGCGGGTGAGCACCAAATCCGGGAAGCCCTTACCGTCACCCGCGACCGCCGTGCGCCACTGGCCTTGGCTGTTCTGCGCCGGCCGGAAGTGCGCCGTCCGCCACCCGCACAACTTCGCGAGCTGCAGGACCTGTCTCTGGAACTGCGCCTCGGAGACTTTCGGACGGCCAGGAGACTTCGCCGTCACGACGGCTGCACCTCCACCGTGGACTCCTCCAGCTCCGCATCGCGGCCGTTGCCGGGCAGGTAGATCTGCGGCACTCCATCCAGCAACGGCGCGCCGCCGGGGCCGGAGAGCTCCGTGCTAGTCCGGTCCTTGTAACGCTCCGGCCTGTGCCCCTTCAGGAGCGTGACCATCAGCGTGTCCGAGTACCGGCGGACCACCCCGACCTCCTCGCCCCGCTGGAACACGGGTTCGTCCCAGCCCTCGTGCGCTCGCCGCCACGCCTCCGCCTCCAGGCTGTCTACGGCCACATCCACAGCCGCATCCCAAGCCGCAGCGAAACGCGAATCGGCCTCGCGCCACCGGTACGGCGTCCCGCGATCCACACCCGCCGCGGCCGCCGCCGCGCTGACGTTCGCTCGGTCCTCGAGCTCGGCGAGGAAGAGCTGCTTGCGCTTCGCGAGGGTGAGGCTCCGCGCGCGTGAGCGTGTCGCAGTTGTGGCGGGGGCGGCGGGCTTCTTGGGTTTAGGCACTTGGTTCCTCCTTTCGGTTTACACCGTCCCAGACGCGTTGCTCCATCTCGGCTTGGCGTCGACTGACGGGGTCCAAGTGCGCGTCTCCCCTGGCGGCGGCCTGCGCGAGGGCGGCGGCGAAGAACCCGATTGGCGCGCCGATCCACGCGCCGACGAGAACCCACAGGAAGGGCGTCATGCGTACCGCCGTTCGCTCGCGTAATCCTCGAACGT
>CALCHY010000072.1 GCA_937907415.1 uncultured Trueperaceae bacterium
CGAGGAGCTGGAGGAGCTGACCGACGACGTCTGGTTCGAAGGTGGCGCGGCGGCGACCGGTTACTAGCGCCTTCGCGCCGAGGTGGCGGCCGACCTTCGTCAGGGTCTCTTGCGCCGTGCGGCCGGGCTCTAGCTGGTGGTAGTCGCCTTCTGCATGGACGTTGAAGCCCTGTTTGACGCTGTCGCCTTCGCGCAGGACAACGCCAGCGACGAGCACGGCGGTGCCTGCGCGGTAACCGCCGTCTACCCCGGCGCTGGAGCCGATCTCGATGCGCTGCTCCGACTCGATGTAGCGGCCCATCTGCATGGACTGCAGGCGGGGGTCCTGGGTGAGCCCGGCCTCGAACGCCGCAGCGGTGGCCAGCTTGTCTTCGATGGTGGCGGAGAGGCCCTCGCCAAGGAGGTCGACGCGGCCTAGTTGCCCGCCAGCCGGTAAGGCGGCGTTGCCCGCCGGGGTCAGCGAGGCGTTCTCAATTGCCTCGTTGAGGGCCCACGCGAGGGCGTCGGCGGTTAACTCCTCCGTCGAGGCGTAGCCCGTGCGGCCGTCTGCCACCACACGCAAGCCGATGCCCGCCTTGGTGGACGAGTGGACGTCGGACGCCTTACCGCCGCGCGTCTCCAGCCTCAGGCTGCTCTCGCTGGTGGCCAGCACCTCTAGTTCGACGCCGCGCGTGGCGGCTTCCGTGAGTAGCCAGCGTTTCGCTTCGGTCACGTTCATGGTGCGACTCCTGAGCGGCGCCCGGTCGAGGTGCCCTTGGCGCGTTGTCAGCGACCCTATCACGGGGTGCTTGACAAGCGCGGTGCCAGCCCCTACCCTAAGCCAGTCATAGTAAGTAATGCTGCTTTACTAACTGCGCAGGGAGGTGAGCGCCCGCAGCTAGACCAGCCCCCAGCTACCTCGGAGCCAGGCAACGGTAGGCTCCGGCGAGCCCCAAACGAACCATGGAGGCATAGATGAAGAAGTTCATGTCCATGTTGGTCGCCGTAACGCTCATGTTCGGTGCGGCCAGCGCCCAACGCAACCTAGAGATCTACATCACCGGCCTGACCGAGGACACCATGGCCTGGTTCCGCGACGTGGCCTTCCCAGAGTTCGAAGCTGAGAACCCCGGCGTCACGCTCGACATCCTCACGGGCGGCTGGGGCGACTTCGACGCTGCCGTAGCGGGCTGGATCACCACCGGCTCAGGCCCAGACATCGTCTACCTCGGCTCCGAGTACGCGGCGACCTTCGGCCCGCTGCTTGCCAACCTCGACCCGTACCTTGCCGATTGGAGCGAGCTGAGCCACTTCCTGCCAGCCGCCCTCAGCGTCGCCTCGTACGACGGCCACATGGTCGGCCTCCCTCTCCTCATGAGCCCACGGCCCATGTTCTTCCGCACCGACCTAGCGGCAGATGCTGGCGCCATCCCGCCCCTCACGTTCGCTGACTCCGTGAAGTTCGTGGCAGACAACTCCGCAGTAGCGGACGGCGCCATGACGAAGATGGGCTTCATGGACATCGGCGGCGGGCTGTTCGACGCCCAAGAGTTCATCGCCTACGTATGGAGCGCAGGCGGCGAGCTCTACAACGCTGACGGCAGCAGCGCGTTCGACAGCGCGGCCACCGCAGAAGCCTTGCAGTTCATGTACGACCGCCGCCGCGCCGTGCAGCCAACGGAACTCACCGCCGGCCTGCCGCCCATAAACGGCTACCCCATCGCTTCCGGCCTGGTCATCAGCGGCATCTTCCCCATGTGGAACATGCCCCCAACCACCGACCCACTGTGGGAGAACATCGCCATCGGCCCGTACCCGGCTGGCACGAACGGCCAGCCCCTCATCCAAGTGTTTACGGACTGGCTCTCCGTACCCGCGTACGCCAAAGACCCAGAGCTGGCAGCCTCGTTCCTCAAGTTCATCGGCAGCCAAGACAAGGCGATCCAGCTGAGCCAAGTGGCCGGCTTCACGCCCGTGCGCCAGGACGCCTGGGATGAACTCCGCGCTAACCCGGTATGGAACGCCATGCTAGACGCCGCGGTCGACTACGGTCGCGCCTTCTCGGACATCCGCGCCAGCGCCGAACTGCGCCCGCTCCTCGTCGAGCAGATCAGCATGTTCCTCTCAGACCAGCAGAGCCTAGCCGACACCCAAGAAGCCCTCAAGGAGGAGTACGACGCCATCCTCGAGGACAACGGCTTCCTCTGACCCTCGAAGGGGGCGCCACAGTGGCGCCCCCACGCTTATCTTGCGAAGGACCACCTGACGATGGACCTGGCCGTAGCCGCCCGGCTCAACAACCTGTACTGGTCGCTCGGGACCGTAGCGTTCATCGTCCTAGGCAGCTACCTCGTTGGCCGACTGGCCATGAGCATCAGCGCTGCCCGCGGCGCCGGCCTGCTGCAACGCCGCCGGGTCTTCTGGGGTTACGCGCTAGTTTCGCCCTGGCTGCTCGGGTTCGTGATCTTCGTGCTCGGGCCGGCGCTACTCTCTTTCTACTACTCGTTCACCGACTACAAACTAGGGCGCTCGATGGAGTGGATCGGCCTAGACAACTATCGCTCCCTCCTCGCTGGAGCTGGCGCGTACGGCCGGCGCTTCGTGCAGGCCATGTACAACTCCGCTTACTACGCCATCGTTGGGGTGCCGCTCCAGATAGCGACCGCGCTGCTCATGGCCATCCTCGTAGCGCAGCCGTTGCGGGGCATGGCGTTCTTCCGGCTCGTGTTCTACGTGCCAGTCATCCTGGCTGGTGGCCCGGCCATCCTGCTGGCATGGCGCTACATGCTGGCAAGCAACGGCGGCTTCATCAACGTCACGCTCAAGCGCTTCGCTGAGCTCTTCCCGCCGTTCGACTGGCTCTACCGCTCGTTCATCTTCGTCGTCGAGAGCTTCAACGCCTTCTTCATCGGCGTTTCCCGCGCCGACCCAGTCGGGCCCCTCATGTACACCATGCCAGCGCTCCTCGGCCTCGGCGTCTGCCTTGCCCTCTACTTCACGGCCTCTGAGGCAACGCGGCGCACGTTCGCGCGCACGGTGGTAGAGATCGTCGGCACCATCTTTCTCGTACTCCTCGTTGTGCGCGCCATCACCGGCGGTAGCTTCGTACCGCGCTTGCTCGGTCGCCTCGGCACGCTCTTCGACCTCATGACGCAACGCTCGAGCTTGCGCGCAGCAACCGACCTCGACTACCTGACCACCGGGTATGCCGCGCAGGCGCCGTCTGCACTATGGCTGCTCGCCGTGCTCGTTGGAGTAGCCGCCATCATCGGCTACGTGCGCGGTGCGTCACGGCAGCGTTGGCTGCTCGGCGGCGTCGGGGCACTGTTCGGGCTCCTCGCCATCGGCGCAACCATGGACGGCGTGCGTTACTTCGCGGCCTACGACACCGTCGCCGCAGCAACCGACGCGGCGAACCACCACTTCGCCCTCTTCCGTCAAGTCGTAGCGCAGTTCCCGGACGCCAACCGCGTGCCGCTCTGGCTCTCTAGCGAACTCTGGTCCAAACCGTCGCTCGTGCTCATAACCATGTGGAGTTCAGGGGCAGGGATGCTCATCTTCCTCGCGGCCCTCAAAGGCGTGCCGCGCTCCCTCTACGAGGCAGCAAGCGTGGACGGCGCGACCGGCTGGCAGAGGTTCAAGAACATCACCATGCCGATGATCTCGCCAGCCATGTTCTACAACGTCGTCATCGGGCTGATCGCTGCGCTGCAGACTTTCGAGGCCGTCTACATCATCCAGAACACCCAGACCGAGCAGAGCATCGCTTCCGCCGCCTACTTCCTCTTCGTCCGCACGTTCAGGCAACTAGAGATCGCTCAGGGTGCCGCCGCGAGTTGGATCTTGGCCGTGCTCATCGTGCTCCTAACGGTGGCACAGTTCCGCTACAGCAGGTGGGTCCACTATGAATGACACGAGCGCCCTCCCCCGCGTACGCCGCCAGCGCAGCGACCGCGCTGGCCTGCGCTTCTGGCGCCGCGGCTGGCGCGCCACCGGTGTCTTACTGCTCTACGCCGTCCTAATCGGGGCTGGCATCTTCTTCCTCTTCCCGGTCGCCTGGATGGCAGGCACGTCACTTAAGACCATCGAGGAGGTAGGCCAGGCGCAACTCAGCATCTTCCCTGAGACCCCGCAGTGGACGAACTACACCAAGCAACTCGCCGAGAAGAACTTCTACCGCGCGTACGGCAACAGCCTCTACACCGTGCTCATCGTGCTACTCGGCACCGTCTCGAGCCTGGTGGTCGTGGCGTTCGCGTTCAGCCGCCTGCGTTGGCCGGGCCGCGACCTAGTCTTCGGCCTCATGCTCGGCACCCTCATGCTGCCTGCGCAAGCCACGCTCGTTCCCCAGTACGTGCTCTTCTTCGAGCTCGGCTGGCTGCGCACCTTCAACCCCATCACCCTGCCCGGCTTCTTCGCTGGCGGCGCGGCGCTCGTGTTCCTGCTGCGGCAGTTCATGCTCACGCTCCCACGCGAACTGGACGAGTCCGCCCTCATAGACGGCGCCAACCCACTGCAACTCCTGTGGCTCATCATCCTGCCGCTCTCACGGCCAGCCGTGGCGACGGTAACGGTCTTCCTCTTCGTCGGCCAGTGGAACAACCTCGTGCAGCCGCTCCTCTACCTGCAGAAAGCCGAGCTGTTCACCATGCCCATCTACGTTGCGCAGAAGAACAACCTGCAGGAGTCGCCAATACCGTGGCAGGACATCATGACGGCCAGCGTACTCTTCGTCATCCCCGTCCTAGTTGTGTTCATCCTCACCCAGCGTTACTTCACCGAGGGCATTGCGCTCACGGGTTCGAAAGGCTGACGTCGCTAATGGGCTCATGCATGATCAGTTTCCGTGGCCACGAAGCGCCCGCCTGGGTGCTGGCCGCGCTGGAATCCGGTGCGGTAGGTGCCGTGTGCCTCTTCAACTTCAACGTGGCCTCCTTGGCGCAGTTGCGCGAGTTGAACCTCAGCCTCATGGCCGCTGCGGCCGCTGGCGGTCACCCGCCGCCCATCATCGGCATAGACCAGGAGGGCGGCCAGCTCATGGCCGTCGGGCACGGCGCCACCGAACTCCCTGGCAACCTGGCGCTAGGGGCGGCCGGCTCACTCGAGTTAGCGCATCGCACCGGCGAGGTGCTCGGCAGCGAACTCCTTGCGCTGGGGTGCAACATGAACTTCGCGCCCGTCCTCGACCTCGCCACGCAACTAGCCAGCGACGTGATGGGCGTAAGGGCCTTCGGTGACGACCCGCAGCAAGTCGCTGCCCTTGGCGCGGCGCTCATCGCCGGCATGCAGAGCTTGGGCGTGCTCGCGACGGCCAAACACTTCCCCGGTCACGGCGACACGCAACTAGACAGCCATCACTCCACCCCCGTCATCACCGCGGCGCCCGAACTCCTCAAGCGCCGTGAGATCGTGCCGTTCGTGGCCGCCATCAAGGCTGGCGTGGCCGCCATCATGTCGTGCCACGCCGTCTACCCAGCATTAGACGGCGCCGTTGCCACGCACTCACGCGCCATCCTCACCGGGCTGCTGCGTGACGAGCTGGGGTACGCCGGTCTTGTCGTCACGGACGCGCTCGACATGAGCGCCGTCGGCGACCTGCCTGGCGTGGAGCGCGCCAGACGCTCCGTGCGCGCTGGCGCAGACCTCGCCATGCTCGGGCACCTCCCTGACCAGCACCAGCTAGTGCGTGAGCTAGAAGCTGAGACGGACCCCACCAGCGCTGCACGCGTGCTGGCGGTTAGGCGCCGCCTGCCAACCGAACTGCCGCCCCTGACGGTGATAGGCAGCCAAGGGCACCGCGAGGTTGCCCGGGTCAGCTCAGAAGCCGCCATCACCGTGGTGCGCGGCGATCCACGCCTAGCACAGCGTGCGCGCCTGCTCGTCGTCAGCGTGGCAGCTGGCGCCCTGACGCCTGCCGAGACGGCGCCAGGCGGAGCAAGCTGCCTGGCAGCGCAACTGCGGGCGCGCGTGCCAGACACTACCGAGGTCGTGTTTGAGCGTGGCGCCCCAGCGCCAGCCGTCGACGTCGTCGCCGCGCAAGTAGCCGCGTGGCGCGCTGCAGGCGCGGGCGAGGTCGTGGTGGCCACCGTCAACGCAGCTGGCGACGAGGCGCAACTGAGCCTCTTGCGCCGCCTCGTTGCCATGGGCGCAGACCCCATCCTCGTGGCGTTACGCACCCCACTCGACGTGGCGGCGGCAGACGGCGTGCGCCGCGCCGTATGCAGCTATGGCAGGCGCGAACCACAAACGGAGGCAGTTGCGCGGGTGCTGTGCGGTGAGGTGGAGGGGCGAGGGCGGCTGCCAGTTGCCCTGCCAGCAGCCGTGCTGGGCGACGATCAGGCGCGGCCGTGAAGCGCTTAGCTGCGGTGCTGCCCTGCCTGCTAGCGGCGGCCAGCGCACTAGCTGCCGCGCCGCCATCTTGGTGCGTTGCCGTCTGGTACCCGTCGTCTGACCACCCCGGCGGCTACGACACCATAATCGCCAGCGCAGACGTCATAGACATCGTCTTCCCGTTCTGGTTCACGCCAGATGCCGAGGGCGCCATCCTCTCCCAAGCTGGCACCAACTGGGAGGATCAGGTTGCGGCCTGGCGCGCAGCTGGCCTGCTCGTCTTGCCAAGCGTGTTCGCCACCCACAGCACCTTCATGGCCGAACCGCTGCTAAGCGCGCACGTTGCTGCCCTCGTTGCCCTCGTCGAAGCCGGTGACTTCGACGGCATCGACCTCGACTACGAGATGTTCCCACTCGCAACGCGCGCTACTTTCAGTGGCTTCGTCGAGGCGCTTGGGGCGGCCATGCATGAACGCGGCAAGCTTCTCTCAGTAACGGTGCACGCTAAAACCGAGGCGAACCCGAGCGGCTTCCCGAGCGCAGCGGCTCAGGACTGGCCGCGCCTCGCGGCGGCAGCCGACCTCTTCAACGTCATGACCTACGACTTCACGAACCGCAACGAAGCACCAGGGCCGGTGGCGCCGCGTTCGTGGGTCGCGCGAGTCGTTGAGTACGGGCTCAGCGCAGTAGGCGAGAGGCAACTCCTCGTCGGCATGCCGCTTTACGGCTACACCTGGAAGCGCGGCCGCCCACCCGCCGCAGCCACGACCTGGGAGGCAACGGAGCGCCTGATCACGCAGTTCGGCCTAACCCCGCAGCGCGAACCAGACAGCCTCGAACTCCGGGTCGACCTCGACGTTACCGGCCTGCCGAAGCAGACCGTTTACGTGTCTGACGGCGCAACCACCGCGGGCCGCTTGGCCGCGCTCGCAGCAGCAGGCGCACTAGGCGGCGGCGTTGCCATCTGGGGGCTCGGGGGTGAGGACCCCGCCGCCTGGGACGCCATCCGGACCGTGCGGCCAGCCGCGTGCGCGCTCCGGCCGCACGGCGCTGAGGCCGCGCGTTAACCCGGTATGGTTCGCCCATGACGCCCATCAAGGCCACGCGTGAGCAGCTGCGCGACCACAACCGCCGCCTCGTGCTGCGCATGCTCTACCAGGACGAGGTCAACACCCGCGCTGCCCTCGCCGCCGTGACCGGGCTGACCAAGCCGACCATCTCGAACCTCGTTGGCGAACTCATCGACGAGGGCCTCGTCATCGAAGAGGGGCTCGGGCGCGCCAGCGGCAGCGGCGGCAAGCGCCCTACGCTCCTCGCTTTCAACCGGCGCGCGCGGCACCTGATCGGCGTGGCGCTGAGCGGTAAGCGCGTTAGCGCCGTCCTCACCGACCTGGCGGGCGAGAGCAGCGCAGTTCACGTCCTCGACCTGCGCGGCTCGGGTGAGGAGGCGGTCGTTAGCGCCGTGCAGAGCGTCGTCGCCGCGCTGCTGCCGCAGTTGGACGCCCCACTGCTAGCCGTCGGCGTTGCCGTGCCAGGCAGAGTGAGGCCAGGTACTGGCGTCGTGCGCCGGTCGGCGGTACTCAACCTAGACGATTCACCCCTCGCCGAGCTCCTCGCCACCAGGCTCGGCGTGCCAGTGCACGTCGGCAACTTGGCCGAACTCTGCGCGCTCGGGCAGCATAGTTTCGGGCCGCAAGGAAGCGCCGCGACCGGCACCCTCGTCACCGTCACCCTCGACGAGGACCTCGAGCTCGGCGTCGTGCTGCACCCTAGCGGCGCACACTTCGGTAGCGAGCTGTCTGGGCCGATGATCGACGAACTCCGCCTCGGTTGGACGGCGTTCAAGCTGCGCGCGGCCGAACTGCGCGGCGAGTCTCACAGCAGCCTGCCGGAGGGCGGCGACTTGCGCTACCTGCACGTCAGGAGCGCAGAGGAGCGCGGCGACGCAACCGCAAGGCAGCTCGTGCTCGAGCTTGCCGCCGGCTTGGCCCGTCCGCTCGCCTGGATCGTTTCTTTGCTGCAGCCAACGCAAGTCTCGTTGGCTGGCGGCGTTACCGACCTTGGGGAGGCGTTCTTGCAGCGCTTGGCCGCAGAAGCGAGCCTGCTGCTCGGTCCGGGAGCGCTAGACGACCTCGAGTTGACCCTGGCGTACTCCAACCGCCTTGGCGCGATGGGCGCCGTGGCGCTAGCCAACCTCACGGAACTCGGGTTGGTTGCGTGAAGCGCGCCGCTGGCACCATCGCCGTGTTGGTCAACAACCTTGAGGGCGTGTTCCAATTGAGCGTGCTGCAGGGCGTAGAGGAAGTTGCGGCGGCCAACGGGCTGGGCCTCGTCGCCCACCCCCTAGTCGGCCTGCTCTCGCCAGACGCAGTGCGGGCGGAGGTGGCCGAGGTCCTCAGAGGCGCGCGCGGCGTGATGGTCCTAGCCAACGCGCTGGCGGATGACCACCTGGCCGTCGTCGCGGAGTCCGGCCTGCCAGTCACGTTGATCAGCCACGACACGCAGGACCTCGAGCTGCCGACCATGATGTTCGACAACCACCAGGGCGTTGCCCTGCTCATGCAGCACGTGGTGGAGGCCTGCGGCAGGCGCCTGCCAGTGTTTGTTGGCGGCGACGCGTCGCAGCTAGACGCCCGAGAGCGCGAGTCGGCGTTCCGCGACGAGGTCGTGCGCCACGGCCTGACGGTCCCACCCGAGAACTACTTGCGTGGCGAGTTCACGCCGCGCCTGGCCGCCGACGCCCTGGCCGCGTTCCTAGCCGGCGGCGGGCAGTGCGACGCCGTGGTGGCGGCCGACTACCTCATGGCCATCGAGGCGCAGGCCGTCATGCGGGCAGCTGGGTTACGCGTGCCCGAGGACCTTGCCGTGGTTGGGTTCGGCGATGGACCCGAAGCCGTAGCCGCAGGCGTCACGACGGTGGCTGCCGACGTCGTCGAGCTGGGCCGCCGCGCCGCGCGGCAGTTGATGGCGCAGTTGTCTGGCCAACCACTAGTTGGTAGCACGCTGCTTAGCACTCACCTCGTGCGCCGTAGCAGCAGTTGCTGAGGTCAGGCTTCGCCGCCAACGATCAGCTCGCTGACGAGCAGGTGCGGCTGACCCACTTCGACAGGCAGCGACCCCGACAGCGACCCGCACATGCCTGGCGCAGTCGAGACGTCGTCGGACACGGCGACGATGCGCTTTATCGACTCGGGACCCTTGCCAACGAGCATGGCGCCACGCACGGGCTCGGCTAGCTGACCGTTGCGGATGAGGTAGCCCTCGTCGACCGCGAAGTTGTACTCACCCGACCCAGGCATGACCTGCCCGCCGCCCATCGACTTGGCGTACAGGCCGAATTCGATGCCGGCGAACAGCTCTTCCTTCGGGGTGGTGCCAGGCAGCACGAAGGTGTTGCGCATGCGCGAGGTGGGGGCGTACGTGTAGTCCTGCCTGCGGCCAGAACCCGTCGCGCGGTAGCCCGTCATGAGCGCGCCCCACCGGTCAACCATGTAGCTCTCGAGCACGCCTGCGTTGATGAGCACGGTGCGTTCGGTCTGCGCGCCCTCGTCGTCGAAGCGCGAAGAGCCCCAACCGTGCGGCGTGGTGCCGTCGTCGACGTAGGTAACGACGTCGGACGCCACCATCTCGCCCAGCTTGCCCGTGAGGGCCGACGCGTTGCGCGCGACGGCCGTCGTTTCAAGCAGGTGCCCTAGCGCCTCGTGGAAGATGACGCCGCCGAAGGCGTTGCCAATCACCACCGGCATGCTGCCTGCCGGTGCCTTGCGGGCGTTCAGGTTGAGAAGCGCGACCTCTGCCGCGCGCCGCCCGATCGCGGCGGGCGGGTGGACGTCGAGGAGTTCCAACCCCATGGAGAGGCCGGGGCCGTCGTGCGCGGACTGCGTGTCTACGCCGTTGCTCGCGATTACCTGCGCTATGAGGCGCGTGCGTACGCGGCGGTCATCGGCCACTACGCCATCCGAGTTCGCGACCGAGACGTCCTGCTCCCACTCGAGCAGGCGCCCCTCCACCTGCTTGACTTCCGGAGCTATGCGCGCGGCCGCGTCTAGTTCGCGTAGGCGCTCTAGCCGCCAAGCCTTACTGCGCGCATCGAACGGGACTTCCGGTGCGTGGATGAACGGGCCGGCGTCGCGGACGCGCAGGTCGAGGCCGCCGCGGCCCTCCGCGTCAGGCACGCCAGCTGCGCCGCCTGCGCTAGTGCGGACGGCAAGCAGGTTGCCTAGGAGCTCGCCCAAAGCCGCGTCAGATAGGTCGTTCGTGTAGCCGTACACGACGTCCGTCCCGAAGAACAGGCGGATGCCAGCCCCGTAGAGCAAGCTACTGGTGGCCTCCTCGACGTTGGCGTCGATGGACCGGAGCAGGCGGCGACGCCAACGCTCGGCGTAGACCTCCACGTAGTCGGCTCCGGCGCTGCGGCCCTGATCGATGAGCGCGGCGTAGGTGTCGTGGTTGAGCATGCGCGATGCTACCGCTTTAGGGTCGCGCGAGCGGCTCCTGCGAGGTCCCGCGCTCGGTAGCATCAGTCATGAGCAACGAGCGCGCTGGCGTGGAGGAACTAACGTCCTTCCTCGCAGGAGGCCGGAGCCTCGTCCTAACGGGCGCGGGTATCTCGACCGACTCCGGCATCCCCGATTACCGCGGCGTTCATCGCCGCACTCCTGCGCCTAAGCCGATGACGTTCCAGGAGTTCACGAGCGGCGAGGAGGCCAGGCGCCGCTATTGGGCGCGCAGCACCGTCGGTTGGGCAGGCATGGCGGAGAGGCAGCCGAACGCTGGGCATCTCGCCGTGACCGAACTCGAGCGCTTGGGTCTGACGGCGGGCGTCGTGACGCAGAACGTGGACGGGCTGCACCGTAAAGCAGGTACGAGGGCGCTCATCGAGTTGCATGGCGACCTCGCGCTAGTCACTTGCCTCGAGTGCGGTACGCGCGAAGCCCGCGAGCATTTTCAGGGGCGGCTACTCGCCTTCAACCCCGAGTTCGCGGGCCTGCAAGTCGCGCTCCTTCCGGACGGCGACGCCGCGCTTCCCGACACCCTCACCCAGTCATTCCGGGTGCCGGTCTGCACCGTGTGCGGCGGCGTCCTCAAGCCGGACGTCATCTTCTTCGGCGAGAACGTCCCTCGCGTGCGCGTTGACCAGGCGAGTAGGTGGTTGGCCGCGGCGGACGCGCTGCTCGTGCTCGGCTCGTCCCTCGAGGTGTTCTCCGGTTACCGCTTCGTGAAGACCGCCATAGCGCAAGGCAAGCCTGTCGCGGTCGTGAACCAGGGCCCGACGCGCGCGGACGCCGAGGCCAGCCTGCGCTTGGATGCCGGGCTGGGTGAGGTGCTGCCGGAGGTGGCAGCCGGCCTGGCCGCGACGCAGGCTTGAGGTACCAAGGGCGGAACGTTAAGGACTGCTGAGGCCCAGCGGCGGCGCGCACAGACCTCCACACCTGCGAAGCGTGCAACATGGCGTCCATGAAGCGCAGGTACTCAGTACTCCTAACCGCGGTGATCGTAGTTGTGCTCGTCGCCGTGGTGATCACACGGCTGGCTGGCGAGCCGGACCGGTCGCAGGCCAACGATGCGCCGCCAGCAGCCGCGGCGCCCGCCCAACCGGCGGTTGAACCGACAGCCCAACCGGGAGCCGTAGCTGCGCCACCAGCCGCTACGTCCGAGCCCGCCGCACCGGCCACGCACACCCCAACCGAGAGCCTCTCACCAGAGATCTCGTTGACGCTCACCGGCGGCGTAGTCACCCTGCAAGCGCCAGCCGACCTCAGCCTCGCCGTCGCGGGTGAGCCGCTACTCGCCACCGCCACCATCCCGCCGTGCGACGAGGGCTTCGACTACTGCCTCTACTTGCCTCGAGGGAGTTACGCGGGCACGAACTTCAGCGCGGCGGGCACGGCCATCGAGGTGCGCGCGGACCTGACTTCGCAGATTTCGTGCCTCTTAGCCCAACCGTCCGGTTACCAGTCACTGCAGCCCGGATTGGTTGTCGAACCTGACGGCCCAGACGCCGCGTCTACCGCACGCTTTTCTGGGCTCATGGACGGTGCGGCTGGCACCTACGCCAATGGCGAGCTGCGCCGCCTGTACGTGGCGGGAAGCTGCTACGAGTTCACGAGCCGCGTCGTCGAGTCGCAGTTCGGCAACTACCCGACCGGCACCATCACGGAGTTCACCGCCGCTGACCGCCAAACGGTGCTCGGTCAGCTAAGCGACGTGCTGAAGCGCATGAGCCTGAAGCTGCCAGCTGGCAACCGGAGCGTAACGTGGCCGGCCTCGGGCACTTCTGACCTCGCACCCTTCATCCGCCTGGCCTCGCCGCTGGCCGGCGCTAGCGTGACGAGCCCACTGCAACTCAGTGGCGAGGCCGTTGGGCAGTGGTACTTCGAGGGGTCGTTCCCAGTAACGGTCGTGGCTGACGACGGCACGGTGCTCGGCCAGGGCATCGTTACGGCGCAAGGCGACTGGATGACCACCGACCTCGTGCCGTTCGAGGGCCAGGTGACCTTCGAGGCGGGTGACCACGACGGCGCAGCCACCATCGTGCTGGCGCGGGACAACCCGTCCGACCTCCCGCAGAACGATGCGGCGCTGCACGTGCAAGTGCTGCTCACGCCCTAGGGCATTACATCGATAGGTAAGCCTCGCGCACGGCCGGGTCGCCGAGGAGTTCGCGGCCCGTGCCCTGCTTGACGATCTCCCCGTTCTCGAGGACGTAACCGCGGTCGGCGATCCGCAGCGACTGCTGCACGTTCTGCTCGACCAGCACTACGGTCACGCCGTCTTCGTTGATCTGCTTGAGCGCCTTGAAGACGGTGAGGGCGAGGCTGGGGGAGAGGCCAAGCGACGGTTCGTCGACTAGCAGCAGGCGCGGGTTGCTCATCAGCGCGCGCCCGATGGCGACCATCTGGCGCTCGCCGCCCGAGAGCGTGCCAGCGAGCTGCCCGCGGCGCTCCTCCAGGCGGGGGAAGAGTTCGTACACGAACGCGCGGTTGCGCTTGCTGTTGGCGCGCGCGTGCGGCAGGTACTCGGCGCCGCTCTCCAGGTTCTCACCGACCGTCATGAGCGGGAAGAGCTGCCGTCCTTCCGGCACGTGACCGACTTGCGAGCGCACCACGCGCGCGGCGCTGAGGCCCGTTAGGCGGTTGCCGAACGCGCTCACGCTGCCAGTACGGGTAGGGATGAGGCCGCTGATGGCGCGCAGGAGCGTGGTCTTGCCAGCGCCGTTGGCGCCGATGATCGTCACGAGCTCGCCGGCCTCCACGTGCAGGTCAATCTCCCACAGCACCGTGATCTTGCCGTAGCCCGCGCTCAGCCGCTCGATGTCAAGGGCCTGACTCACGAACCCTCCTCCGCTTCGTCTTCCTCTTTGCCGAGGTACGCCTCGACCACCATGCGGTTGGCGGTCACCTCCGCGTAGGTACCTATCGCGAGTTCGGAGCCGTGGTCCATGACGAGTACGCGGTCGGCCAAGTCGCGCACGACCGGCATGACGTGCTCGATGAACACCACAGTTATTCCTTCGTTGCGCACGTCACGCACGAGCTCGACGGCCAGCCGCGCCTCCGCAGGCCTAAGGCCGGCCATGACCTCGTCGAGCAGCAGCACCTGCGGCTTGGTGGCTAGGGCGCGGGCGATCTCGAGGCGTTTCTCCTGCAGGAGGTTGAGGTCCTCGACGGGGCGGTCGCTCAGGGCGGCCAGTCCGGAGCGTTCGAGCGCGACCTCGGCGCGCCTGTTCGCCTCGGCGGCGCTCACGTTAGCTGAGCCGAACTGAGCGCCAACGAGCACGTTCTCCAGCACGGTCATCTCGGGGAACGGCTGCACGACTTGGAACGCCCGGCCAAGGCCGAGGTGGCAGCGTTTGTGAGACGGCAGCCTGGTGAGGTCCTGCCCCGCGAGGGTGATGCTGCCGGCGCTAGGCGCCAACAGCCCGGAGACGAGGTTGAGGGTCGTCGTCTTGCCAGCGCCGTTCGGCCCGATGATGGCGAAGATCTCGCCAGGGAACACTTGGAAGTTGACGTCGTGCACGGCGCGCAGGCCGCCGAAGCTCTTGCTGAGGCCCGTGACGCTCAGGAGCGGCGCTGCGCTCATGGCGTCTCCTCCGGAGCCGTGAACGGCTCGTCGGTCATGGCGCGGGCACTACTCATGCCGCCCTCCTGGCCTCCGCCTGGCCGCCTCAGGCGCTTGGCAATGCCACTCAACAGCCCGACGAGGCCGCGCGGCATGAAAAGAATCGACGCCACCAGCACGATGCCGTAGCCGATCAGGTAGCCGTCAGCGAAGGTACGTTTGAGGGTCTCCTCGAGGCCAGCCAGCACGAGGGCGCCGAGGATGGGGCCGACGGTGGTATAGAGGCCACCGAATATCGGCGTTACCAGGGCGAGAACGGTGGTGGAGACGGCGAAGGCGCCATCTGGGCTCACGCTCCCGAGCCGGTGGGCCTCAACCGCGCCGAGGGTGCCAGCCACGAAGCTGGAGAGCACGAAGGCGAGCAGCTTGAGGCGCGCAGGGTTGACGCCCATGACGCCCGCCACGAGTTCGTTGGTGCGGATGGCCGTGAACGCCGACTTCAAGCGCGAACGCTGGATGAAGATGGAGATGATGACGGCAACGAGCAGCAGCGCGGCGTAGACCCAGAAGTAGCCCTGGTTACGCACGAAGGCTAGCTCCCAGCGCTCCATGCCCGGCGCAAGGGTGGGCCTGAAGAGCGCAGTCACGTTCATGCCCGGCGCACCACCCGCGATCTTGGTTGGTAGTTCCTGCACGACCGTCTTGAGGACCTCGGTGAACGCCAGCGTTGCGATGGCGAAGTAGATGCCGTAAAGCCTCAGCGTCACCGACCCCAACGCCAACGCGAGGAGTGCGGCGACCACGCCGCCTAGCGGAATGCCGAGCCAGAGCGGCACGTCGGCCATGCGCAGCAAGATGGCAGTTGAGTACGCGCCCGCGCCAGTGAAGGCGGCGTGTGCTAACGACAACTGGCCGGTGCGGGCGAGCAAGTCCCATGACAGCGCGAGAGTGGCGAGCACGAGGGCGTTGATGCCGAGCGACAAGTAGCTTACGGACGCGCGCCCGAACGCGCCCCTCAACAGGGGCGGCAGGAAGAGCAGCAGCGCGAAGAACAGCAGGGCGAGGAGCAAGTCGCGGCCTAGTGGGTTGATGCGTGGCTTCATGACGCTCCCCTAATAGGCCCGGCGCGAGCGCGCGACGAGCGCCACGAAGATGATGGCGAAGAAGACGGCGTTGCGCAGCGAGTCGCCGTTGGGCACCATGGTGGCAACCAACGACTCGGACAACGCCACGACGATGGCGGCTATGGTGATCCCGCGGATGTTGCCCAGGCCGGCAAGCACTACGATCGCGAACGCCTTGAGCGTGAACCCGAAGCCGATGGTTGGCGTCGGCGACTGGATGACGGCGATCATCACCCCGCCCATGCCGGCGAGCAGCGCGGACATGGCGAACGCGATGAGGTAGATGCGGTTCACCTCGAGCCCGACGAGGCCGGCCCCGATGCGGTTCTGCGCCACCGCGCGCATGCCGCGCCCTAGTGGTGTGCGCGCCAGCATCCAGTAGAGGGCGGCGACGAGGATGAGCGAGATGACGAAGCTGCCAAGCGGTACGAGGCCGATGCTGATGTTGCCGATCTTGTAACCGATGGCGCGGTACGGCACGCGGGCGATGGTGCGCGGGTCGCCGCCCCAGATGAGCAACGCTAGGTTCTGGAGGATGATGCCGACCCCGAACGTGAGGAGCATCTGGTTCAGCTCCGGCGCTTTCAGTACGAAGCGGATGGAAGATAGGTAGATGATGGCCCCGATGACGAACAGCGCGGGTGCCACGAAGAGCAGGGATAAGAGAGGGTCGAAGCCGAAGCTTACGAAGAGCTGGTAGGCGAGGAACGCCCCGACCATGAAGAACTCGCCGTGCGCGAAGTTGACGATCCCGATGACGCCGATGGCGAGCGCCAACCCAACGGACACCAGCGCGTAGAGGCCGGCGGCGAGAACGCCCGAGACGAGCGCTTGCGGTAATAGAGATAGGTCCATGACGTTGGAGCGTGCGCGTCCCTTCGCGGTTCTAGGTTGCCGGGGAGGGGTTGCTCCCTCCCCGGCGGTTGCTTGTCAGTTGCTAGCCGCGAACCTTACGGGCAGGTCTGCAGTGGCGAGGTGCTGATGTCGACGGGCCAGACGATCTCGCGGACGCCGTTCTGGAACTGGAAGATGAACCACATCTCGGCGCCGAAGCCTTGGTGCAGGGCCTCGATGGAGGGCTTGAAGCTCCAGTCGCCCATCGGCGAGCGGAAGGTGCCTTCCTGCAGCGCCTTGATGACGGCGGCCTGGTCGGTGGTGCCGGCGGCGTTGATGGCGTCGGCATAGCTCCAGAGGTTGGCGTATGCGAGGGCGGCCATGTAGTTGTCTGGCGCCGTGCCGAACTTGGCCTGGTAGCTATTGAGGAAGGCCTTGGCTTCGGGGTTGGGCAGGTTGGGCAGGTAGCCGATCATGCCGGTAACGCACTGCGCTTCCGGCACCTTGTCGAAGTCGGACGGCCAGCCCGGAGGGGCGCCGAAGATGTACTTGGGGTGGTAGTTGAGTTCGCGGACTTGGCTGACGAGGGGCTGGGCGTCGCCGTCGTAAGCGATCCAGTAGAGCATCTCGCCGCCGCTGGCCGCTGCCTTGCTGATGGCAGCGCGGAAGTCGCCCGTGCCGCCGGTCAGGGTGGACTTGAAGGCCTCGTTGAGCACGACCTTCATGCCGGCTGCTTCCAGGAGCGCCTGGGCGCCTGCTGCGCCTGGGCCGCCGAACGCGCCGTCTTCGTGGAGCAGCGCAACGGTGTCTACGCCGGTGTAGACCTGGAAGGCGGTCGAGGCTTCGGTATTCGCGTAATCCCACGGGTGGATGTGGAAGAACCATTCCTCTTGGCCGAGGAGCTCCTCGATGCCGTCGAAGTTGTCGATGCCGATGCCGGAGACCGCGCCGCCGATCCAGCTAACGATGGGCTGGAAGGTCTTGAACGACTCGACGAGGGCGAGGGTCACGCCGGAGGAGTAGCCGCCAGCGATGAACTCGACGTTGTCCTCCGTCATGAGCTTCTCGAACGCGGCTACGCCGGTGGCGGGGTCGGCCTTCGTGTCTTCGATGATCATCTTGAGTGGCTGGCCGAGTACGCCGCCTGCTGCGTTGATCTCTTCGAGGGCCAGCTCGAAGCCGGCCTTCTGGGCTTGGCCGGTGCCGGCTGCGCCGCCGGTTAGGGGCGCTAGGACGCCGATGGTCACGCCTTGCGCCGCAGCGAAGGCGAGTACGGCGAGGACGAGGGTGGCGAGTATGCGCTTCATGCTTCCTCCTTGGAAGGTCTGTCTCCGGGCGTTGCCCGGTGTCTGATGGGTGTCGGGCTTCTGGGCGGTAGCAGGCGGGCTCATCTCATTTGGCGCCCCCCGAGAAGGTCTTGGTCAGTAGGTCCCGGAAGGCGGCTGGCGCCTCTAGCGGCGGTGAGTGGCCTACGTCCTCCCAGGTGATGAGGGTGGCGTTCGGGTAGGCATCCTTGGTGGCCTCGGCTGCGGCCGCCGGGACGAGCAGGTCCTTGCCGCCGTGCAGAACGGTGACTGGCACCGTTACTGCGGCGGTACGGCCGGTGAGGTCGTACGCCCCTAGAGCCCTGGCGTTGCCTTGGTAATTGCGCTCGTCCATGCCCATGGCGTCGTCGATGAGCGCGGGGAAGTAGTCGGGTTGACGCGTGGGGGTGATGGCGCCGAGGCCTGCCGTGAGGAGTTCACGGTTGGTGCGGTAGGCGGTCAGCACGGGGAAGTGCGCTTCCGGCGTCACGAACCCGGCCGGTGGTGCGGCGTCCACGAGCAGTAGCGCCGTTACGAGTTCTGGGTGCCGCACCGCCAACGTCTGCGCGACCGCACCTCCGAGGCTGTGCCCAACGACGCCCGCGCGCTCGACGCCGAGCGCCTGCAGGAACGCGGCCATGGCGTCCGCCCAGCCGTCAACCCACTCGCTCGTCGGCCAGTCGCTTGGCAGCGGGTCTGAGCGCACGAAGCCGGGTAGGTCTGGGGCTATGAGGTCGAGGCCCGGCGCCGGGTCGGCCAACTGTTCGAGCCACCACTGGCGGCTGGCGAAGTTGCCGTGCACGAGCAGCACGGGGGCGCCGGCGCCAGCGCGGACGTAGTCGATGGTGAGGTCGGCCGCTGCGCCGCCAGTTGGGCGCGGCACGTGCACGCCGATCCGCTGTCCTGCCGTCATGCTGCTCCTCCTTCGTGGGAGTGCTCGAAGCGCTCCCGCAACGTCGTCTTGAGGATCTTGCCTGCGCCGCTCTTGGGGAGCTCTTTGGTGAGTTCGATGTGCTTCGGGACCTTGTAGCGCGCCAGGCGCGTGAGGAGGTGCTCGCGCAGTTCCTCCACAGAGGTGGCCGCGCCGGGACGCAAGGTCACGTACGCCACGCCGACTTCGCCCCAGCGCTCGTCGGGCACGCCAAGGACCGCGCACTCGTTGACGGCGGGGTGGTCGTAGAGGGCGCTCTCGATCTCGGTGGGGAAGACGTTCTCGCCGCCGGAGATGAACATCTCTTTGCGCCTGCCTGCGACGGTGAAGTAGCCGTTGGCGTCGGTGGTGGCGAGGTCGCCCGTCCACAACCAGCCGTCCTTGAGGGCTTCGGCGGTGGCCTGCGGCCGCTCGTAGTACCCGAGGAAGACGTGGGGTCCGCGCAGCGTGAGCTCGCCGACCTCGCCCGGGTTGCACACGCTGCCGTCCGGCCGGCGCACGGCTGCTTCTGCGTGCAGGAGCGGTTTGCCAACCGACTCGGGCCGTTGTTCTGCTTGGTCTAGGGTGATGGCGAAGCAGTTGACGCCCGCCTCGGTGAGGCCATAGCCCTGCCTGAAGCGCACGCCGCGGTCAGCGAACGCGTGACGAACGGGCTCTGGGCAGGCGGCGCCGCCGGAGATGGCCCAGCGCACGCTGCTCAGGTCGCGCGTGGCGAAGCTCGGGTCGTTGGCGACCATGGCGTACATGGTCGGCACGAGGAAGAGGACGGTCGCGCCTAGCTCCTCCACGAGCCGCAGGTACTCTTCCGGATCGAACTTCCGCTGCAGGATGGTGCGCCCGCCGACCTGGAACAACGGCGTGGTGAAGGCGTTGACGGCTGCGTGATAGCAGGGCGTCGCTTGCACGACGCAGTCGCTCTCGTTCAAGCCCCACGAGAACACCGTGTTGACGGCGTTGTAGAAGTTCTGGCGGTACGGCAGCATGGCGCCCTTCGGCAGGCCGGTGGTGCCGCCGGTCAGGAGGATCATCTGCACGTCCTCGGGGCCCAAGTCTGGACTCGCTGACGCGGGCACGGCACCGCCAGTGGCGGCCACCTCGCGTTCGAAGGTCGCCAGGTCAAGCACTGACCCGTCACCAGCGGCTGCAGCTGCTGCAAGCGCGTGCTCGGCGTCGTGCAGTACAACGCTTGGCTTCAGATAGGCGCCTAGCCCCTCGAGCTCGCGCTGGGCGAGGCGCACGTTGAGGGGGGCGAAGATGAACCCGAGCTTGGGCGTTGCGAGGATGAGGTCGAGGTGGCCGATGTGGTTGTGCGCCGCAATGGCCACGCGGTCGCCTTTGCGAACGCCCATGCTGGCTAGCAGGGCGGCGGTGCGCTCGGCGCGTTCGTTGAGTTCGAAGTACGTGTACCAGCGCCCGTTCCACCACAGCGCCTCGCGCTCAGGGGTGAGGTCGGCGCGCCGGGCCGCGACGTCGAGGATCATGCTGGCGCCTCGGCAGCGCCCGCCCAACGGAGCGCGATGGCGTTCCACACGTAGCCAACACCCGCCGCCACGGCGACTGCCAGGTCGCCTGGCTTGAGAGTGCCATTGTCACGCGCGATCTCTAGCGAGAGGAGTTGGTCTACCTGACCGAGGTGGCCGTAGTCGCTGAGGTAGGTGCTTTGGCGCTCGGTCAAGCCAAGGCGGTTGAGCAGGTAGTCGTGGGCGCTGCGTTTGACGTGCAGCATGGCGAGGT
The DNA here is from genome assembly GCA_937907415.1 of uncultured Trueperaceae bacterium. The sequence goes on from CALCHY010000072.1 coordinate 20,298, forward strand.
AATCGATGTCTGCGAGGGCGGCGCCGCTCTTGGCCACGGCCCGCTCGACGACCGTCACGAAGTTGTCGAGGCTGGTGCTCTCGAGTCGCGCTTTCATGCCTGCCGGGTCGGGCACGCGCAGGCGGTAATCGTCGAGGTTGGCGCTCGTAAGCGGCTCCTTGGTGCCGCCGACTGGCACGAGCACGTCCAGGGAGAAGCTGCCGTCAGTGACGATGCTGGCGCCAAGCAGCTGGTGCCCTGCGTTGCGCTGCACGACGGCCGCGCCCGCGCCGGCCCCGAGGTTGTACATGAAGCGCACGTCCGGGTCGGTGAAGCGGATGAGGTCGGAGTTCCTGTAACCACCGGCCACGAGCACCACGTCGACGCTGGGGTCTGCGATGAGTAGATCCTTGGCCTGCTTGAGGGCGAGGACGGCAGTGCCGCACTTCTGGCCAAGGTCGTATGCGTAGGCGTTACGCGCCCCGACGTCGTACGCGAGCTTTATGCCCGCCGTCCAAACCGGGTACTCCTTGTACTCCTCGGTCATCGAGATGACGACGTCGACGTCTTCCGGCCTCACACCCGCGTCCTGCAGGGCGCGAGCGCCCGCCGTTACGCCCATGGCTACGGGGTGATCGTCCGCGCCAGGCAGCACCCGCGCCGTTATCCCGAGTTTCTCCCTCACTACCCACTCGGGCAGGCCGGATGCCTCCGCGAGGTCGGCGGCGCTTAGACGCCCGGCCGGAACGTAGGTGCCGAGTCCGGTGATGCCGACGTGGTTGCGGTTCATGCGGCGCCGTCCGAGTCGGGAGCGAGGCCGTTGGCGATCAGCTCGAAGGTGGCGTCGAAGATCTCTTGCGGTGGCGCCTCGTGGCGCCAGATGGCGTAACGCAGCCCGAGGAAGTGAGCAACGCCCATGAGCGACCACGCCTGCGCACTGGCGTTGCCTTGGCGCACGTCGCCGCTGGCCTGGGCGCGTTCGAGGTTGACGGTGTAGGCGTCCGCGAGGGTCTGGTAGTACTCGCGGTAGATGGTCTCGTCGACGAACTGCGATTCCATGA
>CALCHY010000073.1 GCA_937907415.1 uncultured Trueperaceae bacterium
TAAGCAGGCTGGTGGCCTTCCGGTAGCCCGCCACGGGTCAATAGCCGAAATGCGGGGAACTTCGGGTCGAAGCGGATGAAGTCCAGATGCATGGCGCACCACGTTGCCTGGTTGCTGGCGAGGGCTGTTCCGGAGACTATGATGACCATAGTCAGTGACCATGGGAGTAGGAATTGAGCAAAGTCATCTCCAAGTCCGAGTTCAAACCTCGCGCACTTGAGTTCCTCCGTCAGGTGCAGCAGACCGGTGAAGCCATCGTGATCACCGACCGGGGGCGCCCAGTGGCCCGAATCGAGCCCTACTCTGAGGGGGACGATGTTGTCGCCCAGTTGCGAGGCTTGGTCTTGAGGTACGACGACCCGTTAGAACCGGTTGGAGAAGAAGACTGGGAAGTCCTGCCGTGACGTTGTTGGATACGCATGCCTGGTTGTGGTGGCTATCCGAGCCGTCCATCCTAGGCAATGAGGCTCGACAAGCAATCGACGGTGCCCGGTCGACCGGTACCTTGGGAGTCTCAACCATTAGCGTTTGGGAAGCGGCGTTGCTTGTAAAGAAGGGCCGCCTGGAGTTGAAGATGAGCGTATCTGACTTGGTGACCCACTGCGAGCAACTGCCGTTCTTGAGGTTCATCTCGGTTTCGCCAAAGATTGCGCTAGAGGCGGTAAAGCTCGAGCCGTTTCACGCGGATCCCGCCGACCGCTTTATCGTCGCTTCCACGTTGAACCTTGGGGCCACACTGGTGACAAAGGACAAGCGTATCCATGAGTCTGCGTTAGTGAAAGCAGTCTGGTGAACTGAAGCTGGCTGTCTAAAACGCCTGGAAGCATCCGGCGCTCTGGCGAAGAATCGAACCGTGGTCAGCCCATCTGGGGTGGACGATGAGGCCGCATTCGTTCAGCAAATCCAGCCAGCCCAGCCGTTGGAAGAGATGGACGGAACCCCCGCCCCGCTTACGCCGCCGCTACCCTCAAGTCCAGGCGGTTGCCCGAAGGGTCTAGCACCGAGACACCCTCGGGCGTCTCGTCATACGACCAGTTGGCGTCCTGCAGGCGGGCAACCACCGCTTGCACCCCGGCGCCGGAGGGCAGTTCCAGCGTGAAGCGGCGCAGGCCCGCGGTGCCAGTTGGCGCGGGGGGTGCGCCGGCGCCCGACCAGGTGTTGAGGGCCAGCGCATGCACGGGGTTGGAGCCGTCTAGGCCGAAATCCAGCATCTGCATCTCGGTCAGGTCCATCTGCGGCCGGAAGCCGATCAGGTCGCGGTAGAAGTGCCGCGAGGCCTCAAGGTCTGCCACATGCAGATGAACGTGGTGCACGCCGAGAATGTGCAGCGGGGCGTTCATGTCTTCGTCCGGCGCCAGTTCCTTGAAGAGGGTCTCGAGGTCGACTGGATCGCGGCCGCTGCGCAGCTCGCCCTCTGTTGTGCGAGCGCCGAACTGGCCGCCAGGCAGCCGCACGAACTCGCCGCGCTCGGGGGTTTCTAGGGTGAGTTCTATGCCGTTGCCATCGGGGTCCGAGAGGTAAGTGGTCTCGCTGACGAGGTGGTCGGTGGGTGAGTTCGGGTAGCGCAACGCGAACAGCCGCGCGATTATGCGGGCCAACTCGCGCCGCGTGGGAATATGCAGCGCGACGTGATACAAGCCCGTGCGGCGTGGCGCCACCGGCCCGCTAGCGCCGGGGTGAAGCACGATCGCCGTGTTCGCGGCGCCTAGGCGATAGGTGCCGTTTTCCTCGCCCAGCACCTTAAGGCCGAGTATGCCGCTCCAGAAGCGCAGGGCGTTATCGGCGTCTGTTACGGCCAGGTGCAACTCGCCGAGTTTGGTACCTACCGGCAGGAGTTGGTTGGGTGACAAGTCGGCGGTGGCGGATTGGGTTGGCATTGTGGCAATACGTTACCGGGGTGGAGATGCGGTGGGCGCATGGGCCGATACGGTCGGGACGCCAGCGCCCGTGCAGTTGCCCAGTGCGCAGCCACCAACCGCCCCTATACTTGTGCCGCCGGATCGTTCCGGGGATTGGGGATGCAGGCATGGCAATTAGAACCTGGAACATCGACCCCTCCCACTCCACGATCGAGTTCTCGACCAAGCACATGATGTTCACCACGGTGCGCGGGCGATTCAAGGAGTTTCAGGGCAAACTGCACTTGGACCGCGAGGCGCCCGACGACTCGTGGGCCGAAGTCACGATTGAAACGGCCAGCCTCGACACTGGTGCGCCCGATCGCGACGGACACCTGCGGGGCGCCGACTTCTTCGACGCGGATAAACATCCTCGGCTCATGTTCCGGAGCAAGGAGACCATCGGCGCCTCGCCCGAGGAGGGCGCTCGGTTCCGCGTCGCGGGAGACCTCACAATTGCCGACACGACCGAATCCGTAATGCTCGACGTGCTGTTCCAGGGGCGCGGCACCGACCCGCGTGGCAACGAACTGGTGGGGTTCCAGGCCTCCTGCGAGATCGACAGGCGCGACTGGGGTCTTAAGTGGAACCAGGCGCTGGAAGCAGGCGGAGTTCTGGTTGCCAACAAGGTGCGCATCGACGTTGAGGTGCAGGCGGTTCTGGAGGTCCAGGCCGGTTAGCTGGTCACGTAGCTTTTGTCCACCCCGAGGTACCGCGGCCCGCAGGGTTGTCGGGTCCAACGAGCTGCTCGAGGAGGCGTGGAGCCGGCACCAGCGGGGCTCTTACAGTCGGCCTAAGCCACGTAGGCCCGGCGGCAACCCTACCCAACTCCCGTTCGTGACGTGAAACCGGCCCTCCTCTTCGGCGTCCACGTACTCCCCATACATCACGATCGCCCCGTCCGGCCGGCTCAACTCCACGGCCTCCGCGAACCACCGCGCGTACTCCTCGTCGCTCCCGCGCCCCGCCGCGGCCACCGCTGGGAAGCTCGCGAGGAACCTCCGCGCCAGCGCATCGGCGTGCTGCTCTTGCTCAGGCCACTGGAACGGGGACTTTTCGCCGTTGCTGGTCCCGTACGCCACGCCTGGGTAGAGGCTGCGCTGTAGGAGGTACCCGTTGGCCTCGAACTGCTCTGCGGGCGCCACGCTGTAACGCCAGTACACCCCGTTCGGGGCTACGCCGCACGATAGGCGCAGGCGCTGGTGGCCGAGCTGGTGCAGCTGCGCCAGCATCTCCATCACCAGCGTCCAGGTCGGTTTGAGGATCTCCGCCGTCATGCTGCCTCGCGCCCAAGCTTATGGCACGCACGGGCTTAAGTGTCCTTGCTCAGGTCCACCCGCCCGGACGACTTGCGGGCTGACCCTAACGTCTCGGTCCGCAAGTCCGTGCCGCACCTCACCGACAGCCACCCGGAGACCGCTGAGCGGCCAGAACCGGTATCGTGAACAGATGGCGGCTGGCCTGATCCTCCAATTCCGCATAACGCTTCGCGATGTCGAACCCATCGTCTGGAGGCGGATTCAGATACCGCTCACGTCCTCGTTCTGGGCACTTCATGTTGCCATTCAGGACTCGATGGGCTGGCTCGATTACCACCTGCACGCCTTCAAGATCAAAAAGCCGCGGGGCAGGAAGGTGTGGGAGATCGGCATCCCTGACGACGAGGACGCTGATGGAGTGCTCGAGGGGTGGCGAACTGCGGTGGCCGACTACTTCACCTTGCCAGGCACCAGCGCCTTCTATGAGTACGACTTCGGCGATAGTTGGCTGCACGAGGTTCTCCTCGAGGGCGTGCTACTCGGCGAGGCGGGCGCCAAGTATCCGAGGTGCATTGGCGGAGAACGCGCATGTCCCCCAGAGGACTGTGGCGGTGCGGGCGGTTACGCGAACTTGTTAGAGATTCTGAGTGACCCGAACCACGAGGAGTACGAAGAGTACGCGACATGGCTTGGTGGGCAACTGCCGGGCAGCGTGCCTTTCGATCCGGAGCGGTTCGCCGCGTCGGAGGTCGAGTTCGACGACCCGTACGAGCGGTTCAAGATGGCGTTCGGTTCGAACTGACCTGAGCCCTCGACTGGTAAGGCAGTTACAGCGCCGCGCCGCCCGCGTCGATCTTCAGCGGTGTGCCCTCGCCCGCCGTGTGGATGCCGACGGCGTCGCGGAAGGCACAGGCCAAGGCTACGGACACGAAGGCCGACACCAGCGCGGAGGCCAGCATGGTAGCGAGGCCAACCACGACCGCGAGAGCGCTTGGCAGGAACGTGCTCGCGATTAACAATGGCACGCTTACCAGCGCGCCCAATAGCGCCGCGGTTAGCAGTATCAGGGCCGTCTGCACCGGGTTGTTCCTAACGATGTTCAGGCTTCCCTGCAACGCCTCGATCACGCCTGCATCGCGGTCCACCACGTATAGATCGGCGAAGGCAAAGGCCACCGCGCCTACCGCGGTTCCTAGCAGCGCGACCATCGGCCAGAACTTTGCCAGGACCAACGCGGCGCCGAACGCCAGCAGCCCCAGGACGAGGAACTTCGGGAAGAAGCGCACGAAGTCCAGCAGCATGCCGTAGCGCACTGGCAGTCCGACGGCTCGCCTCAGCGCGTACGCGGCGAACGCACCCGCGAAGAGCGCGGAGATGGCCGCGGAAACGGTGCGCTGCACCCACGGGTATGCGGTTGCGGCGGGGAAGAGCGACCACGAACCGCCACCTGGTAGGTCGATGGCCGGTCCCGAACCGGGCGAGAGTGGCGCGACCTGGCCGTCCGGGAGGGTCACCATCGTCGGCTCGGCCGCTGGCAGCACCCAGCCGAGCAACAGGTTCCCGATCAGCCAGCCAACGATGCCGGCGGTGACGGCCATGTAGAGGTAGGTCCGCCTGGCGCCGATCAGCCTGCTCCAGGCCTCCCTCAGGGCCGCGGCGGCGCTGAACCGGCCGAAAACTGGCTCGTGGTGCATGTCTACACCATACCGATGTCCCGCGGCGCGCAAGTGATGAAGTCGACAAGCCAACGGGTGGCGAGGGCCGTCCGGTGATGACCGCCCTTAAGCCAGCGCCTCCAGATACCCCATCCCCCTCGATATCTCCTTACCGGCGGCCACCACCTGATCCACTATCCGCGGCTCCGTTTCAGGAGTCAGCCGACTCTGCGGCCCCACAACGCAGACGGAACCGATCGGCTCTCCGTCGGTTCCGAATATGGGCGCCGCCACCGAGAACGCGCTGTTGGCGAAGTCCCCTACCGCGACGTGGTAGCCCCGCGCCTTTATCTTGCGGGCGAGTTGGCGGATCTTCTCGGGGTCGCGCTCCGTTTCCGGGGTTTTCGGCACCAGGTCCTGCTGCAGGATCTCGTCTTGCACCTCGGGAGGCAGGAAGGCCAGGATGCACAGGCCCGTCCCGCCGTAGTACATGGGGAACTTGGTTCCGATGGGCGTCGAGACGCGCACCGCCTGGGGTGACTCCTTCATCGCGACGATGACGCGCTCCGAGCCCGACCTCAGCACTAAGTGGACGGTCTCGGAAGTGGCGTCCACCAGCTGGTCGATGACGGGCTGCGCCAACTCGTTGATGGGGAGGCTCCGCTGCGCTTGGTAGCCGAGGTACATGGCGCGCGAGCCCAGCGAGTAGCGCCGGTGCTGGTCGCGGAAGATCATCCCTTCGGCTTCCAGGGTAACCAGCATGCGGTAGGTAAGGGAGTTGGTCATCTTCAGGCTCACGGCGAGCTGAGAGAGCGTCTGCTTGGGCGCCTCGGCGAGCGCGCCCAGAACCTTGAACGCCACGTTCACCGCACGGATCTGGTATTTGGAAGCATCCTGTCTTACTGTCATCGCCTTCCCCCGGTCTCAATGCTTCGAACGTTGCTCATGGCCACCCCGCCCCCTCCACCCACTTGCCGGCCGAAACCAGGTCGGCGAACGCGAGAAGCTCGTCGACCCGGGCCGCGACGAGCATGACGCTCATGTCGGCACCTGGTAAGGGCATGGATATCGAACTCTCGTCAAGCAAGTTAGCAAACTTCGTGAGGCCGCCCAAGGCCACGCTCGTGCCCAGCGCAGGCGCCACCGGCAGCGTCGGCAGGAGAAGGGGCGAGCTTTCGCCGTCGCGGAAGCGCCGCAACGGCTGAGTTACGACGCGTGCCAGCTCGGCTGTGTCTCCCTGCTTCGCATGCCGGTAGGGCGCCAGGCGCGCCGTGATGGCGCTCGACACGTCGTCGTCCCGTTCATCGAGGAAGCCCGCCAGGCTGGACGCGATCTCGGCCAATGCAAGCGTTCCCTGCGTGGCCTGCAGTGCATCGACCTCGTCGAAGGCCGGGCCGGTGTAACGGACTACCGCAACGCCGCTGGCGCCAAGACGTTCGAGGAACTGGTCGAATCGCTCCTTCACCTGCGCACTGCAGCGCGCCAGAAGGCTCGTTGGCACCACCACCCGGGCGGGCGGCTGGGCCTCGGCCACGGTGCCGAGGCGCGCCAGCGCGGCACGTGCGTGGGCGGCGTCGGCAGCGATCATTCCCAACTGGTCGAGGGTGGGCGACAGTGTGACGGCGTCGCGCAACCACTTCCGGTGCCCGGCCAGGGAGACTCCCACGACGCCGCAGCAGGCCGCGGGAATGCGGGCGCTGCCCGCCGTGTCGGTGGCGATGGAGAAATCGACCAGGCCGCGCGCCACCGCCACCGCGCAGCCAGCCGACGAACCGCCGACGACGTTGCCGGGGCGCGTGGGGTTGGTCGGCATGAGGTAGTGAGGGTTCTCGCCAAGGCCGGAGAAGGCGAGCTCGCTCTGAAGCGTCTTCCCTAGCAGCGTGGCGCCGGCGTCTAGGAAGTGGGTGACGACCCTGCTCGTCGGTCGACCCTGCCGGGTTGCCGCGAAGCGGGGGTGCCCGCAGGTGGCGGGGTGGCCGACGACGTCGAACATCTCCTTGCAGGCGAAGCGCCAACCGCTAACGGCCACCGGATCTTCGAACGAGACGCTGAACGGTGAGACCGTCATCGCGAGGGCGCGATTGGCGCGGGGCCTAGTTGCTTGAGCAGGAAGCCTAGTATCGCCGGCACGGCCACGCGCCAGGCCTCCGCCCCGCCGAAGACGTGGCGTTCGCCAGGCAGCGTCAGGGTGCGCACGTCCTTGCCGAGCCTATGCGCGTCGTTCGCTAGCAGCACCTGCTGCTGGTAGTCGACGGACTCGTCCTCGGTTCCCTGAAGGCTCAGCAGCGGAGCCTCGAGCTGGTCCGCTAGCTCGCGAGCGGAGGCGCGGTGGCGCTCGTCGCTGGCCGCCGAGCCCATGCGACCGTCGAAGTAGATGGGCCGGCCCGCCTCCCTGGCGTTCCAGAAGCGGGCGCGCTGCTCGAAGTCCCAGATGCCGGCGACGTTGACGCCGGCGGCGAAGCGCTCCGGGTAGCGCACGAGCGACTGCAGCGTCATGGTGCCGCCCCAACTCAGTCCCCAGACGCCGATGCGCGTGGGGTCGACATACGGCTGGCTCGCCAGGTAGGCCGCGGCGAGGGCGCAGTCGTCGCTGTCGGCGGTGCCGCAGGCCAGGTAGTTCGCCTGGTCGTGGGCGAGGCCGAACCCCATGCTGCCGCGGTACTCCACCGACATGACCACGAACCCAAGCCGCACAAGCCCTAGGTTGATCTCATGGAGGAGGGTGTAGCCGTAGCTGGCGGGGTAACCGCGGGTGAGTTGCCTGAACACCCCGCCGTGCGCGTAAACGAGTGCCGGGCGGCGGCCGACGGCCGCCGGTTCCGTGGCCCGGAAGAGGTCCGCGGGCACGTCGTGATCTGCGCCGCGCAGCGTCAGGTGCTGAAGTTGGTAGTCCGGGCGGGTGGGTGGACGGGGGGTCGCCGGGGCGGAAGGTGCCCCTTGGCGCAAGTCAAGCCAGCGGATCGACGCCCCGTCGTGCTCGTCCGACTCGACGAACGCCAGGCGGCCTGACCCAAGCCACGCCTTCGGGCCCGTGGCGCCGACCGCGAAGGAGCGGCGCTCGAGCCTCTCGTGCGCGACGTCGTAGACGTATAAGTGCCTCTGGCGCAGGTCGGTGGCGCTGCTGTTGAAGGCCAGGTAGCGGCCGTTGGGGGAGAAGGCGGGCGGGTCATGGACGTCGGTCAGGTCCTCGTGGCGCCCGGGGTTCACCACCCGTTCCTTGACGTGGCCCAGGTCGAAGACGCACAGCAGGGGCCAACCGTCTATGTAACGGATGTACGCGGCGGTGGTGCGGCTCGCCACCGCTGCCGGCAGCGGCACGAACCCCTTGTGGCTCGCTTCCAGCGCCAGGGTGGTTGTCTCCCGGGTGCGCAGGTTCAGCAGCACTATCTCGCGCGCCGTCGAGTCGCGCAGCATGCGCGTCACGACGATCCGCTCCTCGTCGACGAAGGCGGGCTCGAGAACGCACCACTGCGGCTCGTGCCACGTGTAGAGCTCCTCGCCCGCACGGGAGAAGAGGCGCAGCGAGGACGACGCGCCCCGCTCCTCGATCACGCGCACGGCCACGACCGTTCCGCCCGGTGAGGGCGTTACGTCGCCCAGCAGCGGCGCTCCAAGCGGGATACTTAGCGTCTCTGCGCCGGTGGCGTCGTGCCGCCAGATCGTGTTCGCATCGGCAAGCCAGAGGTCCTCGCCTGCCGCGGCGGCAACGCGACGACCCTCCCATGCCCCGAGGTCCTCGTCCGCGCCGTTGCGTAGCGCCCAGCGGACAAGGCGGCCGGCCGAGCGCCCGACGAAGCCGCCCGCATGCCATACCAGGGGAACCGCGCCGGGCACGCTAAGCACCCGCTCGCCGGTGGACCGGTGAAAGTGCGTGGCGTCGCGCCCGGGTGAGCGCATGGAGACCGCGCAACTCGAACCGTCGGCCGCGGCGCGGATGGCCGTTGGGAACTCCGTCCTCAACACTCGTTCGGTGACGGCATCGATCGCCGCCCTGTAGCCGAAGTCGGGCACGTCAGTTGCGGCCACTCGAAGCGCGCACGTCGTAGACGTCGCCAAGGGCGTCCCCCACCAGGTTCATGCTCAGAACGAGGGTCGTGATGGCAAGGCCAGGGAACACCGACATCCACCAGGCCTGCCGCAGGTAGGCGCGGGCCTCGCTGAGCATCGTGCCAAGTTCGGGGGTGGGAGGCTGGGCGCCCAGCCCCAGGTAGCCGAGACCGGCGGCCGCCAGCACCGCGGCGCCGATGTTCACGGTGGTGATGACGAGCAGCGGCGGCACCACGCCAGGCAGCAGGTGCACGGCGAGGATCCGCAGGTCGCTGGCGCCAAGGGCGCGCGCCGCCTGCACGTACTCGCGCTGCGCCAGCGCCCGGGTGGTGGACCTCACGGTGAGCGCGTAGATCGGCACGGTCGAGGCGGCGATGGCGTAGACCGTGTTCATGGTGCCCGGCCCGAGCACGGCAACTATGGCGATGGCGAGCAGGATGGACGGGAAGGCCAGGTCGATCTCGAGGAAGCGCAGGATGAAGCCGTCGAGGCGCCGCCCGCCGTAGCCCGCCAGCAGGCCAAGTGGTACGCCGATGACGAGCGCTAGCGCCACCGATGCCGTGCCTATGAGCAGCGAGGTCCTGAGACCGTGTAGCACGCGCGCGAGGACGCTACGTCCCAGGTCGTCTGTGCCGAACCAGAACTCCGCGCTGGGCGCAACCTGCAGTGCCCGGTAGTGGATGGTAGTAGGGTCGTGCCGCTGCAGCGCGGGCGCGAACAGGGCGATGACGATGAGCGCAAAGAGCAGGCCGAGCCCCAACGCGGCGCCAGGCCGGCTAAAGCGCCGGCGCAGCGCGCGCCCCGTGCGGTTGCCTGACGGGCCCTTGTTGGTCGGACCCTTGTCGGCTGGGGCAGGCGCGGGCGTGGTTGCCTCGGCCAGGCCGTTTCGCGGAGCATCGGGCCCCGGCACGGTTGTAATCGCTGCCTCGGTCATCAGCTCTTCGAGATCCTGGGGTCGAGGGCGGAGTACAGGAACTCGGCCGCGAAGTTGACGAGGACGAAGACCACGGCCGAGACGAGGACGACGCCCTGCACCACGGGGAAGTCGCGCGCGAGGATGGCCTCGACCGCCAAGCGCCCGAGGCCTGGGCGTGCGAAGACGCTCTCCACGACGATCGCGCCGCCAAGCAAGGCGCCGAACTGCAGGCTGACCACCGTTACCACCGGGATGAGCGCCGCCTTGAGCGCGTGCTTGTAGATCACCAGGTGGCGGGGCACTCCCTTGGCGCGGGCGGTGCGCACGAACTCCTCGCCGAGCGTGGCCAGCATCGTGGTGCGCGTCATGCGGGCGACGACCGCGGAAGTTGGCAGCGCAAGCGCGATGGCGGGCAGGACGAGGCTGCGAAGCCCCGCGTCGCCCACCACGGGCACCCACTTGAGGACGAGGCCGAAGAGGGTGATGAGCAGCAGCCCCGACCAGAAGGTGGGCAGCGAGAGGCCGACCAGCGGGAATACGGAGATGAAGAACTCGACGAAGCGGTTCCTGCTGACCGCAGCCACGATTCCCACCGCCAAGCCGGTGATGGTCGAAAGGAATATCGCCGCCAGAGTCAGATATATGGTCGAAGAGAAGCGCTGTCCGATAGCCTGAATGACGGGTTGGCCCGTCCGGATGCTGGTGCCGAGGTCGCCCTGAACGGCGCGGATCACGTAGCGCGCGTACTGCTCAGGGAGGGGTCGGTCGAGGCCGAGATCGCGCCTCACGCGCGCGATGTCCTCGGCCGTCGCCTGGTCTCCGAGCAGCGCGAACGCCGGGTCTCCCGGCACGGCGTGCACCATCAGGAAGGTGGCCAACGACACGCCAAGCAGCACTGTCAGGAGTGCGAGGGCGCGGCCGTAGAACTGGGATGCCATCAGATATGGGGTCCTGGTCGGGGGTGAGCCGCGCGTTCCCGCGGCTCACCCCCGTGCTGGTTCACTCTACGTATGCGTCGAGGAGGGCGATGAAGCCCTCTTTGCTCAGTTGGGCGCCCTGAACGCGGGGCTGGAGAGCCACGTAGTTGTCGTTGATCCACAGCGGCAGCCACAGCCCGAGGTCGAGGACCATGCGCTGCAGCTCGGCGTAGGTCTCCTGGCGCAGGGCGTCGTCGGACGTGCTGCGTGACAGCGCGAGGCGCGAGTCGATCTCAGGGTCGGCGTAGTGCGCCCAGTTGTAGCCCGTGCCGATGTTGGCGGAGTTGAGGTAGGAGTTCAGGATGTCGGCGCTCGTGTACGTGTAGCCGAGGAAGATCGCCTGATGGGAGCCCTCGCGGCCCTGCGCGAGCAGAGTGGTGTGCTCGACGAGCTCGACGGTGACGTCGATGCCGAACTCCTTGAGCATCGCCTGCACGACCTGCGCCGACTGCGGCCAGCCGTACGTGCTCGAGGTGAGGATGGAGAACGCGAGGGGCTGGCCGCCCTTGACGAGCTTGCCGTTCTGCGAGGTGTAGCCTGCCTCGACCAGCAGCTCGAGGCCGCGCGCTGGGTCGTAGGGAGCGGAGTAACTGCAGATGCCGTCCCAGTAGCCGGCGATGCTCGGGGGAAGCGGCCCGCAGGCGGGCTGGCCAAGGCCGCGCAACGACACCGCCACCAGCGCGTCCTTGTCGATCAGGTACGCCAGCGCCTGGCGCACTCGCAGGTCGTCGAAGGGTGCGCGGTTGACGTTGTAGGCCATGTAGAGCCCGAGGCCCTTGCGCATGAAGCTCAGCATCGAGTACTTGCCCGTGCTCTCGAGCGTCTGCACGTCGCTCGGGGCGACTGTCAGGACGTCGACGTTGCCGGCCTCGAACGCGGCCGTGGCGGTCGCCTGGTCGGGCACGATCTGGAACACGATCTGCCCCAAGTAGGCGGGGCCGTCGTGGGCGTACTCGGGTCCCCAAGCGTAGTCGGGGTTGCGCTCGAGCGTGATGCGGCTGCCGCTCGCCCACGGGCCGACCTTCCAGGGGCCGGTGAGGACGGGGCTGCGGTTGAACTCCGCGCCAAGCTCTGCGGCCGCCTCGGCGTCGACAAGCGCGAGGGCCTGCTGCGTGAGGTTCTCGATCAGGAGGTAGTAGGGCCGAGCGAGGTGGAACTCGACGGTGTAGTCGTCCACCACCACCACGTCGTCGACCGGGGCGAGGAGGCCGGCCGCCACGGGGCTCTGCGTCGCCGGGTCCTTGGCGCGCAGGAAGGAGGCGCGCACGGCCTCGGCGTCCACCGGCTTGCCGTTGTGGAACTTGACGTTCTCGCGAAGCGTGAAGGTCCAGACCTTGTCATCCTCCGAGGGGGTCCAGGAGGTGGCGAGGCCGGCGATGTAGTTACCGTCGAGGTCCTTGTTGACGAGGGTGTCACCGATGTAGCGCATCACCTGGTTGACGACTGCGGTGGCGCTCTTCTGGGGATCGAGGGAGTCGGGTTCGGCGTTGATGGCAATCACCACCGAGCCCCCAACGGACTGCGCCAGCGCCACGCTGGCGAACAGCGCCAACGTCAAGCAGGTAAGCAACGAACGAACGACGGTCTTCGGCTTCATGATCTTCCTCCTGAAGGAGCGAGAGTAGGCAGCGTGGTGGCGGACTGCGAGCGGTGTACGACCTGGCCGCCCTTTACGACCAGGGAGGGGTTCTCGAGGACGGAGAGGTCCTTGGTGGGATCATCGGAGAGCACGAGCATGTCGGCCCAGGCACCCGTTTCGAGGCTGCCGACGTCGGGGGAGCGCATGATCTCGGCGTTGGTACGCGTGGCGGCAGCGATGATCCGGTCGGCTGAAACCCCGAGGCGCTGGATGAAGCGCATCTCCTGCCACAACTGCCCTTGGGGCATGAACGAACCGGCGTCGGTGCCGACCCCCCACTGCACGCCGGCCGCGACGGCCCTGAGGAAGCTGTCGGCCTTGCGCTCTAGAACACTTGCCGCCAGGTCGCGCTGACCGGCGGACAGGTTCTCTGAGCGCGCCATCACGTCGTAGACGATGAAGGTAGGGACGATAAAGGCCGACTTCTCCAGAGCCGTCTCGACGCACTGCTGGTCCATGAAGCTGGCGTGCTCGATGGTCCTCACGCCGGCCTCAAGGCACATCTGTATGGCGTGCGCGGGGTGGGCGTGCGCCGCCACGTAAGTTCCGGACTGGCGGGCGGTTGCGACGATCGCTGCGAGCTCGGGCTGAGTCAGCTGCGCGAGGCTCGGGTCCTCGCGCTCGTCGGCAACGCCGCCGCTGGCCATGATCTTGATGAAGTCGGCGCCCGCCTTGCGTTGCTCCCTGACCGCGCGTTGCATCTCGTCGGGACCGTCGGCCTCGCGGCCCCAATAACTTACGTGGCCCCCGGTCGAACAGACGAACGAAGCGCTTGTCTGCACTCGGGGGCCCTCGAGAGTCCCGGCGTCGATGGCCTCTCTGAGCTCGACCGTTATGCGCCCCGGCCCTCCTACGTCCCTGACGCTCGTGACGCCAGCGCGCAACTGGATGGCTGCGTTGCGAGCTCCCTTGAGAACGCGTGCCGTTAGGGGTTCGTGGCGCTGAGCATCGGGGCTGAGCACGAGGTGGGCGTGGGCGTCGATCAGGCCGGGGAGCACGAATGCGCCCTCGAGGTCGATGAAACGGTGGCTCGAGTCGGCGGGCGGCCGGCTAGTGGCGGGCGGCGCGAAGGCGTGGATGCGCCCAGCGACGACCTCGAGGTCGGCCAGCTGGAAGCGCCCAGCGCGGTAGAAGTTGCCGTTGCAGAAGGTTGCTCGCATCCACTTCCTTTTCGCAGAATGAAATGTCTGTTTAGCTAGGGAGAATAGTAGCACCTTGGGGAGTGAGCGGTGAACCAACGCTTGGCATGAATGAAGAACGCCGAATCGTCTAGTTGGTTGAGATCGCGCGGCCCGACGGCGCCCCGCAGACGTTCGCCTCGGCAGACAGCGGCAACGTCAGCCTGTACATCCCACACGTCACCTTCAACCTGCCGCTCGACAAGTTCGGGCCATCAAGGCGGAGCATGCGGCCCCGAAGGGCTGAGAGCGTCCGCCTACCCCTCCCCCGCCAACGCATGCAACGCGCCTGGCGCCAGCGTCACTGGCGTGCCCGGCTCGAGCAGCCCCGCCTCGGCGGGGCTGGCCACGTCCACCTGCAGGTCGGGCAGCCCCTCGACGG
>CALCHY010000074.1 GCA_937907415.1 uncultured Trueperaceae bacterium
GGCTTCGTTTTCGAGGGTGGCTTGGTTCTCTTCGATGCGGTCGAGGATGAGTTGGTGGAGTTCTGGCATGTGGGCCCTCCGGGTGGTGGTTAGTCGCGGGGGTGGGGGCTGCCGCGTCGCATGCTGCCTTGCTTGGGGAGCGGCAGGTCGATGGTGGTCTCGTCCGAGTTCTGGAGGTACCACTGGGTTATCGCATGGTCGCATTCGGGGTGGTGGTAGAGGATGAACGGTTCGCCTTCGACGGCGCCCCGGTGCGTGACGGCTGGCGCCTTGGCTGCAACTTCCTCGCCGCACCAGCCGCACACTTCGTTTTGACGCAGGCGCTTCACGCTCTTGCGGACGGAGAAGTTGGCGAAGAGGCGCCCGTAGCGCTTCTTATTGAGTTCGAGGAGGACGCCGAGTAGGCCGGCGATGAGGAGGTTGATGGCGGCGAGGGGGAGGTTGTCGCGGTGGATCTGGGTGGCGGCCGCCACGAGGTAAGTGATGGCCATGGCGGCTACGAGGGCGTGCTGTAGGGCACTGGCGAGTGGGGGGGTGCGTCGGGTCATTTGATTGGTTTGCGCCGTGGGGGCGCTTCTTTCTTGGGGGCCTAGGCCTGTAGCGCCGGCGGTGGGAAGGGAATGTCGTTGGCTTGTGGGGAGTCCCTCAGCAGGCCAAGTGCGGTGCTGATGACCCAGGTGGCTCCGTGGAACTGTTCGAGCCACTCGTCATCGCGCCACTTAGCGCCGGTGGGATGGCCTGGGTGCGGGGGAAGCACAGCGGCAAACAGGATGTGACCGTCTTGGCCGAGCCAAATGACGCCCATTGCCATGCAGACGGGAAGTTCGTCTTCCATCTGGTAGTAGCGGCTTTCGATGACGTGAGTGACGCTTGGAAGGGCGTCGGGGCGTTCGGGCGCCAACTCACTCATGAGCTCGAGCAGTATTTCGGGGCACGCGTGGCGCTCGTGCGTGATGTTGTCAATGAGCCACTTGTCACCGCTGTTGTTGAGTTGCGCAGCGACCAGGACGTTGGGGCGGAGCCGGAAAGGGCCCTGCAGTGGGGGCGGGTCTTCGTTCGCTTCGAAACCAGCGACCGCTTGGCTGAAGGCAGTCGTGAAGTCGAACACCATCGTCTCTGGGTGGAAGAGGCGGTAGTCAGTCATCGCGTCAATGGCGTCAGCGAACCAGGGCTTGTTGGACGGAGGGCCGAGTGTCGGCATGCAAGCTCCTTCAGGCGACCTTGGCCATACGCGGCTCGCGTTCGTCTTGGCTCATGCGGTCGAGTGCGATCATGGCGAGCACCTCCGGGTGCTGGTTGGCGTCAAGCACCAGCCAGGTCGGGTCGTCCTTGGCTTGCTGCAAGTACCCGTGCCTGATGAGGTGAAGCCGGTTGAGGGTGTCGGTTTCGAGCCGGTCCTTCTCGCCGCGAGCGCGAGCCCTGGCGGTGGCGTCGTGCGGCTCGAGGTCGAGCAGGATGGTCAGGTCGGGCTTCAGGCCGCGGGTGGCGAGCTGGTTGAGCTCGAGGATGGTGTCGAGCGGGAGGCCGCGAGCATAGTGTTGGTAGGCCACCGTGCTGCCTATGTAGCGGTCGGTGATGACGGTGTGGCCTTGCTCGAGGGCGGGGAGGATGAGTTCTTCTACGTGTTGGGCGCGGTCGGCGGCGTAGAGGAGCAGTTCGGTTGTGGGGGTGGGGGCGTGCGCAGGGTCGAGTAGGAGCTTGCGGGCGTGCGCGCCTAGGTTGGTGCCGCCGGGTTCGCGCGTGAGCGTGTGCGGCACACCGATCTGGGTGAGGGCGTCGCTGAGGTTACGCGCGAGCGTCGTCTTACCGGACCCGTCGACCCCTTCTAGGGCAACAAAAGGGAGCATGTTACGCGGGTTGCGCGTGAGCTCGCGCTTGCTTGTTGTGGGGTTGCGGGACGACGTAGGCGCGGCAGGGCGCGGTGGGGGTGCTGAGGTCGGTGTTGTCGAGCGCTTCGTAAGCGTGGGTGGGCTCGAACTCGTCGACTTCGTCGAAGCGCTCGTAGGTTAGGGGCGCTTCTCCCCTTTTCACGAGCTCGATGGCCTCGAGTTCGTTGTCGGCTTCGATAGTAAAGAATTGCGTGAAAATCTGGGTGCAGGTGGCGCGAACGCGGTACTTGGGCATCTTGTTTATCAGTCTTTCATGTTCTGCCGGTTTATTGCAAATCGGGTTGGTGGTTAACGAGAAATACCCCCGGCCCGCTTGGGGCCGGGGGTGTGGTTTTTTGCGTCTAGGACGCTGGTTCTAGCGACTCAGAACGGAAGCTCCTCGGCTAAAGTGGCGAGGTCGGGTTCGGGTGCCGGCACGTTCTGGGTGGCGGCGGTTTGGGTGGTGTCTTCGTCGCGTTCGGCGCCGGCGGGGCGACGCAGGGCCTGGATGGTGGCGGCGTCGAAGCGCGTGGCGTAGCGCTTGTTGCCTTCCTTGTCCGTCCAGTTGTCGTTGCTGACGGCGGCTTCGACCAGGACGGGCATGCCCTTCTTGAGGGTGGCGGCCTGTTCCGCCAGCTCGTTCCAGGCGACGATGTCGTAGAAGCCGACTTCTTCTTGCTCGCCGCGGCGGCGGTTGACGGCGACGCTGAAGCGGCAGACGGC
>CALCHY010000075.1 GCA_937907415.1 uncultured Trueperaceae bacterium
GACAGTCGCCTCTGAATGTGCAGCGCAGCATGAGGCGCAACTTGATCTCACGCCGTTCCCTTGGCCGGTGCACCTGCACGACTGATTGTAGATACGACGTGCGCCCGAGTCAGCAGCGCGGCGCACGGCGGACCTCTACGAGAGTTGGAGTTACAAGGACTTCGAGAACCGCTACCTGAACATGGCGGAGGCGCTGCGCAAGGCCATGAGCATGAACCCCTACCTCAGGGTGCACGTAGCTAACGGCTGCTACGACCTGGCAACGCCCTACTACGTTACGTTGCACACGTTCGCGCATGCGGGCCTTGGAGCCCAACAACGAGCGAACGTGAGCATGCCGTTGTATGAGGCGGGGCACATGATGTACGTGCACCACGAGTAGCCGCTCAAGCTGAGGACGGAGCTCGCGAAGTTCGTTCAGGACGGTACGGCGGGGTAGCGAGCCTAGTCGTCCAGTTCATGCAGGCGCTGCTGCTTGACGCGCGCGTCGAGGACGATGGGGATTATCAACGCCAGCGCCGCGACGATCAGGAGGCTAAGCGACAGCGGCCGTGAGAAGAAGACCGTGTAATCGCCCTGACTGATGGCCAGCGCGCGTCTGAACTGCTGTTCCGCCAATGGGCCGAGGATCATGCCGATGACGGCGGGCGCGACCGGGAAACCGAAGCGCCGCATCAGGAAGCCGACGAAGCCGATGGCGTACAGCGTTATCAGGTCGACGACCGAGTTGCTGAGGCTGTAGACGCCGAGCGTTGCGAACAGCAAGATGCCGGCGTAGAGCAGTGGCCGCGGGATGGTGAGGAGCCTCACCCACATGCCGACCAGCGGCAGGTTGAGGACGAGCAGCATGGCGTTGCCGATATAGAGGGTAGCGATGAGGCCCCACACCAGGCTGGGGGCGTTCTGGAAGAGGAGTGGTCCGGGCTGCAACCCGAACTGTTGGAAGGCCGCAAGCATGATGGCCGCAGTGGCGGATGTGGGTATGCCGAGGGTGAGCAGCGGGACGAGCACCCCGGCGGCGGCGGCGTTGTTGGCAGCCTCTGGTCCGGCCACCCCCTCGATGGCGCCCTTGCCGAACTCGTCCTTGTGCTTGCTTAGGCGCTTCTCGATGCTGTAGCTGAGGAACGTGGGGATCTCGGCGCCGCCGGCTGGCAGGCTGCCGAGCGGGAAACCGAGGAGCGTGCCGCGCAGCCACGGGCGCCACGAGCGCGCCCACTCCTCGCGACTCATCCAGATAGAGCCCTTGATGGCCTGCACCTGCTGCTTCTCGCGGCGCTGGCGCGAGGCAACATAGAGCGTCTCGCCAACTGCGAACAGGCCGACGGCCACCGTTATGACGCTGATGCCGTCTAGCAGTTCGAGGCTGCCGAGGGTGTAACGCGCCTGGCCGCTCTGCAGGTCGATGCCGACCATGCCGAGGCCGATGCCGAACAGCAGGCTGGTGAGGCCGCGCACGAGCGACGAGCCGAGGACCGCCGTTACGGTCGTGAACGCTAGCACCATGAGCGCGAAGTAGTCGGCCGGCCCGAATGCTAGGCCGAGCTTGACCATCACTGGCGCCACGAAGGTCAGCGCGACGGTGGCGATGGTGCCAGCCACGAACGAACCGATGGCCGCGGTGGCTAACGCCGCCGCTCCCCTCCCCCTGCGCGCCATCTGGTTGCCCTCGATGGCGGTGATTATCGAGGCGGACTCGCCTGGCGTGTTGAGGAGGATGGAGGTGGTCGAGCCGCCGTACATGCCGCCGTAGTAGATGCCAGCGAACATGATGAAGCTGGCAACGGGGTCGAGGTTGAAGGTGACGGGCAGTAAGAGCGCCACCGTGAGTGCCGGTCCGATGCCGGGGAGAATGCCAACCATGGTGCCGAGCGTCACTCCGGCCAGCGCCCACAGGAGGTTCTGCCAGGTGAGGGCGATCGAGAAGCCGTGAAGCAGGGCGGTCAGGGTGTCCATGTGCCTCCCGGCGGGTTGGCGTCGTGGGCGCGGGGCGAGGGAGTAGCTCGCCTCACAGCGGCAGAATGCCGGCGGGCAGCGTCAGGCCGAGGAGCTTCGTGAAGGCGAGGTAGACGACGAGCGACAGGGCAAAGCCGATGGCGATCGTCCTCACAGGGCGCCTGTCGCCGAAACCGATGGCGACCCCCCAGAACAACAGGGTGGATGAGAGCACGAAGCCGGCTGGCCTGATCAGGAACAAGTCGAGGACGAGCGCGGCACCGATGATGGCGAGGACCTTCCAGTCGGTGTCCGCCTCGGCGTCGGCGTCTTCCGAGTCTTCAGGCAGGCCGCGCTGACCACGCAGCGCCATGAACGTGAGCACGCCCCCACAGGCGAGCAGTGCGAAGGCCACCGAGAACGGGAAGAAGCGCGGGCCAACGCGGGCGTAACTCGGCAGCACCCTGATGACGGTAGCGCCGTGCAGGAAGAACGCGCCTAGCCCAAGGACTCCGAGGGCGACCAGCAGGTCGCCCCCGGAAACCCGGCTAGGCTTAGCGGCATCGTCGTCTAGCACAGGGTCAGTCGACGAGGCCGATGTCTCTGAGGATCTCGGTTACGCGTGCGTCCTCGGCCACGAGGTAGTCGGCGAACTCGTCACCACTCATGTACGCGCTGGTCCAGCCGAACTGCTCGAGCTTGGCCGCCCACGCGTCGCTGGTCACCATGGCGTCCATGGCGCTCACCAGGGCGTTCCTCGCCTCGTTGCTGATGCCGGGAGGAGCGACAACGCCACGCCAGTTGGCGAGGTCAAGGTCTACGCCCGCCTCGCGCATGGTTGGGGCGTCGATGCCTGCCTGCCCCTCTGGCGACGAGATGGCCAGAACCCGCAGGTCGCCTGACTCGATCTGGCCGGCCCACTCGGAGTAACCAGACACGCCCGCGGTGACTTGACCGCCGAGGATGGAGGCGAGCGCCTCGCCGCCGCCGGAGAAGGCGATGTAGTTGATGGCCTTAGGATCGACGCCGACTGCCTTGGCGATCAGGCCGACCAGGATGTGGTCGGTGCCGCCGGCCGAGCCGCCGCCCCACGAGACCGCGCCGGGGTTGGCCTTGAGTGCGTCGACCAGGTCAGACAACGTCTGTAGTGGCGAGTTGGCTGGCACCACGATGACCTCGTACTCAGCCGTAAGGCGGGCGATCGGCGTGGTTTGCGCGAGCGTGACTGGGGCGTCGTTGCTGAGGATGGCGCCCACCATCACGAGGCCCATCATCATCAGGATGTCGTCCTTGCCCTTCTCAGCCGTTGCCAACTGCGCAAGGCCGATGGTGCCGCCTGCGCCGGGCACGTTGAAGACCTCCACCGACCCGATGATGCCAGCTTCCTGCAGTGCCGCCTGCATCGCGCGCGAGGTGCCGTCCCATCCGCCGCCAGGAGAGGCTGGAGCCATGATCCTCAGACTGGTTGGCGGCGCCGCCAGCGCTGCGCCAATCACGATAGCTACGAGTAGGACTGCTGCTGAACGAACCATTGCTCGCATGCCTCACCTCTACTTTCGGACTTTGACCGACTATAAACCGA
This sequence comes from uncultured Trueperaceae bacterium, assembly GCA_937907415.1. Next base: position 3,515 of record CALCHY010000075.1, read on the forward strand.
GCGGCGAGCGGCGGGGCGGGTTCCCGAACTGACGGAGCTGCGCCGCGCGCACCCGTATTGTGATCTCGATGCCAATCGTGGACCGTTAGGGCGTTGGTATTTAGGCAAGCAGACAGGTCACATGGCCTATGCTTGAGCATGCCGACCCAGCCATCGATCACCCATGCCATCCGCGACTGGGCGATGATCGCGCATCTCTCCGCCCTTGTCGGGCTGCTTGGGAACGGCATCGGTTTCGTGCTCGGTCCCCTGATCGTATGGCTCTGGAAACGCGACGACGACGAGTTCATCAAGGAGCAGGCGCTCGAAGCCCTGAACTTTCAGATCACCATGGTCCTGGCGGCGATCGCCTCGGTACTGCTCATGTTGACGGTAGTCGGCATCGTGATCGGCGCCCTAGTCCTGGTCGTCGTGGGCGTCCTCATGGTGGTCATGCCGATAGTCGCGGCCGTCCAGGCCAAGAAGGGCATGCATTACCGCTACCCTTTGTCACTCAGGCTCGTGAAGTGAACGAGCAGGACGACTCCGTGGGGATGGCGTCTGTTAGACGCACCTCTTCCCACTCGCACTCGACCTAGCGCAGCTAGCCACCGCCGACCCGAACTGCACCGGAACGATTGACAGCCTTACGCTGTAAGTGTAACCTTACGCCGTAAGGCCACTTCTGGTTGGGAGAAGGACATGACGGCAGGAAGGACCGAGCGCGCGGCGCTAGACGAACACACAGTGGTGCAAACAGCTATCAAGTTGGCCGACAGCGAGGGCCTAAACCACCTCTCCATGCGTCGGCTAGCGCAAGTGCTCGGCGTCCAGGCCATGTCTCTCTATCACCACGTGGCTAACAAAGAAGCCCTCCTAGACCGGATGTTGGACTCGGTCATGGGTGAGATCCAGATCCCGTCGTCAGCGACGCCCTGGCGCGAAGCGATGGTGCGGCGGGCGCACTCCGCCAGAGCCGCCC
>CALCHY010000076.1 GCA_937907415.1 uncultured Trueperaceae bacterium
CGTGCAGATGCTGCTGACCCGCGCATCGTACTTCGCGCTGGACGAGGCACAGGCGCTGGCCGTGCTGGGTGAGGTGCATGCCGCGGTATTGAGCTGGCGCCAAGTCGCGCTCAGCCCGGAGGTCGGATTGCGCGCAGCCGAGCTGGATGACTTCGCGCCGGCCTTCGAGCACGAACAGATGGATGCCGCCGCTGCGCTGCTCGGGCGGTGACGCAAGCGAAGACCTACATGGAATGCGTTTCACATCGACGAGAGTGCCTATTCAGGGTTCGACCTGAAGTCGAATTCAGGCGGACACCGATCGCGGGCATCCGCTTCCGCTTGAAGGCTCGACGATGGAGGCGACGGATACAAAGAGGAGGTCCAAGTGACAGTTGAACAGTGCTTCGTGGGCGTTTGCTTCATCCCTCTCGATGGGAGTGGGCAGAAGTTCTTCGGCTTCTCGGAGTTCCTCGCGGGTCTCGCGCTCATGGTGTTGGCCTGGACAATCGCCGACGTCCGCTACCGGTTCCGGGTTCGGACCACCCCAATACCTCTGCTGGGCATCACGTTCTCGGTCGTCACCGCTGTCGGCGTGCTCACGCTGCTGACGGACCTCTGGCGCGCTGAGCAGTGGCTCGTACCAAAGGGCAACCTCCTGACGCCTGCATCGTGGCAAGCGATCTTGGGCGGATTGTTCCTGCTGACGTTCCTCACTTGGACTTGGTTCGCGTTCATCCGTCCACCCAAGTACGGTAGGCACAACGCCGAGCGCTTCGCGCAGACCCTGTATCGATTCATCCTCAAGGGATCACCGACGGAGCTCTCCGTAATCGCAGACGAGCTAGCCTACTCGGCCAGTTCGCTTGTCCGCCACGCTACGGATAGGGGCAGGCTCAAGAACTACCGGGTCGAGCGCGAAGGGGAAGCGAAGCGTACCCCACCGAAGGTGGAGGGGTATGCCAACGACCTGCTTCTGCTCGTTGCCGACAAAAGACTGTGCCGCGCAATTGTCGAGTCTTCGCCTGGTACCGCCCTGGCCGTGTTCCAGGCAATGGCAGAGACGAAAAAGCACGGCATCCAAGTGGAGACCTTCGCCAAGAACATTGTCAACGAAGCGCTGGCAAACAAGGACTCATTCCTCTACCACGAAGCAGAAGGCTACGAGTCGGGCCTGATCGGTTACCACAAGCCTCTCAGCCAAGCGATGTTCGCTAACTATGAGATGGTCGAGACAATCGGAACCCTGCTTGACCCTGACATCTACGGTAAGAGGGAATGGGACGCTGCGCAGTGGGACGCCTACTGCCGGGTGGTATTGATGGCCTTTCGCAGCTACGTCGAAGAAGGGTATGGCGGCCACTCGTTCGTGCTCTATCGCGCTAAGGGCTACATCGAGAATGCTGCCTCCGACCTCTATACGCTGAACGAACTCACCAGCGTTTGGGACACCGACTCGTCCCGCCGACTTCGTGTCGTCGTCGAGTTCATCAAAGACGCGGTCAAGATCCTCGACGAAAAGGGAGTCCCCGACCACGTCCACATTCGCGTGAGAGCGAAGCACGGCCACCCACGCGAGACATTCTACGATCACATCGCCAGCATGATCTTCGAGGTGATCTTCCATGCTTCGGCGGTCAGATCGCCGCAGTGGGGCTGCTGGTCGATTCAGCATAACTCGGTGTGGGGTGAGCTGTTCAACTTCAATCACCTCGACGGCCCAGCCGGCCGTGTTGTGAAGTTCAAGGTGCGCCGGCTTCTGTACGACGAGATTGCTGACATGAGGCACTTCGCCAACTTCAAAGGAGCAAAGATTCTTGGCTTCTGCTTGAACGTGATGGGACTCGCTGTCAGCCAGGTCGACTACGACAAGGACAGCCGGGCGCTTCAGAAGACCGTGCTGGCCTGGACGAAGAAGAACTTCGTCTGGTTGCATGGGTACAACCCTCGCGTCGCCGAGTCGTGCCTGATGGACGGCATGAGCTACGATGCGGAGAACTTGCGACTGGTGCGCACGTATCCGGCCGAGGGACTCCGGCGCGAGCCGAGCTACGTCTACCTCGAACTTGACCCCGCGCCCCCCGAACCCGAGCCGGAAGCGGCGGTCGCTCCTCAGCCTGAGCCTAATGCGTAGCTCCCCAGTCTAACCAGGTGGCCCGTGGCGAGGACGGCGCCGCCAACCGCTGACGGGTGCGTGCTCATCATCGCCGACAGTCGCAACCGAGCGCTAGAGGTACTTCTTAAACGTCGCCGCGGCGATGTCCACGGCGCCACCGAGCAGCACCGCGCTGGGCAGCAGGATCAGCAGCGGATGAACGCTCACCGGCAGCGCCAGGTAGACGACCCACGGCAGCACAACCAGCGGCATCAGGCTGGCGCGCGCGCGGTGGTAAACAAAGCCCGATTCGCGCCCGGCGCCGAACCTGCGCACGTCCCGGCGCACCAACCCG
>CALCHY010000077.1 GCA_937907415.1 uncultured Trueperaceae bacterium
GGGCATCCTGGAGCGGCTATCTCGCTAGCGCGCTGAACGACTGCCCTCCATCTGGAACCGATGATTGGGAGCCTCAACCTGATCCGGCAGCAAACGGCAACCGCATACTTCTGTCGGGCATGCCTGGCAGCGCGATGCCGGTCACGGGGGGCGCTCACTAAGAAGTTTCTCGATGGCCTCCATGGGTACGTGGCCCTCCACGGCGTAGCCGGCCACCTCCGTCGTGTGGCTGCTCCAGGTGCTGGGCGGCACGCCGAGAGTGAGCTTGGCGCTGGCGGTGTCCTCGCTCGGGAGGCGCGCCGGATCGCCCGAGCCGGCGCAAGTGCGTCGAGTGCCGGGCCGAACCTCAGTCGCGCCGTTGCGCGTTACTGAACGTGATGCCGCTGGCGCCTTCGCCCACCTCGATGGTGCGGGTCACCGCCTGGGTCGTCGTGTCGATCACGGTGATCGTGCCGTCCACCGAGTTGGTGACGAAGGCGCGGCTACCGTCGTCGTTTACGACGACCCCGTGAGGGCCCGTGCCGGCCTGGACGGTGGCCACGACCTCGTTCGTGGCCGTGTCGATCACCGAGACCCGGTCGTCGGGGTTCTCCGGCGTGCCCTCGTTGGCGACGTAGACGTAGCGGCCGTCGGGGGTGGCGAACACCTGGATCGGTGTGCGACCCACTGGCACGGTGGCGACCACCTCGCGCCGGGCGGTGTCGATGACGGCGACGCTGTCATCGATGGTGGAGGACACGTAGACGCGTCCGCCGTCCGGCGTGAAGCCCACCTGAGCCGGAGCCGCGCCGACCGGGATGGTGTCGACCAGGCTGGCGGACTCCACATCGACCACGGCGACGCTGTCATCGCCGGTGTTAGCGATGTAGATCTCCCGTCCATCGGGACTCATTCGTAGCCCGTGCGGCAGGCTCCCCACCTCGACCTCGGTGATGACTTCCGCGCGCTCCAGGTCCACCACGCTGAGGGTGCTATCGCCTGCGTTGGTCACGTAGGCGTAGGCTCCATCCTCGTCGACGATCACGTGCGCTGGGTCGCGGCCGACCTCCAGGTCGAGCATCGCCGCCCCCTCCAGGACGCTGGTGTCGAGCACCAGCAGGCGGCCTGGCGCCTTGGAGTCGCCGTGGTCGGCAGCCTCAGCTCCGTGCTCCAACTCTTCCGCGGCAGCCCCGACGATCATCAGCAACCGGCCGTCGGATGACGCCTGAACGTTGTGCGGCGTGATGGGCAGGTCGACCGTCCTCACTTGACCGGTGGCGAGATCGACCTCGCTGACGGTGCCGGCGCGCTCGTCTGCCGTGTAGACGTAGCCTGCCTCCGCAGCGGGGCTGCGCTGCTCGCCCGCTTGGCCCAGGCCGGCTTGAGCGCTTGCGAACGACAAGAGCAGAGCGGCAGCGAGAACTACGATCGGCGCTTGCCGAAGACCGAGCCGACATGATTCCTTCATTGCACGAGCTTCCATGACGTTATGAACCTCCGTGATCTACGTGCGCGCTTGCGAGAGCCAGCGGTGACTTCCGGGCCGGGCGCGACTTGCTGCGTACTCCACCTCGAGCATTCAAGCCTGCGTGCCCGGCCGGCCCCCAGGAAAGAAGACGGCCGCGACGCTAGCGACGGTCGGGGCGTGAGGCCGCAATGGGCTAGAAGTCACCGAAGTGGCGCACCCCGTTAGCGTCGAAGGCGACAACTTGGAACGGCGGGCTCTTCACACCGTTCATGCCGGGTGAGCCCGAGGGCATGCCGGGCAGCGCGATACCGGTCACCGCGGGGCGCTCGCTAAGAAGTTTCTCGATTGCCTCCATGGGCACGTGGCCCTCCACGGCGTAGCCGGCCACCTCCGTCGTGTGGCAGCTCCACGTGCTGGGCGGCACGCCGAGAGCGAGCTTGGCGCTGGCGGTGTCCTCGGTATCAACGACCGTCACCTTTACGCCGCGCTGGCGCAGGATCGCGATGTAGTCGCCGCAGCAGCCGCACCAGGGCGACTTGGTGACGGTCATATGCAGGCCCTCCAGCGGACCCGCGGCATGCGCGGGGCGCCCGCCCAGGAGCGCGGTGGCGGTTACCACCATCGCCAGTAGCGGGGTTAACGTCAGCAGCCATCTCTTCACGTGTGTGCACCTTGCCTTCCTCGTCGCAGGGCGGGTTTCGCCGCTCCCGCGCGTTAACAACCGATCCGAAGAACCTCTTCTACCCGCGGCGTCTCAGCGCCGTCGCCCGGCCGGCGGCTCCGGCGCGCTTGGCGCCTGCCGGTCGGGCTGCACGCCGGGGGCGGTACTGGCGTCGTGGCTGGAGAAGTCGGGGAAGAGCGCGCGCAGGAGGCCGAGCGCCAGCAGCACCAGGGCGACGGTGCCCAAGAGCATCCACAGTCCGTGGGAGGCCATGTGCGTCAGCGGCGCGCTCATGTCGACGAGCGTAGCGGCCGGTTGTTGCGGCCCGTTAAGCGGTGTGTAAGGTCCGCGTAAAGTCGCGCCGGGCGGAGCGACATCGGGAAAACGGGTGTTAGCTTGGTGCTCATGAGCCGCATCCTGGTGGTGGAGGACGACGTCGACGCCGCGCAGGTGGTGAGCGCCTACCTGACGCGCGAGGGGTACGCCGTCGAAGTGGTACACGACGGCGCCGCCGGCCTGCAACGGGCGCTAACGGCGCCGCCGGCGCTGGTGGTGCTCGACTGGATGCTGCCGGGCGTGGGCGGCCCCGAGTTCCTCACGGCGCTCAGGCGCGAGCAGCGCACCCCCGTCATCATGTTGACGGCGCGGAGCGAGGAGAGCGACCGCATCGTGGGGCTGGAGCTTGGAGCGGATGATTACGTGGTGAAGCCGTTCAGTCCCCGCGAACTGGTGGCGCGCGTGCGCGCGGTGCTCAGGCGCAGCCAGGCGCGCGAGGTGGAGGCCGACGAGGCGGTGGAGCACCGCGGCCTGCGCGTCGATCCGCGGCAGCGGCGGGCGACCTTCGCGGGGCGTGAGGTGGAACTGACCACGCTGGAGTTCGATCTGCTGTTCGCGCTGGCGCGCGCGCCGGGGCGGGTGTTCAGCCGCAACGACCTCA
>CALCHY010000078.1 GCA_937907415.1 uncultured Trueperaceae bacterium
TCTCACCCAGGCCGATCGCGACAACGTCCCCTGGGTCATCAGCGTGCGCGGCAGCTCGCTTCGGCTCTACTCCTCAGCCACCAGCGGAGCAGTGGGCCAACGCGGACGCGCCGAAACCTACGTCGAGCTCGACCTCAGCCTCCTACCTAGCGACAAGGCCGGCTACCTGCACCTGCTCTTCTCTGCTGACGCTCTCACGCAAGACGGCAGCTTCTACGAGATCCAGCAGGCGTCGCGCGACTTCACCACCGGCCTCTCCGAACGCCTCCGCGAGCGCGTCTACGAGCAGGCCATTCCGCGACTAGCGTTGAGCATCGCCAAACAGGTAGGCGGCACCAGCGAGGCCGACCTCACCCAGCACTACCGCACCGCCCTCACCATCCTGTTCCGGCTGCTCTTCATCTCCTACGCAGAGGACTCTAGGCTCCTGCCGCTCCACGTCAACGGCGAGTACACCGACAACTCTCTAAAGGCGCTGGCCATCCGCTTCGCGGAAGGCATCAACGCCGGCCGCGATCTCGGCTTCGACAACCCCTTCACGGGCCAGGCAACTGAGCAGCCGGACACCGTCCAGAACGACCTGTGGCGCGACTGCCAGACGCTCTTCAAGGCAGTTGACAAGGGCCACCAGCGCTGGGGCATCCCCGCCTACAACGGCGGCCTCTTCTCCCCCGACCCGAACGTCAACCCCGTCGGCGGCATAATTAAAGACCTTGACCTCAACAACGCCGACTTCGGACCCGCCCTCGCCGCCCTCATGATCGACCGCACCCCCGACGGCGCCGTAGGCCCCATCGACTTCCGCTCGCTAAGCGTGCGCGAGTTCGGCACCATCTACGAAGGCCTGCTCGAAAGCGAACTCAGCGTCGCCGAACAAGACCTCACCCTCGGCAAGGACGCCACCTACCTCCCCGCTAAGGATGACGACGCGGTGGTGGTGCCAGCCGGTGAAGTCTACCTGCACAACAAGTCCGGCCAGCGCAAGGCCAGCGGCTCCTACTTCACCAAGCCGTTCGCCGTGGACCACCTGCTCGACCATGCCCTCGTCCCCACCCTGGACGAGCATCTCGAGCGCGTTGCGAAGCTCGTGAAGGCGGAACGCGAGGCCGACGCGGCCGACGTCCTGTTCGACTTCCGCGTGGCCGACATCAGCATGGGCTCCGGTCACTTCCTCACCGCAGTGGTCGACCGCATTGAGGCGCAGGTCAGCGGCTTCCTTGCCGAGCACCCCATCCCTCAAGTGATTGCCGAGTTGGAGGACCTGCGAAAGCACGCCACCGAGGCTCTGGGTGACAACGCCGTCGGCGTCGAGATTGAGAATGCCTCACTCCTGCGACGCCTCATTGCGCGCCGCTGCGTCTACGGCGTCGACCTCAACCCCATCAGCGTCGAGCTCGCGCGCGTCAGCATGTGGATCCACACCTTCGTACCAGGCTTACCCCTGTCGTTCCTCAACCACAACCTCGCGGTAGGCGACTCCCTGACTGGCATCGCCACCATCGAGGAGGCCACGGAGGTCATCACTCAAGGCAAGGGCGACGTCGTCGGCCTATTCGACGACCCGCTCCGGCAAGCGTTAGCCGCGGCCGAAGAGCCCCTACAGCGTCTAGCCAGTCTGGTGGACGCCACACCGAAGGACATCGAGGCCGCGCGCCAGACCGAGAAGGAGGTCAAGGCGGCGATAGAGCCCGTGACAGCCTTCTTCGACGTGACCGTCGCCGTCCGCACCAAGCAGCGCCAGGCGCCCGTCATCGCCTCGCCCGACGACCTCCTCAAGCTCAAGGGCGACGCCTCCAGAAGCGTGGCTAAGGAGCTCGGCAGCCTGCACTTCCCGGTCGCATTCCCGGAGGTGTTCCTGCGCGAGCGCCCCGGCTTCGACGTGATCGTAGGCAACCCACCCTGGGAGAAGGTCAAGGTCGAGACCCACGAGTTCTGGGGACGCCACTTCCCAGGATTCCGCGCGCTCCCGCAGCGAGAGAAAGAGGCCGCCGCCAAGCTCTACGCAGCGTCGCGTCCCGACCTGGCTGCCGCCCTGGAAGCGGAGCAGGAGGCGGCTAAGAACATGGCCGACATCATGAAGGCGGGGTCATACGAGCTAGGGTCCGGCGACACCGAGCTCGCGCGGGTGTTCTCCTGGCGCTTCTGGCACCTGCTGCGCGACGGTGGTCGCTTCGGAGTCGTAATACCGAGGCAGGCGACGCTCGCCGCGCCTGGAATGAAAGCGTGGCGGGGGCAGGTTCTTGAAGGCGGGTCCTTCGAGGACGTGACACTCGTTGAGAACAAAGCCTACTGGGCCTTCGACGATGTGGAGCCGCGTTACACGATTGGCTTCGTTACGGCTAAGAAGGGCGGTGATGACGGCCACGTCCGCCTGAGCGGCCCGTTCCGCTCGATGTATGAGTACGTGGAAGGCCGAAGCCGCGAACGTGAAACGATCGAGGCGGACGAGTTCCGAACCTGGAGCGACGACCTCGTCTTCCCGATGCTCAACGACGAATCCGACGTGAGCATCTACCGGTCGCTGCTCGCGCACCCGCGAATCGGCGACGAGCGGACCGACTGGCAGTTTCGCCCGTTACGTGAACTGGACGCCACCCACGACAAACCCCTCTATCAGGTCGACGCGCCGAACCAGGCCGGATTATGGCCCGTCTACTCCGGCGCATCGTTCAACCTATGGACACCCGAGACAGGTGAAGCCTACGCCTGGGTGGACCCGAAGCGCGTGGTCGCGCACCTGCACGGGAAGCGCGCGCGGCAAGCCCGCACCCGCTCTTCCGCCTTCTACGGGTTGCCCGCGGCAGAGATTGCGCAACCCGGCACCCTACCGGCCTTCAAGCCTCGGATCGCCTTCCGTGACGTGACGCGGGCCACGGATCAACGAACGCTGATCGCCGCGCTCGTTCCATCTCACGTCGTGCACCAGCACACCGCACCTACCCTCGTGAGAGTGCAAGCGAATGAAGCCGACGAGGCATACCTGCTCGGTTTCCTTTCGTCCCG
>CALCHY010000079.1 GCA_937907415.1 uncultured Trueperaceae bacterium
CGCGCTCGTGGCGGACGTGGGGTTCAAGCCGAACACGCCGTTGGAGGTGGGTGTGAAGCGGTTCGTGAAGTGGTACAGGGGCTATTACGGGGTATAAGGCGAGAGGACGCGCGTCCGCAGCGTCACAGACGCACGAGGTGCGGAGCCCGAACATGTGGCGTCGCATGCCTGCCGCTAGAGTAGTGTGTGGCACACCGGTTGGGGGCGAAGCGAGCAACCAGGTGGTACGTTCAATGGCCCGGAGCTGGTAAGCCAGCAACTACGAAGCCGAAGGTGCATGTTGAAGCATCCCGAACCTAGCTTGATCAACAGACTGTCGCTCTTCTTCTCGCGTGTGTCGCAGCCGAGCGCCCTGGCAAAGTCCTGCTTGGACTTGCTGGCCTTCGTGCTCGCAACGCCGCTGGCTTTCGCGCTACGGTTCGACGGCGTCATCCCAGCCAACATCCCGCTCTTGCCGGCGATGTTGCTCCTGGTGCCCTACAAAGTGCTGCTGAGCTTGGTGCTAGGTCTTCACAACCGGTCCTGGCGTGGGTTCACGTTCCGCGACATGTCGAGCCTCCTGGCGCTGGCGGCCCTGGTGGCTGCTCCCGGCACGATTCTCTTGCTGTTACTGTCACCCACCACGACCATCCCCTGGTCGATGGCGATTATCGACGCTGGCGTGACCCTACTTCTCATGGCCGGACTCCGGGCGTTCACGCGCTACAGGCATGAGCAGTCGATTGCGCGCCTCATCGGACCCGACTTCAGGAAGCGCGTTCTGGTCGTTGGCGCGGGTGAGGCGGGCGCGCTGGTGGTGCGCGAGCTCAACAAGCACCCCGAAACCGGCATGCGGGCGGTGGCGTTCCTCGACGACGACCCCCGCAAGCTGGGCCAGCGCGTGTCGGGCGTCATGGTGGTGGGTAGCGTCGACGACGCCTCGGACGTCATAGTCACGCAGGGGATCGACGAGGTCCTCATCGCCATGCCCTCCAAGGGCGGCCGGACCGTCCGCAAGGTCCTCGAGCAAGTGAGGCAGGCCAAACCCAACCTGGTCTACAAGATCATCCCAGGTATGTACGAGGTGCTTTCCGGCAGTGTCGACGTAAAGCGTATCCGCGAGGTCGACATCGACGACCTCCTGGGGCGCGAGCCCGTCACGCTCGACTCCGAAGCCATCCTCGGCTACCTGAGTGGCAAGCGCGTGATGATCACGGGCGCCGGCGGTTCCATCGGCTCAGAACTCGTGAGGCAGATCTGCCGCTTCAACCCTGGTGAGCTCATCCTGTTCGGCCACGGCGAGAACAGCATCTACGCCCTCGAGCGCGAACTCGACCGCGACCACCCCGACATCCAGTACCACGGGGTCATCGGCGCCATCCAGAACGGCGCGCGCCTCGACTACGTGTTCACGCGCTACCGGCCCGACGTCGTGTTCCACGCTGCGGCCCACAAGCATGTGCCCCTCATGGAGGAGAACCCGGAGGAGGCGGTCTTCAACAACGTCATCGGGAGCCGCAACCTGATCAACCTGGCGCTCAAGCACGGCGTCACGCACTTCGTGAACATCTCCACCGACAAGGCCGTTAACCCAACGTCGGTCATGGGCGCCAGCAAGCGCATGGTCGAGTTCCTCGTGCAAGACGCCGCGCGCCGCGCCGGACCCGGCCAGACCTTCGTGTCCGTCAGGTTCGGTAACGTCCTTGGCAGCCGCGGCAGCGTCATCCCCATCTTCAAGAGCCAGATCGCGGCCGGCGGGCCGGTTACCATCACCCATCCCGAGATGGTGCGTTACTTCATGACCATCCCGGAGGCTTCGCAGCTCGTGCTGCAGGCCTCCGGCAACGGCCGCAACGGCGAGGTCTACATCCTCGACATGGGCGAGCCAGTGCGCATAGTCGACCTGGCGCGCGACCTGATCAGGCTCTCTGGGTTCGAGCCAGATGTGGACATCCCCATCCGCTACACCGGCATCCGTCCTGGTGAGCGTCTGGTCGAAGAACTCATGACCGAGAAGGAGCGCACCTCGCAGACCGCTCACGAGAAGATCTTCGTGGCGCGCACCGAGCCGGTTGATTCCGCAGCGCTCACCTCCACCATCGAGGCGCTGCAGAACGCTGCACTGCGCTCGGATCACTCGCGCATCAGGGCTCTGTTCGAGGGCTTCCTCGAAGGGTGCCACTTCACGCCTGTGGTCCAGACGAGGAACATCGGCGGGCTGCCGACGGAACCGCGCACCCTTTCCTGACCCGCCGGGGTCGGGTCATTGGGTAGCATCTGCCATGATCTATCAGACCATCAAAGGGGTGCGTGTGCCGGCGCTCGGGTTCGGCACGTACCTCATCAAGGGCCAAGACTGCGTCATGTCCGTGGCCGACGCCTTGGCGCAGGGTTACAGGCACGTCGACACCGCCCAGAGCTACGAGAACGAGCCCGAGGTGGGCGAAGGGCTGCGGCGCTCCGGTGTGCCCAGGGAAGAGGTCTTCCTCGTGAGCAAGCTGCGTCCTGCCAACTACGGCCGCGCCGAGGAGTCCGCCCGCGAAAGCCTAGCAGCGCTGGGCAGCGGTCACATCGACCTGATGCTGCTGCACTGGCCCAAGGAGCCAGTCGCCGTTTCCGCGGCACTGGAGGGGTTGGCCGCCCTGCAGGCGGAGGGGTTGATCAGACACGTTGGCGTCAGCAACTTCCCCACGCGCCTGGTGGCGGCGGCGCAGGAGGTCACCGACGTGTTCTGCAACCAGGTGGAGTACCACCCGTTCCTATCGCAGGCCAAGGTGCTTGAGCAGGCGCTGGAGCTCGACCTCCTCGTGACCGCCTATCGGCCGTTGGCCAAGGGCCTCACGCACGACGAACCCGTATTGCAAGAGCTGGCGGCTAAGCACGACAAGACGCCAGAGCAGATCACGCTGCGTTGGCTCGTTCAGCAACCGAAAATGGCCACCATCCCGAAGTCGGCCAGCCCGGCGAGGCGCGCGGCCAACATCGACATCTTCGACTTCGAGCTGTCGGATGCCGACATGGCGGCCATCTTCGGCCTGACTCGTGGACAGCGCCTCGTCAATCCCGAGAACGCACCTCAGTGGGACGTATGAGGGTACTCGTCACCGGCGGCGCCGGGTTCATCGGCTCGCACATGGTACGCGCGCTCCTGGGGCGCGGCCATGAGGTCGTGGTGCTAGACGACCTCTCCACGGGCAAGCGGGAGAATCTTCCGCAGGCCGACCGCCTCGACCTGCTGGTGGGCGACGTGGCGGACGCAGGCGCCGTTACGGCTGCGCTGAGCGGTTGCCACGCATTCCTGCACCTGGCGGCGGTGGCCTCGGTCGAGCGCTCGGTGCGCGAACCGCTTGTGACTCACCGCACCAACCTGCTTGGCAGCATCCAGCTCTTCGCTGAGGCGGCCAGACAAGGCGTACGCCGAGGCCTCTACGCCTCCTCGGCGGCCGTGTACGGGGACGCGCAGACGCTTCCCCTAGCCGAAACGGCACCGCTACGTCCCCTCACGCCCTACGCCATCGACAAGCTGGCCGGCGAGCAGTACCTCGCCTACTTCCACCGCAGCGGTGCCCTCGACGGCACGGCCTTCCGCTTCTTCAACGTCTTCGGGCCACGGCAGGACCCTCTCAGCCCGTACTCGGGCGTCATCAGCATCTTTCTGGATAGGGGCCTGCGTGGAGCGCCGATCACGGTATTCGGCGACGGCGAGCAGACGCGCGACTTCGTTTACGTAGGCGACGTAGTGAGGGCCCTTATGGCTGCTCTGGAGAGCGGCGGCGGTGCGCCGGAGTTGCCCGTCTACAACGTGGCGCGCGGCGAGAGCGTCTCATTGACGCAACTGCTCGACGTGGTCGGCTCGCTGCCCGCCGTGCGCGCCCCCCTGTCAGTAAGCCACGGACCCGCCAGACAGGGTGACATACGACACTCGCTCGCCGACACCAGCAAGCTGCGCAGCGAACTAGCGTGGGAGCCCCTCACCACGGTTAGGGACGGTCTGCTGGCCATCGCCAAGCAGGGCTGAGGCCGCTGCTCAAGCCACACCGGTGCTCACCAGCCGCGGCGAGGCGTGCAGATAACGGCTGACGCGGCGCTTGGCGGCGATGTCCTGGAACACGCGCTCGACCTGTTCGGGCTGCAGCTCAAGGGCGGTCGCCACCTCCGCGGCGCCTACGCCGTGGTTCACGGCGTAGAGGCACAGGTCCATCTTGTCGTATGGCAGGGAGAAGTAGAACTCCTCCTGGCTCTGCGGCATGGAGTAGGTGTCGGTGGTGGGTGGCCGCGAGCGGATCTCGGCCGGCACGCCGAGCGCCTCGGCGAGCTGGTAGACCTGCGACTTATAGAGGTGAGCTATCGGCTTGATGTCGGCAGCGCCGTCGCCGTTCTTGACGAAGAAGCCCTGATCGTACTCGAGCCGGTTGGGGGTGCCGAGCACCGCGTAGTTCAAGCGGTCGGCGTGAAAGTACTCGAGCATCTTGCGGGTGCGCTGCTTGAAGTTCGTGGCAGCCACCACCTGCAGGTACTCCTCGAGCGGTAGCCGCTCTCTCACCACGGTGCCGTCCGGCGCCTCGGCCACCACAGAGAAGATACGGAAGGCATCAGATTCTATGACACTCGGCAGCACGATCTTGACGCGCCAGCCTGTCCCGTAGTCGGGTATGACGCGCTTGAAAGCCTCGTCGCGACGGCGGTAGCAACCCACGGCTTCCAGGACGGGGGTTATATCCTCGAGCACAGTGGCTATGCCCGCGGCGCCAGCGGCTAGATTGCTTAGGGCGAGGGTGTCGGCGGACGAGTCGGCCTCCGGCATGAGCACGCCGAGCACCTTGTCGGGCCCGAAGGCGCGGGCGGCGAGGGCGGCCACCACGCTCGAGTCAATGCCACCGGACAGGCCGAGCACGCCACCCTTGCGACGGAAGTCACGAACTTCGCGGCGCATCACGTCCGCTATGGCGGCGATGGTCGCCTCGGGGTCGGCCAAGCGCAGGACGTGCGGGCCGAAGGCCTCAGCCACGCTTGGCCACTCCAAGGCGCCCGCCCACGTAGGCCACGATGCGCGCCACGCTGTCGAGGTTCTCGGGCAAGGTGTCCTCGTCTGGAACGCTCACCCCGAAGCGTTCCTCTATGAACATGATCAGCTCGAGCACGCCCATCGAGTCGAGGACGGCCGCTTGAGTGAGGGAGTCGTCGGCCCCGAGGCCGGCGCCGCCGTCGTCGAGGATGAAGTTGTCCGCGAGGAACTGCCTCACGCCTTGTTCGATAGTGGCGGTAGAAACGCTATTAACAGACATCCGTGTTCGCTCCTTTTTGCGCCTTCCGTGGGAAGCGGGTGGCCGGCCACCGGGGACTCACGCCAGCTCCGCTAGGCTCTTCTTCCGTACCTTACCGGTAACGGTCTTGGGCAGGTCGGTCACGAACTGCACATCGCGGGGCACCATGAACCCCTCGAGACGCAACATGGCCTCGCGCTTGAACGCCTGCTCCGTGAAGCTCGCGCCGTCGTCTAGCACCACGAAAGCCCGGATGGCCTGACCGAGCAGCTCGTCTGGCACGCCGATCACCGCCACCTCGCGCACGCCAGGCACTGCGGCAAGCGCGTTCTCCACCTCCACAGGGCTGACCTTCTCGCCGCGGCTCTTGATGATGTCGTCCGAGCGGCCCATGAAGTAGAGGAAACCGTCCTCGTCCTTGCGGAAGAAGTCGTGGGTGCACAGCACGTGCTCGCCGGGATACTTGCCCGGCTTGAGCATGTGCTCCGTCTCGGCGGGCAGGTTCCAGTAGCCGAGCATGACGTGCGGCCCGCGCACGTAGAGGGTGCCCGTATCGCCGGACGGCACCTCGGCCCCGTCCTCGCCTATGAGATAGGTTTCGGTGCCAGGGATGGCCTTGCCGACCGACATGGGCTTGTCGAGCACGAGCTCGGGTTCGAGGAAGCAGACGCGCTTGCATTCGGTGAGGCCGTACATCTTGTACACGAGCGCCCCCGGGCTCATCTCGAGGAGCCCCGGCACGTAGTCGTCAGGAAGGTGAGCCGCCGTGTTCGTGAAGCGCCGCACCGACGGCATGCCGATGGGCGCGTTGCGGTGCAGGGCGAGCAAGGTGGCGAACACGGTGGGCACGCCAGGGAAGACGGTCACGCCCTCGTCGACCACGCGCTTGACGATGGCGGCCGGGAACGCGAACGTGCGCTCGAGCACTAGCGTGGCGCCTAGGTGGACGGCCATCAGGGCCTGGTAGAGGCCGTAGTCGAAGGCCAGAGGCAGTACGTTGAGGATCCTGTCGGTCGCGTCGAGTCGTAGGTACTCGACCAGACTGCCCTGGGTGAACACCATGTTCTGGTGGCTGAGCATGACGCCCTTGGGGTTGCCCGTGCTACCCGAGGTGTAGACGAGGGCGGCGAGGTCGAGGGGGATGGTGCCGGGGGGTGTAACCGTCGTGCTCGTCGCCTCGGCCATGGCGAACATGTCGAAGGCCTCGTGAGCGCCCTCGGCCAAGGTGGCCTCCGCGGGCTCAGCGCCCGCCACAACGAGCGCCCTCAATGCTGGCAACACCGTCTCCGGGCGCTCCATGAGGCCGACGACGGTGCGCGCCAGCCGGCCCTCGCTGAAGACAGCCGCCGCACCCGAATCGGCAAGCACGTAACGCAGCTTGTCGTCCTTGGTCTGGGGGTTCACGACGATGAAGGCGGCTCCCGCATACAACGCGCCGTACACGCCTGCTACTACGTCTGCTGAGTTCTCGAGGTAGATGGCCACGCGGTCGCCGCGCGCCACGCCGCAGCTCTGAAGCAGCGCGGCGAAGCGCAACGCCCTGGCATGCAACTCGCCGTAGGCTACGCGCTCGTCACCCGCCACGACGGCAACCTTATCGGCTTGCGCAGCCGCGCTCAGCGTCAAGCTGTCCTGAAGCAGCCTCGCGTACTTTGGGAGCATCTTTGGTTCGCCCTTCCGGCCCGGCCTTGGCGCCCACGCGCCTGGGAGCAGGCCCGCCCACGAAGTCTAGCCGCTAGCACTTACGGGCCGCTTACGCCCGCGACGGTCTGCACCGCGCCTTCCACCACGACTCTCGTAGGCGTGGCGGGGGCGGCCAGAGCGGGACAGCGCACAAGTTGCTCATCCAGGAGCATGGTTGAGAGCACGCCCACGAGGCCCATCTCGTCGCTCTCGCTCAGGCCGACCTCGGTGTAGCGCTCGGCCTTCTGAGCCAGCCTTTTGACGTTGGGGACGTTGAAGAGGCCAGTGGCGGCCAGCCGGTCCTCGCTGAGAAGCTCGCGCACGTATTCGGGCGCGCCCGGGCCGAAGAACGCCCTCAGTATGGGCGCCCGGTAGGGCCGCTTCGGGCGCCGGTTGATCTCCTCGGGCAGGACCTTGGCGAGCGACTTGCGCAGCAGGAACTTTTCCTGCAGGTCACGGAGCCTGAGCCGCTCAGGAAGCGAGGCAGCGAACTCGGCCACGTTGACATCAAGGAACGGGAAGCGCCCCTCGACCGAGTTCGCCATGAGCATGCGGTCGCCCTGCGAGTGCAGGAGGAAGCCGGTGAGGAACGTGCTTATCTCCAGGTACTGCGCCTGGCCGAGCGGGCCCATGCCGAAGTAGGCCGGGGGGAGGCGATCGACGATGCGTTGCTGCGGGTCGCCCACCAGCGCAGCACTCGCGAGAGCGTCTGCCCCAAGGAAGCGCAGGTTGCGCGCCGTGGTACGGAAGCGTGGGCGATGGCTGTAAAGCGGGTCGTCCAACTCGAGCATGCCGCCCTTGAAGAATTCGGCCATGAAACCCCCGCCCTGCTGCAGATCGCGGGAGAGGTACGGGTAGAGCTTGCCGAGCAGGCGCGGGCGCAGGCGCGACTCCGGCTGCCTGGCCCAGAAGC
The DNA here is from genome assembly GCA_937907415.1 of uncultured Trueperaceae bacterium. The sequence continues at coordinate 7,840 of CALCHY010000079.1, forward strand.
GCCGCACCATAGCCTCTTGGAAGATGTTGTAACCACCCAGCAGCTCATCTGAGCCCTCGCCCGTCAGCACCACCTTGAAACCCGAGTCGCGGACGAAGCGCGAAAGCAGCAGCAGCGGGCCAGGGGCGGTGCGCAGCATGGGTTTCTCGGCGTAGCGCACCACTTCCGGGAAGGCCGCGGCCACTTGGGCGTCCGAGACCCGAATGCTGCGGAGATTGACTCCCAGCTCGGCCGCCATGCGCTCCTGGTAGCGGGACTCGTCGAAGCGCGGATCCTCGAACGCCACGCTGAACGCCTCAAGGGGTCCGCGCGTGTGCCTGCGGGCCATGGCCGTGGTGGCGCTGGAATCCAGGCCGCCACTCAGGTAGACGCCCACCGGAACGTCAGCGCGCAGCCTGATACGTGTGGCGTCGTCGAGTACGGCAAGGAGCTCCTCTTGCAACTCGCCGACCTTGGCGCTTCGACTGCCCTCGCGGGGGCCGAAGGGCAGATCCCACCAACGCACGGGCGCCTCAGCGCCTTGGGGTCCCACCCAAGCGAAGTGGCCGGCTGGCAGTTCCCGTATGCCGGGGAACGCACTGCGGTCCGGCTGCACGGCCCAGATGGTGAAAGTCTCGACGAGCGCGAAGGGGTCAATACGTCGTTCGGCGAGGGGGTGGCGCAGCAGGGCCTTGGCTTCGGATGCGAACACGAAGTCGGTGCCGTACTGCGCCACGAACAGCGGCCTTACACCGAAGCGGTCGCGCGCCAGGAATAGGCGCTTCGTAATGCGGTCGTAGACGGCGAAAGCGAACTCGCCGTTAAGCCTGTCGAGGCAGCCTACGCCCCACTCTTCGAAGGCGTGAACGATGACCTCGGTGTCCGAGTACGTGCTGAAGCGGTGCCCCAGGCTCTCCAGCTCAGCCATGAGCTCAGGGTAGTTGTACACCTCGCCGTTCTGCATGACCCAGAAACGGCTGTCCTCGTTGGACAGTGGCTGGTCACCACCTGCCAGGTCGACTATGGACAGGCGCGTGTTGACCATCCCGAAACTACCGTCGAGGTAGAGGCCGACGCCATCAGGGCCCCGGTGGGCCAGCTCCCCTGCCATCTCGAGGAGGAGGCCGCGGGGCGCAGTAACTGAGCCATACAGGCCGGCCAAGCCGCACATCAGGCGTCCGCCCTCACCTTGTGGCTTCGGTCACAAGCCGCGCCACGATGCCGCCTGCCTCGTGCAGAGCCTCCTGCGTCAGCCCCGGATGCACCTGGAACATGAGCGATAACTCGCCGAGCTCCTTGGCCACCGGCAGACGCTCCGCGGGACCGAGGCCGCGGCTCGTGAAGGCGGCCTCGCGGTAGATCTCGCTGCAACTGCCCGAGGTGACCGGTACGCCTGCCGCCTCGATGCTCATCTGGAGCCTGTCCCTGCTCCAGCCCTGCTTCAGGGCCTCCGGCCTCAGGTAGGCGTAGAACTTGTAGTAGGCGTGGGTATCGCCCTCCGCCACTATCGGGATCCGCAGGGCGTCCAATGGCGAGAGGTGGCTCCGCCAGATGGCGGCGTTGTGGTTGCGCTGCCCCGTGCTCTCTTCCAGCTGCGCCAGTTGTCTGCTGCCAACCGCGGCTTGTAACTCGGTCATGCGCCAGTTGGAGCCGAAGTCGGTATGCAGCCACCTGAAGCCGTACGGGTGGTCCTTGCTGAAGGCGAGGTCATGGCTCTTACCGTGGTCCTTGTAGGACCAGGCCCTCTGCCACACCTCCTCGTCATCAAGTGCGATCAGGCCGCCCTCGCCCGCCGTAGTGATGATCTTGTCTTGGCAGAACGAGAACGCAGCCACCGTGCCGAACGAGCCGACGGGGCGGCCGCCAAGCATGGCTCCGTGCGCCTGGGCGCAGTCCTCGATGACGCTGATCCCGTGCTCCTTGGCGAGCTCCATGATCGGCAGCATGTCGGCGGGCCAACCGCCCAGATGCACGACGATGATGGCCTTCGTTTTGGCGTTGATGAGGGTCTCGATGGTGGAGGCCGTGATGTTGCCACTGGCTGGGTCGACGTCGGCGAAGACGGGGGTGGCCCCCTCAAGGTAGGCTGCCCCAGCAGAGGCGATGAATGTCCGCGGCGTGGTTATGACCTCGGCGCCCGGACCGATCTCGAGCGCCTTGAGGGCCAGCTCGAGGGCAACGCTGCCGTTCATCAGCGCCACTGCGTGCTCGCGACCCAGATAGGCGGCGTACTGGCGCTCGAAGCTCCAGACGCGCTCTCCGGTCCACTGGTTGACCTTGCCGCTGCGCAGCACGGCGGCCACGTCCTCAATCTGAACCTCATCGAAGTGCGGCCATGGCGCCCACGGCGCCTTGAGCCTCTCCCCAGGCGTGATCTGCTCGCTGTAAGTCGCCATCAGAGGCCCTCCTCGTGGCCTGACCGCGGCCACCCAAGGCGGCGACCACGCCAGGATTGTATGTCACGAGCTGCCCCTTCCGGCTTAAGATTTTCCACGGCTTGGGGTTGGGACGGCGGAGCGACTACAGGGATAGAATCGGGCGCAACGCTCTAGGCCGCCGGGAGCTCTGGTGGCAAGGGGGTCTCGTTGAGGGAGGTGCAGGTGCAGCCAGCTTCACGCCAAAAGGTGCTCATCGTGGGTGCCGGTGGGCTGGGCCGGGAGGTTCGGCAGTACGCGGTGGACGCCTTGGGTGACGACGACTACGAACTCGTCGGACACTTGGACGACGCCCCAGAACGTGTCTTGGCGCAGGGAGCAACGCTCGTCTTGCCTATCGTCGGCGGCGTGCACGATCACGTTCCCCAGCCGGACATCCACTACCTGATGGCAATCGGCGACCCCGAGACGCGGGGGGAGGTCGCCAACGCCTTGCTGGCGCGCGGGGCCGTCTTCCGCACTATCATCCACCCCTTGGCCTACGTCGCGCGCAGCGCCACGATTGGTACGGGCTGCATCATCGCCCCGTTCGCCACGGTCGGCGCGGGCGCCGTCCTCGAGCCTTTCTGCCACCTCCACTTCTACGCCTCTTCGGCCCACGACTCGCACGTCGGGCCGTTTGCATCGCTGTCGCCCTACGCGGTCGCCAACGGTCAATCTGCTATCGGAGAGGGTGCTTTCCTCGGCACCCACGCCACCGTAAACCCCACCAAGCGTGTCGGTGCGTTCGCCAAGGTGACCGCCGGATCGGTCGTGTATCGTGATGTGCCGGAGAGGTCGATAGCAGATGGCAACCCTGCCCGGTCTAGGCCCCTATTCAGATTCGGAGAGCGCCCAGACGCCCCTACCAGGCCCAATGACCCCCGTCAGGACCCCCAGAGTTCGGTTCTCGCCAAGTGAACTTGGCCGAGGCCAGCCAGACAAGTAGGATGAACAGGATGAACAGGATGAACAGGAAATTTACCTGGACGTTGCACTTCGGGCTAGTGGCCCTGGTCATAGCCGTGCTGGCGGCTTGCACCGAGACCAACACCGGACCAACGCAACCCCGGCAGTTCCACTTCACGGCCATAACAGGCGCGCAGCCTGGCGAAGTAGTGACTAGCAACGTAGTCACCATCACGGGCACCACCCTGCCACTCGATGCCAAAATCACCGGGGCGGACGCGGTCATGTTGATAAACGGAGACCCGGCGTCCGCATCTCCCAAGGTCAAGCCAGGGGACAAGCTGTCCGTTCGCATGACGGCTTCCGCCACGTTTGGCGCCCAGGTGAAGGCTACGGTCACGGTGGGCACGGTGAAGGCCGACTTCTCCGTCACTACACGGGCCTCTAATACCGCACCCGACGCCTTCGAGTTCGAACCTTTCACCGGCGCGGACCCGAACGAGGAAGTCATCAGCAACACCGTCGAGCTCGCGGGCTTCGACGGGACCCTCGAGGCCAGCGCCACCGGGGGCATCCTCATCGTCAACGGTGACGATCAGACCGAAGCGGTGGAGGTGGCCGCGGGCGCCATGATCGCCGTGCGGGTCACTGCCAGCGCCGATTATGAGGACGCTGTCACCGCCACTGTCACCGTGGGCACCGCCAGCGCCGACTTCGTCGTCACGACCAAGGTCCAAGGCCAGCCCACTGCGTTCGCGTTCACGCCGGTCACCGGGGCAATGCCCGCCACGGCCGTCACGAGCAGCGTCGTCGCCCTCGAAGGCTTCGACGGTACGCTCGCGGCAAGTGCTAATGGCGGCACTCTCATCGTCAACGGAGTCGACCAGGCAGGCGCGGCGAACGTGGTGGCGGGTGACACTATCGCCGTGCGCGTCAACTCCAGCGCCGATTACGACACCGCAGTAACCGCCACCGTCACCGTTGGGGTCACGTCGGCCGACTTCGTCGTGACGACGCGAGTCGAACCGGTTGCTCCCACGGTCACCTCGTTTACCTCAAGCGTCGCCAACCCCGACCCGGGGCAGTTAGTCACGCTTAGCTGGGCCATCACCGGCGACTACGACACCGCGACGCTTACCGGCCCCGGCATGACCCCGCAGGACGTCTTCGGCCAAACCTCGCAGGCGGTGACAGTTCCCGGCAACGCCCCCACGGCGGAATACACCCTCGAGGTGACGAACACCGGCCTGGCCGCGTCGGACGACGACTCGGTCAGCCTCTCGGTGCCGCTGTGGGTATGCGAAGTCCCGTCTGACGTGGTGACTTTTGAGGATCCGCTTCTCGAGGCCGCCCTGCGTGACCTCGTGACCACTTTCCCCACCGACCCGACCCTCCCCATCACTTGCGCGCTCATGCAAACCCTCACCTCATTCGACAGCAACAACTACGACGGCAACGAGGGTCACATCCAGTCTCTGGTGGGCCTGCAGCACGCCGCCAACCTGCAGAGCCTAGTACTGCAATACAACGAGGTCTCCGACCTTAGGCCCATCGCCAATCTCGACTTGCTGACCACCATCAACTTCGACAGGAACCGCGTTACCGACCTGTCGCCCATCTCTGGACTCACCAGCCTCGTCGAGGCCGGATTCTGGGACAACGGGCCGGTTCCTGGTGACGACCAAGATGGCATCGTCGACCTCAGCCCGCTCGCTGGGCTCGTGAACCTGGAGGTGCTCTACCTCAGCGACAACCACATCTCCGACTTGACTCCGCTGACCGGCCTCACCAACCTCAGGGTGCTTTTCGCCATCGGTAACAACGTCTCTGATCTGAGCCCGCTGGCAGGGTTGACCAGCCTCCGGACGCTCCGCGTGGGCTTCCAGCAGGCGGACGGCTCCATCACCAGCATCGCGCCGCTGGCCAACCTGACCGACCTCTCGTGGCTCGAGCTTCAGTTCTCTCGCGTCACGGACCTCAGCCTGCTCGGCACCCTCACCCACCTTCATGAGGTCAGCCTAGAAGGCATGGCTCTCGACAACGCGCAGGTGGCTCCGCTGCTTGGCAACCTTTCGTTCCCCGACCCCACGGTGGCCACCAGCGACCTGGGAGTTGGGGCGTCTCCGACCGCCACGCTGAACCTCGCCAGTAACTGCATAGACACGCTCGATCCGGCCACCAGCACTCTCGTCGCGGCCCTCCAGTTGCGCCTAGTCACCGTTGAGGGCTTCACTCCCGCCGAACAGGGTCTGTGCCTGACGGGGGCGTCCTTAACCTCCACCCGCGACGCGCGGTTGCAGGAACTGCGCATGAGCGGCGGCTACCGCTAACGGCCTGACGCCGGCCGCCTTGACGGTGGCGTGTTGAACTGCACACTCGGTCGGGCGCCCTGGAGGCGCCCGACCATTCTGTTTCACGCGCGAGTACCCTCCGCTGGCGTGGCTACCCGCCATGTTGCCCGTTCTGGTTTAATGACCTTCCATTGAGCGGCGCCACCACGACCCACGATCCGACTATAAAGCGAGTCTTCGACATCGTCGGCGCCGCCGCATTGCTCGTTGTGCTCTCTCTCGTCCTCGCGGTGGTGGCGGTCCTCGTGAGGCTCAAGCTCGGCCGGCCCGTCCTCTTCAAGCAGGTCAGGCCCGGCCGGGATGGCCGGCCGTTCGTCATCCTCAAGTTCAGAACCATGCTCGACGCCTATGACGCAGTAGGCAACCCGCTGCCCGACGCTGAGCGCCTCACGCCGTTCGGCAGCTTCCTTAGGAGCAGCAGCCTGGACGAGCTTCCGGAACTGTGGAACGTCATGCGCGGCGACATGAGCCTGGTCGGCCCACGGCCGCTGATCATGGCCTACCTGGAGCGCTATACGAAAGAGCAGGCCAAACGGAACCTAATGCGGCCCGGCATCACAGGCCTGGCTCAGGTCAGCGGGCGCAACGCCCTGTCCTGGGCCCAGCGCTTCGAGCTCGACGTGCAGTATGTGGAGAACTGGTCGCTCCACCTTGACATCGAGATCCTCCTGCGCACGGTTTGCAAGGTTTTGCGCAGGGACGGCATCTCTGCCGAAGGGCACGCAACCATGCCCGAGTTCCTCGGGTCAGATAAGTCACAGTCGGCGCCCGTCTCATCCGGAGGCCAGGCAGGCACACGCCGTTCTCACGACGGCTAGCTAGACTTCTAGAAGCGGTAGGGAGATAGACCGCTTAATCGAATGCGATGAGGCCTGATTCGCAATTTGGGCGCTTGAATCAGGTGGAGCGAGTAGCGCAACCGGTCGGTTTTTTTGTTGTATTGCGAGCACATTCGTTTTCCGTCGACCTGGTTAAGTGCCCGTAGCCGGACCCACAAAGTCCGAGACCTTGGCACCTGAGTACACCTGTGCTCACTGGACTGCCCACCGGATGGCAAGGAGGCGCGAGAACCCCTCCGCCTGGCGAGACCATCCAGCAGGAGACACCGATGCACCGTAGGTCGACTTCGTCCGAAGGTACCATGCGACCCCAAAACCACTACCGGGCCCTCGGCCTGACCCTGATTACCGCGCTGACGCTGCTTCTGACGTCGTGCTCCCAATCCACAATCGCTCGTCCAGAGCGGCCGAACGAACCAAAGCCACCCATAGACGTCGCGTCCGAGTGGACGAGCGTCAACATCGGCGAGCCCGCCCGGCTTGGCGACACGGTCGTGGAGGACGATAGCCTCGTAGTCCTCGCGTCGGGCGTCGACGTCTGGAACAACTCGGACTCCTTCAGGTACATCTACCACCCCCTCAACGGCGACGGCGAGCTCACGGTGATGGTCGACAGCATGCAGGCGCCGGACGAGTGGACCAAGGTGGGGTTGATGGTGCGCGAGGATCTTAGTGCTTCGGCGCGTAACGCCTTCATCCTGCTGACCGATTTCAACGGTGTGTTGTTCCAGCGCCGCGAGGTGAAGGGCGGCGCCACCGACGACGTGCTGCCCGACGGCACCTACATGCGCGACTACGCTGCCTCAGCCCCATGGTGGCTGCAACTCGAGCGCGCCGGCGACGTTCTCATCGCCAGGCACTCGCAAGACGGCAACACCTGGAGCGAGTTGGGCCGCGTGGCCCTGGCCATGCCGGACGACGTCCTGATAGGCATGGCAGTGACTAGCCGCAACCCCGACGCGATAGCGCGGGCCGTGTTCACCAACGTCATGCTCCAGAACGCCGAGAACCCGGCGGAACCGAACGAGCCAAGCGAACCTGCCGACCCCGGCACGCCAAGCGAGCCGACGGTGCCACCCGTGCCTATTTCTGGTCCGTCTGTGTCTATGTCGTTCTCGCGGAGT
>CALCHY010000080.1 GCA_937907415.1 uncultured Trueperaceae bacterium
CCGCTGCCTCAGCGACCGCTGCCTCAGCGACCGCTGCCTCAGCGACCGCTGGCGAGGCGACGGCCACCGCAGCGCGCGACGCTTGCGCCATGAGCCGCTCAGACGTGAGGCTGATCATGGCGTGCTCGGCGTCTACCTCGGCGATCAGCGCCTCGGCGACTGGCGCCGAAGGGCCAGCGCCGAGTTCGGAGTTGGTGGCAAGCTCGTCGGCGAGGCGCTTGAGGGTGCTCGTTAGGCCTGCGCGGGGCAAGCTCCCGCTGAGCTCCTTGCGCACCCTGCCAGCCAGCAGGTGACGCATCGCGCTGGTGGTAACGGTGTCGCTGTCATGGCCCTTGGCTGCCATCGCGGCCTCGAGAATCGCGTGAGCCACACGAGGCGAAACGAGGGCCGATAGCGCCGCGTGCGTGTACCTGTAAACGTCGTTAGGCATGCCCCTCCTTCCGCCTCCCCCGCTGCGGAGCATAGTGCCGCGAGGCACGTCGTGGTTGTGAGATATTCCGTTGGGAAGCGACTCGGGTAGCCTCTTGGAGACCGAGCACCGCGCCGTGCGGTCAGCTGTTGGCCGCGGTGCGGCCGTCGGGGCGTTCCAGCGCCAGCGCGAGGCCCTGCGCCACGGATAACGCGGCCGGGTAACGCATGCGCGCCGGGCCAACGAGTGTTAACTGGCCGCTCGAGCGCCCTAGCGAGAACGAGGCGCCCACGCGAGCAACGCGGTCGTCCAGCTCGAGGCTGAGGCCACTGCCGTCGTCGACCGCGGGGGTGTCGAGTTCCAGCTGCTCGAGCGCGGAGCGCACGAAAGCGGGGTCGGCGCACTCGGGCTCCGCTAGTAGCTGGCTGATGCCCTCACGGAAAAAGCGCGGCGGCTGCAGGTCATTCCAGGCCTTCGCTAACGCGACCAGCGTCCGGCCAAGCTCCGCCTCCGCGCGCTTGGCTATCTCGAGGAGGGCAGCAGGCACCTCGCCAAGAGGTTGGGAGAGCTGGCGCAGGTTGCGTTCGGCGTCGTCTATCACGTCCTCCGTTGGCGCGGGGTCGACGGTGACGCCCAACTGCCTCACGATGCCGTTCTCGAGCACCACGACGGCCAGCATGCGGTTGGAGCTTAGTTGCGAGAGGTGGATCTCGAGGATGTGCATGGTGTCGTCAGCAGGCAGCCTCACCGTAACGGCGTAACCGGAGAGTTCGGCGGCCAGGCGCGTGGCGAGGGTGAACAGGTCGTCGCCCTCTGCGCCCTTCAGGCGTTGGTCCAACTGGGCGCGTTGCAGCGCGGCGAGCGGTCGCGGTGGCAGGAAGCTCGAAGCGTAGGTGCGGAAACCGAGCGTGGTCGGGATGCGCCCGGCCGACGTATGCGGTTGTTGCAGGAGACCCGCGCCTTCGAGGGAGCCGAAGTCGTAGCGCACCGTGGCTGGGCTCACCTCGAGCTGCGCCGCGATGTGCCCAGACGCGACGGGGTGCGCAGTAGCGATATACGCTTCTGCGACCAGTTCCAGGACGCGTGCCCGGCGCTCGTTCATGGCAGCGATGCTACCACCGGCGCGACCGAGACGAAGTAAGGCCCCGTTTAGTTGCCGTTCAGCTCTCTGCCAACAGGGCGATTCGTTCCAGGTGCTCCGCGGCGACCGGCATGACGCTAAGGCGGTTGCCGCGCGCGAGGAGTTGGAAGCCCGTCAAGTGCGGGTCGGTCTTCATCTCGCTTAGCGTGACTGGCCTCGCCAACTCACGCACCGGTTCGAGGTCGACGAGGAACCAGCGCGGCTGCTCGTGCGTTGCCTTCGGGTCGTAGTACTCGCCTTGCGGGTCGAACTGCGTGGCGTCCGGGTAGGCGTCCGACGCGACACGCGCCAAGCCGACCACGGCTGGCACGGCCGTGCTCGAGTGATAGTAGAGGACGAGGTCACCTAAGCGCATGTCATCTCGCATGTAGTTGCGCGCCTGATAGTTGCGCACCCCTTCCCACGCGGTGCGGCCGTCCTTGACGAGCTCCGCGAAGGAATAACAGTCGGGTTCCGACTTGACCAACCAGCTACCTGCCATGCCCGACTCTACCTGGTCACTCCCACTCGATCGTGGCCGGCGGCTTACTCGTTATGTCGTAGACCACGCGGTTGACCTCTGGTACGGCGTTGACGATGCGGTTGGCAACGGTGGCGAGGAACTCGTGAGGCAGGCGCGTCCAGTCTGCCGTCATGCCGTCGATGCTCGAAACGGCGCGCAACGCGACGGTGTTGGCGTAGGTGCGGCCGTCGCCCATCACGCCAACGGAGCGCAGCGGCGTGAGGACGGCTAGCGCCTGCCAAGTGTCGTGATAGAGGTCGAACTCGCGCAGCGCCGAGATGAACACGTCGTCGACGCGCCTGAGGACGTCGAGGCGCTCCTCGGTGACCTCACCGATGATGCGCACGGCCAAGCCCGGCCCAGGGAACGGGTGGCGGTCGCGCAGGTGCGGCGCGAGGCCGAGGCGTTCCGCGATCTCGCGCACCTCGTCCTTGAACAGCTCCCTGAACGGCTCCACTAGCTCGAACTGCAGATCGGCAGGCAGCCCGCCGACGTTGTGGTGCGACTTGATGTTGGCCGCTCCCGGCACGCCAGCCGACTCGATGACATCGGGGTAGAGCGTGCCCTGGGCGAGGAAGCGGATGGCGCCGCCCGCTTGCTGCCTGCGCGCCTCAGCGGTGAAGACCTCGATGAACTCACGCCCGATGACCTTGCGCTTCGCTTCCGGGTCCGTAACGCCGGCGAGGGCAGAGACGAAGCGCTCGGATGCGTCGACGACGGTAACGTTGACACCTAGGCCGCGCAACGCGCGCTCCACTTCTTCCGCCTCGCCGAGACGCAGGAGCCCATGATCGACGAACACCGCCACGAGCTGCTCTCCGATGGCTTGGTGCAGCAGCAGGCCGAGGGTGGTCGAGTCGACGCCGCCAGAGATGCCGAGCAGCACGCGCTCCTTCCCGACTCGTTCGCGCACGTTCGCAACGGCGGCTTCGACGATGCTCTCAGGCGTCCAGTCGCGGGGCGCTCCCGCGAGCGTGATGAAGCGCTCCAGGACAGCCATGCCCTTGGGGGTGTGGTTGACCTCTGGGTGGAACTGCAGCCCGTAGAGCCGGCGTTCCGGGTCCTCCATGGCGGCCGTCACGCCGCTCGAGCTCTCAGCGACGGCCGTGAAGCCCGCAGGCAGGCGTACGACGGCGTCGCCGTGGCTCATCCACGCTACGAAGTCGCCCTCGACACCCGCGAACAGCTCGCCAGAATAGTTCCGCAGCGCGGCTTTGCCGTACTCCCCGCTCCCGCCGCCGCCGACCGCGCCCCCGAGTTCCTTGGCGAGAAGCTGCATGCCGTAACAGACCCCGAGCACCGGTAGCCCGAGGTCGAGCAGACCGGGGGTGAGGGTAGGCGCGCCAGCGTCGTTAACGCTGTTCGGGCCGCCTGAGAGGATCACGGCAGCCGGGTCGAGCGCGACGATGCGTTCCACCGTCGCGTTGGCGGGCACTATCACGGAGTGCACCTGCAGCTCGCGCAGCCTGCGCGTGATGAGGCGGCTGTACTGCGAGCCGTAATCGACTACGACGATGCTCTGTGGCATGGGTCTGCTCCCTAGTTGTGGCTGGCCATGGCGGTCACGGCGCGGCGGGTTGCTCCTCGAATGCGAGCGTGATCACCGTGTCTTCCGGCACCCGCAACGTGACCTGCGCGCTGGAGCGGCCCTGGAACTGCGCGTGCACGGTCCAGGTGCCGTTGGCGTCGAAGCTGACGCGCCTAGGCACCGAACCGATGATGGTTCCCGGGCTGTAACTCGAGCCGTCTGGACTGCGGTCGACCACCAGGCTGACGGGCGGCAAGTTGCTCGGGCTGACGCGCACGTCTACGAGGTGCCTGACGGAGCTGCCACCAACTTGCGCGAGGTCGGAGTTGCGTTGCGCACGCAGCGCCAGGAAACTACCGAGGGCAACGACGAGGAGCAGCAGGATGAGCAACCCTGGCCCGCGCCACGCCTTACGCCGGGCCTGCCCGTCGTGCCTGTCGTCGATGCGGATGGGCGCCGGACGGATCGTCTCATCGAGGCTGCCAGAGCGGTAGGTAGCGCCAGGCGGCAGGTGTTTGACGAAGCCAGAGTCCGCCGCGCTGCCCGAAACGGGGGTCGTCTTGAGGGTGCCGCTGCCAGGATCGCTATGCAGCGTTATCGGGTCGGGGTCGGATAGGGCTTCGGCCGGCGTCTGCTGCGGTCGAGGAGGCGTGACGCGCGGCGGCGGCGTCTCGCCTTGCTCGACGCGCAAGTCGGTGCGCGGGGCAGACCCACGCGGCGCCGCCCCCGCGTCGCCGACGACTTCGTTCGGGTCGTGGCTCAAGCCTCGAGCCGCTGATGGCGCAACTGGGGTGAAGTCGAGCGCGTCGAGGTCCAGGTTCGACTTGCCGCCCGCTCCGCCCGTTTTGGAGACGGGTAGGACGATGTCGACGAAGCCAGCCGACGGCACGGTGACGGCCCCGCCAGCCAGGCGCCGCACCACGCCTTGGAGACTAGCGGCGTCAGCGCCGCTCTTCCCGCTCGTCGCGCCTCTAAGTGCGGCCGCTACCTCGGAGCTGATGCCCTGAGCACCAAGCGTGAGCAGGGCCTTCACTGCGCTCTGCAGGTCAGCGGTCAACGCAGCGGCCAGGGCTGGGTTGACCGCAGCGGCGCCAGTTGACACGGCGGCGGCTGCCGGTCGCGGTAGGCCAGGCTTCCACGGAACGCCGTAGCCTTCGAGGTAAACGCGCCTGCCTGACCACAGGAACCTGCCAGCGCCGAGGTCGCCGTGAGCCAGGCCGCGCTTGGCGGCGTCACGCAAGATGGTCAGCGCCTGTAGTACGAACTGGTCGTCGACGACGGACTCGCCTGGCGCAACCAAGGTGGCGTCACTTGGGTAGGCCGTCACTAGGGTGCCTTCGTCGTCCTGTACCCAGGAGGCGAGCACGGCTGGCAAGCCGTTCACGTCCTGGAAACCTTGCTTGAGGAGCGGCTCGCCGGGGAAGTCGTAGATCAGCACCGCCAGGCCGGTAACGACATCGACTCCAAGGCTAGTGACGACCTTGCCGTCACGCCTCAGCTCCTGGTTTCGCTGAAATCGCCCTGCCTGCTCCACCCGCCTGTGAGTATAGCCATGGCTGCCTGATGCCACAAGGCGACCACGGTCAAGGCTGGCATCACGTGCTGACTACCGCTTCGTCACCCCGCGTGCGGCGCGGAAGGCCGGGCGCTGATACGCTTGCGACACTTATGGCAGTCACTCGCGAACGCGTACTCCAGGCCCTCAAGGGCGTCAACGACCCCGAACTCCACCAGGACCTCGTCACGCTTGGCATGGTCGACTCCGTCGAGATCGTCGACGACGTCATCAAGCTCGAGGTAACCCTCACCACCCCGGCCTGCCCTATGAAAGCGAAGATCGAGCAGGACATCAGGGCGGCAATCCGCCAGGAAGTCGGGGTTGACAAGGTCGAGTTGACCTTCGGTTCCGCCGTGCGGGGCCCGACGCAGATGCCGCTGCCTGGCGTGCGCAACGTCATCGCGGTCGGTTCAGGCAAGGGCGGCGTCGGCAAGTCGACGATGGCGGCCAACCTCGCAGCCGCGTTGAGCTTGGAGGGCGCGCTCGTTGGTCTGCTCGACGCCGACATCTACGGGCCAAGCCAAGGGAAGATGTACGGCGTCGAAGGCAAGCGCCTCATGGCGGACGACGAGAAGCACATACTGCCACTGCGTAACCATGGGGTGAAGGTCATCTCCATCGCCAACCTCGTTGAGGACGGCCAGGCGCTTACCTGGCGCGGCCCCATCCTCCACGGCACCCTCACGCAACTCCTGAAGCAAACGGTGTGGGGCGAGCTCGATTACCTCATCATCGACTTGCCGCCAGGCACGGGGGACGTCCAGCTCTCGCTGGCTCAACTAGTCCCCGTGACCGGCATGGTCCTCGTCACCACGCCGCAGGACATGGCACTGGTAGACGTGCGCCGCGCGTACACCATGGCGCGTAAGACGCATATCCCGGTCCTCGGGGTGATCGAGAACATGAGCTACTACGCTCTCCCAGACGGCACCAAGGACTACATCTTCGGCGAGGGCGGCGCGTTGCGCTGGGCAGAAACGGAGCGCTTGCCTCTGTTAGGCGCCGTTCCCATCACCCGCGCGCTGCGCGAAAGCGGCGATAGCGGCACGCCGCTCGTCATCTCTCACCCTGATGACCCGAGCACTCTCGAGTTGCGGCGCGCGGCGCGTTTGATGGCGGGGCAGATCAGCATCCAGTCGGCTAACGCCTTGCCGATGGTCGGGTAAGCAACCGCGCAACATGCCGCGGGTGCTATCATCCGCCAAGCGGGAAGAGTAGGCGTCCGCCCCTCTAACAGCGAGCGTGGGTCACGGCTGAGAGCCCACGCGAGAGGAACCGCCGAACGTCGCCCGGGCCGATCGGCCTTCGAGGAAGAACGCCGCTAAGGCGGTTACTAGAACCTCCGGTTGCCACCCCGATAGCGTGGTCTCGAGTGCCCCGGATTCAACTGTTCGGTTCGGGGAACTGCGGTGGTACCGCGGGGCTTTCCACCCCGTCCGCAGCTGTGCGGGCGGGGTGTTCTCATCCCTCCAGCAGGAGCGCCAACTGACCCCACCGCGGGTCTTGAAGCAGGAGGAGTAGATGAACAACGTCGATGAGCACCCCGAAGCTCCAGGGCTAGCAAGCCGTTACCAACCAGCGGAGGTCGAGCTGCGCTGGGCCAAGCTGTGGGCTGATGAGCCGTTCCGCGCCGACGCCAACAGCGACAAGGAACCGTTCTGCGTGGTCATCCCGCCGCCCAACGTCACGGGAAACCTGCACCTCGGGCACGCCTTCGACAACACCATCATCGACGTCCTCACCCGCTTCAAGCGCATGCAAGGTTACGAGGCGCTGTTCCAACCGGGCACCGACCACGCTGGCATCAGCACGCAGGTCGTGGTGGAGAGGGCGCTGCGCGAGCAAGGCATGAAGCGCCTGGAGCTTGGCCGCGAGGCGTTCAACGAACACGTGTGGGCGTGGAAGGAACGCTACGGCGGTGTGATCTTGGGGCAACTGCAGCGCCTGGGCGTCAGCGCGGACTGGTCGCGCACGCGCTTCACCCTCGACGAGGGCCTGTCGCAGGCGGTACGGCGCCAGTTCGTGGAGCTCTATCACCAGGGCCTCGTCTACCGCGGCGAACGCATAGTCAACTGGGATCCGGTGAGTCGCACGGTGCTCTCCGACCTCGAGGTGGACCGCGAGGACCGGCCCGGCAAGCTCTACTACCTCGCGTACGAGCTGGAGGGCGGCGGCGAGATCGAGATCGCTACCGTGCGGCCCGAGACGATCTTCGCAGACGTGGCGATCGCCCTTAACCCTGCTGATCCGCGTGCCGCCGAGCTGGCGGGCCGCAGCGCCCGCATCCCGCTCACCGACCGGTTCGTGCCCGTCATCTTGGATGAGGCGGTCGAGTTGGAGTTCGGGACGGGCGCACTGAAGATCACGCCAGCCCACGACCCGACCGACTTCGAGATCGGGGAGCGCCACGGCCTTCCAAGGCCGAGCGTGATCGATCTCGATGCGCGCCTGTTCGGCGAACTGGTGCCAGTCGAGCTGCGCGGACTCGACCGCTTCGAGGCGCGCCGCGCCGTAGCCGCCATGCTTGAAGCAGCCGGGTCACTTAGGCGAACCGACGACTACAGCGTCTCGCTGGGCTTGAGCCAGCGCAGCGGCGAACCGGTGGAGCCCATCTTGTCGCTGCAATGGTTCTACAACACCGATACGGCGGCTGCGCGGGCGTTACGAGGGCTGGACAGCGGCGAGGTATCCGTTCACCCCGAGCGTTTCACGAAGGTGAACCGCGACTGGCTCGAGAACCTGCGCCACTGGTGCATATCTCGGCAGCTGTGGTGGGGGCACCGCATCCCGGCCTGGTACGACGCAGACGGCAAGACCTACGTGCCTTCCCTCGACGAACCGAACCTCGACCCACCGGACGACCCGCGCTACGCTGGCCTCGACCTCGTGCAAGACGAGGATGTGTTCGACACCTGGTTCAGCTCCAACTTGTGGCCCTTCAGCACCCTTGGTTGGCCCAACGTAGACGACCCGTTCTACCGGAAGTTCTATCCGACGAGCGTGCTGGTAACGGGTTACGACATCCTCTTCTTCTGGGTGGCGCGCATGGAGCTGGCCGCTTATCAGTTCACGGGCCAACGGCCGTTCGACGACGTGCTCCTTCACGGCCTCGTGCTTGACGCGAACGGCCAGAAGATGTCGAAGTCGAAGGGCAACGGCATCGACCCGCTAGAGGTGATCGACCAGTTCGGCGCAGACGCGCTGCGCTTCGCCATGGGCTACGTGTCGACCGGGGGGCAGGACATCCGCTGGGACGACCGCCGCGTGGAGATGGGCCGAAACTACGCCAACAAACTGTGGAACGCCGCGCGCTTCGGGCTCATGAACCTCGCAGGCGACGAGGACACCAGCGCCGCCGCGCCGACCCGCTTGGCCGACAGGTGGATCCTCAGCCGCCTGCAACGGACCGTTGGCGCCGTGACCGCCGCGCTGGACGCCTACGACCTGGGCGCCGCGACGCGCCTGCTTTACGACTTCACCTGGTCCGAGTTCTGCGACTGGTACCTCGAGGGCGCCAAGCCGGCGCTGCAGGCAGGCGACGCCACCACGCGCGCGACTTTGCGCACCGTGCTTGAAGGGGTGCTCAAGCTGCAGCACCCGCTTATGCCTTTCATCACCTCGGAGCTCTACCAGGCACTCGGACACGAGGAGCAACTCGCGCTCGCCGCCTGGCCGACGGTCGACGAGTCCCTCACGGACGCCGCCGCAGAGGCCGACTTCGCGCGCTTGCAGAACGCCGTAGCTGGCGTGCGTGGCCTGCGCCGCGACGCTGAGGCCTCCCCGGCGGCCTGGTTGGAGGTGCACGTGAGTGGACCCGCCGCAGAGTTGGTGACCAGCGAGGCCGAGGTGTTTGGCGCACTGGCGCGGGCGAGGATAGCGAGCGGGCTGGTGGCTGGCCCAGCGCTAAGCCAGGCGGTACCAGAGTTGGTGCTGACCTTGCCGCTGAGTGGTCAGATCGATGTGGCCGATTACGTGGCGCGGCAGGAGCGCAGGGTGGCCAAGCTCGAGCAGGAGCGCGAGCGCTCGCTGCGCAAGGTGGCGAACGAGAAGTTCGTGGCGAACGCGCCCGCCGAGGTAGTGGCGGAGGAGCAGCGGCGCATAGCGGAGGCAAGTGACCTCATCAGCCGTGTTACCGGACTGCTCGCCCAACTGCGAAGCGGAGGCGCCGCTTGAGTAGTCTGGACACATGGCCCTGGCGCAGACAACAGCTTACGGTGACCTAGAGCTTGACGACCAGCTGACCTTAGCTGACCTCGAATCGGTGGCGCGCGGTGGGCGGCAGGTGACCCTGTCCGCCGCTGCGCGCCAGCGCGTTGCTAGCAACCGCGAGTTCGTGGAGCGGCTGGTCGAGGACGGTAGCACCGTCTACGGCGTCTCGACGGGCTTCGGGCGCTTCGCGACCAGCCGCATACCACCCGCGGAGGTGCGGCAACTGCAGCGCAACCTCATGCTCTCTCACGCCGTCGGCGTAGGGGAGCCGTTCCCAACGGAAGTCGTGCGCGCCATGCTGCTCCTGCGCGCACAGTCGCTGGCGCTCGGCGCCTCCGGCGTGCGGCCGCTGGTGGTTGAGCGGCTGCTCGACCTCCTGAACAGGCGCATCCACCCGGTGGTGCCGTCGCAGGGGTCGGTGGGCGCCTCTGGTGACCTGGCGCCCCTAGCTCACATCGGTGTCGTCCTGCTAGGCGTGGGCGAGGTCGAGGTGGGCGGCGAACTGCTAAGCAGCGCGGCCGCGTTAGCTGCCGCCGGCCTCGAGCCGCTCGAGCTGCTGGCGAAGGAGGGCTTGGCGCTAATCAACGGCACGCAGGCCATGACGGCCATACTGGCCCTCACCCTGCTTGACGCCGAGCGCCTAGCGCGGCATGCGGACCTGGCCGCGGCAATGACCGTTGAGGCGGCGATGGGCAGTCACATGCCGTTCAACCCGGCGGTCGTGCGCTTACGCCCTCACCCTGGCGCAGTGGGCGTTAGCGCCAACATGCGCAGGCTCCTAGCGGGTTCGGAGATAGTCACGGCGCATGCGGAGTGCGACCGGGTGCAGGACGCATACTCACTGCGCGCGGTGCCGCAGGTACACGGCGCCAGCCGCGACGCTCTCGGTCACGTGCGGTCGGTGCTGCAGGTGGAGCTGACCGCCGTCACCGACAACCCGCTAGTGCTCGGCGACGGCTACAGCGAGGAGGAAGCGGCCTGGGGCGGCTCGGACGTGGATGGTCAGGGCGGCCTCGTCATCTCGGCGGCGAACTTCCATGGGCAGCCGCTGGCGTTAGCGGCTGATTACGCGGCGATCGCCGTGGCCGAACTAGCGAACATCAGCGAGCGGCGCGTCGAGCAACTCGTCAACCCAGCCTTGTCCGGCCTGCCTGGCTTCTTGACCGAGCACGGCGGACTCAACTCTGGCTACATGGTGGCGCAGTACACCGCCGCTGCGTTGGTGAGCGAGAACAAGGTGCTGGCGCACCCAGCTTCGGTCGATTCCATCCCTACCAGCGCCAATCAGGAAGATCACGTGTCGATGGGCACGCACGCCTGCCGCAAGCTCGCGCAGGTCGTGGCGAACGCCAGTTACGTCATCTCCGTGGAGCTACTCACTGCGGCGCAGGCGCTCGACTTCCGGGCGCCACTCAGGCCTGGCGTAGGCGTGGCGGCCGCGCACGCACGCTTGCGGGCACTGGTCCCGCACCTAGACGGGGACCGCTACCTCAAGCCGGAACTCGAGGCAGTGCGGGGCGCCGTACGCGACGGCAGCCTGCTAGCCGCGGTCGCCGCGGCCGGAGTGGAGTTGGCGTGAACAGCAGGCATCTGGAGCTCACCTTCACCGGCCCTGCGACCTTCTTCAAGGCCCCGTTGCTGTTGGATGGAGCGGCGGGCGCTGGGGCTAACTACGACGTTGCGTTGCTTGGGGTGCCGTACGACTTCGCGGTCGGTTTCAGGCCAGGGGCACGCTTCGCGCCCGCCGCCGTGCGCGCTGCCAGCGGCCGCTACGCCTTGCCGCCACAGGGGTTCTACGACTTCGCTACCGACAGTCACCGTTTAGCTGGCGCGCGCCTCGTCGACGTTGGCGACGTCGACCTTGCGCAGCTGGAGACGGCGGAGAGCCTCGCGCGCATCACGGCAGGCGCTCGCCGCGCGCGTGGCCTTGGGCGCCTGCCGGTGTTCGTAGGTGGCGATCACTCGGTGAGCTACCCGCTGCTACTGGCGTTCGCCGACGTTGGGGACCTGCATGTGGTGCAACTCGACGCTCACCTCGACTACTCGGAGGCGCGCAACGGCACGCGCTTCGCCAACTCGAGCCCGTTCAGGCGCGCGGTCGAGGCGCTGCCTAACCTGGCGAGCGTGACGGTGCTCGGCTTGCGCGGCGTTCGCGCGGACGCCGAGGCATTCCGCAGCGCTCGCGCGCGGGGCCACACGCTCATCAGCGCCAAGCAGGTGCGAGATGACCTGGAGGCGGCCGTTGCCAAGCTGCCCGCCGGCGCGAACGTCTACCTGAGCATCGACGTCGACGCCCTTGATCCGGCAGAACTGCCAGGCACGAGCAGCCCAGAGCCGGAAGGGCTCAGCTACGCTCAGCTGCGCGATCTGGTGGCGGCTACGGTCGCGCGCAACCACTTGGTCGGGCTAGACCTCACGGAGCTAGCGCCCGACCTTGACCCTAGCGGACGTAGCGCGTTGCTAGCTGCGCGGCTGGTGGCGGAGACGCTGGCGCTGTGGTGGGACGCTGGGCCAGCTGACTAGCCGTCCTTGCGCCACACCGTGTTGCCGCCGATCACCATCTCGCGCAGCGACGGCGACCCCCAGGTATAGAAGGGCGTTAGCGCGCGGGGCGAATCGACCACCAAGTAGTCGGCAACCGACCCGGGCGCTAACGTGCCCCACGTTGGCTGACCTAAGGCCAAGCCGGCGTTGGCGGTGCCGGCCACGAGGGCTTCCTCGACGCTCATGCCGAGGGTGGCGACGGCCAGGTTGAGCGCCAGCATCAGGCCGTAAACGGGCGAGGAGCCGGGGTTGTGGTCGGAAGCCACCGCCACCCTCACGCCGCTGGCGCGCACCGTGGCCCAGTCCGGGGTCCCACGCCGCAGCAGTAACGCCGCGACAGGCAAGAACGTGGCGACGGAGCCAGCCGCGGCCATCGCCCCTAAGTCTTCCGCGCTGGCCAACTCCAGGTGGTCGGCAGACACACCGCCTAGCTCGGCCACCAGCCGCGCGGCCCCCGTGTGCGTGAGCTGCTCGGCGTGAGCCTTGATCTTCAGGCGGTAGGTCAGTGCGGCCTCCAGGATGCGGCGCGTTTCGGTCAGGGTGAAGGCGCCCTCGTCGCAGAACACGTCGACGGCGTCGACCAAGCCAAGGCGTACCGCCTCCGGCAGCGTTTCGCTTAGGAACGTGGCGAGGTATGTTTCGCGCGGCACGTCCTTGTCGGGCACGTGCGCGAGGAGCGTGGTCGTCACCCGCTGTGGACCCTCCTCGCCGAGTTGGCGTGCGACGCGAAGCATGCGCAGCTCACCTTCGGTGTCGAGGCTGTAGCCCGACTTGATCTCCAAGGCCGTCACCCCGCTGCGCAGGAACGCTCCGGCGCGGCGCCTAGCGGAGAGGAGCAGGGACGCCTCAGACGCGCTCCTCGTGGCAGCCACCGTCTCGTAGATGCCCTTGCCAGCCGCGAGGATCTCGGGGTAACTCGCGCCGCGTGCCCGCAGGAGGTACTCGTCAAGGCGGTCGCCCGCCCAGATCAAGTGGGTGTGGCTGTCGACGAGGCCTGGGATGACGGCGTTGCCGCCCAAGTCGACGCTTGGCCAAGCTGCATATGCGCTGGGGAGCGCGGCCTCGGCGCCAACCCAAGCGACGTGGCCGTCGACTATGGCCATGGCCGCGTTCGGCACCGCTTCGTAGGGGGTGAAGAGCTCGCTTATCCCTTTGACCTGGGTGCCTTCGTTGCTCATACGTCCTCCACGTCCGTGATGCCAGGCAGATCCATGCTTCGCGTTCTCGCCGTGTTGATCGCCAGATCGTAGCCGGCGTCTGCGTGGCGCATGACGCCAGTGCCAGGGTCGTTGAGCAGCACGCGCGCGATGCGCTCGGCCGCGGCCTTCGAGCCGTCCGCCACGCACACCTGGCCAGCGTGCAGGCTGTAACCCATGCCGACGCCGCCGCCATGGTGGAAGCTCACCCAGCCGGCGCCACTGACGGCGTTGAGTGCGAAGTTCAGCAGCGCCCAGTCGGCAACGGCGTCAGAGCCGTCGAGCATGGCCTCGGTCTCGCGGTAGGGGCTGGCGACGGACCCGGCGTCGAGGTGATCGCGGCCTATCACGATGGGGCCGTCCAAATCGCCGTTGGCCACCATCTCGTTCAGGCGCAGACCTGCGCGGTCACGCTCGCCATAACCGAGCCAACAGATGCGCGCAGGCAGACCCTGGAAGGCGAACTTGTCAACGCCCTCGGTAAGCCAGCGCCTCAAGCCGACGTCATCAGGGAAGAGTTCCAGCATGGCGCGGTCGGTGCGGTAGATGTCCGCCGGGTTGCCCGAGAGCGCGACCCAACGGAACGGGCCGCGGCCCTCGCAGAACTGGTCGCGGATGAAAGCGGGCACG
This sequence comes from uncultured Trueperaceae bacterium, assembly GCA_937907415.1. The sequence continues at coordinate 13,718 of CALCHY010000080.1, forward strand.
AAGCCCGGGTACGAGAACGCGCCCTCGAACCCGCCCTCCTGAGCGAACGCCCTGAGGTTGTTGCCGTAATCGAAGGCGATGGCGCCAGCTGTGGCCAGGTCGACGATGGCCGAGCAGTGCCGCGCCATGGAAGCAAGCACGCGGGCGCGGTAACCGCTAGGGTCCGCGCTCCTTAGGGCGTTAAGGTCTTCGTCTGGTCGCGCAGTGGGGCGGTAACCGACCATGGGGTCGTGGGCGCTCGTCTGGTCCGTCACTAGGTCGACTCTTACACCGCGCCTTACCAGTTCGGGCAGCACCTCGGCTGCGTTGCCGAGCAACCCGATCGAGAGTGGCGTGCGCGCCCGCCTTGCCGTCTCCAAACGCGCTAGGGCGTCGTCTAGGTCAAGGCTCGACTCGTCGAGGTAACCCGTCTCGAGGCGCCTTTGAATGCGGTGCGCGTCGACCTCCACCACCAGCACCGCGCCGCCGTTGAGGGTGACGGCCAGCGGCTGCGCCCCGCCCATGCCGCCGAGGCCAGCCGTTACGGTCAGCGTCCCCGCCAACGTGCCACCGAAGTGCCGTCGCGCTGCCGCCGCGAACGTCTCGAACGTGCCCTGCAAGATGCCTTGGGTGCCGATGTAGATCCAGGACCCAGCCGTCATCTGGCCGTACATCATGAGGCCAGCCTGGTCGAGGCGGTCGAACTCCTCCCAGTTAGCCCACTTCGGCACTAGGTTAGAGTTGGCGAGGATGACGCGGGGGGCGTCAGGCACGGTCCTGAAGACACCGACCGGCTTCCCTGACTGCACGAGGAGGGTCTCGTCGTTCTCAAGCCGCTCGAGCGTAGCGATGATCCGCCGGTAAGCGTTCCAGTCGCGAGCCGCGCGGCCGCGGCCGCCGTACACTACGAGGTCTTCCGGCGCCTCGGCCACCTCGGGGTCAAGGTTGTTCATCAACATCCGCATGGCCGCCTCTTGGATCCAACCCTTGGCGGTCCGCTTGTTACCCCGCGGCGCCCGGATGGGCCAGGACGGTGGCGTTCCAGTTGGCATCTGTGCCTCCTTACGGCTAGGCACTGCCCGACTGCTGCGCTGCCCACACCATTATCGTTCCCCGGTGGTGCGCCCGACCGGCTTGAAGCGGAACGCGTGTAACCTCGGGCCTGGAGGTAGTGATGTTCGGCCACCCAAGTAGGTGGAGCTTCTGGGCGCTGCTTGCCCTAGTGACGGTGGGCATCAGCGCCTGTGGCGGTGAACTCGGCGTGCGCGTTGACGGCTCCTCGACCGTCTACCCAGTGTCGTTGGCCATGGCTGAAGAGTTCACGATCGAGCACCCTGGCCTACCAGTCTCGGTGGCTTACTCCGGCACGGGAGGCGGCCTCTCCAAGATGTGCGCTGGCGCACTTGACGTTGCCGACGCTAGCCGCGTCGTCAAAGCGAGCGAGTTGGCGACTTGTGCGGCGGCTGGCATCTCGCTCATCGAGCTACCCGTCGCCGCGGACGCCCTCACGATCGTGGTGAACCGCGCGAACGACTTCGTCACTTGCCTAACGTTAACGGAACTAGCGGCCATCTGGGCGCCTGGGTCGGGCATCACGAAGTGGAGTCAGGTTCGCGCCGGCTTCCCGGACGCCGACATCACGCTATATGGCCCTGGCACCGACAGCGGGACGTTCGATTACTTCACGGAAGCGGTCAACGGTCAGACGGGGGCCATCCGCACCGACTTCTTCCCTAGCGAAGACGACAACGTACTAGTACAGGGCGTGGAGAGCGACCCTTACGCCATGGGCTTCTTCGGCTACGCGTACTACGCCGAGAACTCACAGCGCCTTACCGCGTTGGCTGTCGATAGTGGGCATGGCTGCGTGGCGCCGACCCCGGAGACCATCGAGGCGAACAGCTATACGCCGCTCTCGCGCCCGCTGTTCATCTACGTGAGCACGAAGTCCCTCGAGACCAAACAGGCCGTTACCGCGTTCATCGACTTCTACCTGGCGCCGGCGAACCGCGAGTACATCGCAGGAACCGGCTTCGTCACTTACCCGCCCGCCGTTTACGAGGCGGTCGCCGCCCGCTTCAAGGCGCGCGTGACGGGCACGGCCTTCGCGGACTTCCACCCGGGCGACAGCGTGCTGGCCGCCGTCCAGGCGCACGAGTGAAGCGGGGAAGCGCCAGTGCACCATTGGCGTTGCGCCCTTCGGAGCGCATGCGCGAGCGGCTCGTTGCCGTCGCCCTCGGCGCCGCGGCGTGGGTGACGGTGCTGACGACCATCGCCGTCGTGGCCGTGCTGGCACGCGAGACGTTCGCCTTCTTCACCGACCCGCTAGTCAGCGTCGTCGAGTTCTTCACTGGTGACAGGTGGACGCCGCTCTTCCTCGACAAGCACTTCGGCATCTCCCCGCTCCTGGCCGGTACCTTCCTCGTCACGGCGATCGCGATGCTGGTCGGGGTGCCGCTCGGCATCGCGAGCGCCATCTACCTCTCCGAGTACGCCACCCCGCCCGTTCGCAGGCGCGTGAAGGGCGTGCTCGAGCTACTGGCCGGGATCCCAACCGTCGTGCTTGGCTACTTCGCGCTCCTGTTCGTTACCCCGTGGCTGCAAACGTTCATTCCAGGCCTCAAGCTCTTCAACGCCCTCTCGGCCGGACTCGTCATGGGCTTCATGATCCTGCCCATCATCTCGAGCCTCGCTTCGGACGCCATGATCTCCGTGCCGAACTCCCTGCGTGAGGCAGGTTATGGCCTTGGTGCGAGCAAGTTGGACGTGGTCATAAAGATCGTGTTGCCTGCCGCGTTCTCCGGCATCGTTGCCGCCGTGATCTTGGCGTTCGCCCGCGCCGTCGGGGAGACGATGATCGTCACCCTCGCCGCCGGGCAGCGGCCGATCCTCACCCTCGACCCGCGCGAGACGATCGCCACCATGACTTCCTTCATCGTGCAGGCAGCCACCGGCGACCAGCCGGCTGGCTCCCTCGCCGCGCGCTCTCTCTATGCCGTGGCGAGCGTGCTGTTCGTGATCACGCTACTCCTCAACCTGGTGTCGCAAGCGCTCGTACGGCGCTTCAGGGAGCGCTACGAGTGACTGCCGCCAGCGCTCGGCGCGCACGCGGCCGCCTGTTCTACGCCGCCGTCCTCACCCCGACCCTGTTGGCGCTCGCGGTGCTTGCCGCCCTCGTCCTCGACGTGCTCGGAGACTCGGTCTCATGGCAAGTCGTCGAGCCGGCCGGCAGCGGATCGAGCTTCTCGGTCGCGGAAGGCTTCAGGTTCACAGGCACTTGGGAGAGAGTCGTGCGGCTAGAGCTTGCCGCGCGCGGCGAATCGGCCGAGGAGGTGGATGCCCTGCTAGCCAACTCGGAGGAGCGCCGCATCTTCGCGGCGCGCAACCGCGTCGAGCTGATGTGGGCGGTCGACGGGCAGCCGCTTAGGTGGGTCGTGACGAGCAGTCGCGACAAGCTGATCTCTGACCACGCCCTGGTCGCTGGCGCGAGGGAGCGCAAGGCCTTGCTTGCCGAACTGCGGCCTGGCCAACACCTCTACCTCAACCAGTGGCTTGACGGTTCGATCTTCGGGCGCAACACCTCGCGGTCGCCGCTGGTCGCGGGGTTGGCGCCCGCCCTGCTCGGCAGCTTGTGGGTGATGGCGCTCGTCATCCTCATCGCCGTGCCGCTCGGCGCGGCGGCGGCGATCTACCTCGAGGAGTACTCGCAGGACACGTGGGCGGCGAGGGCCATCGAGGTCAACTTGCGCAACTTGGCTGGAGTGCCGAGCATCGTCTACGGCATACTTGGCCTCGCGGTCTTCGTGCGCTTCATGCGGCTCGGGCCCGTGGTGTTGGCCGCTGCGCTCACACTCGCGCTGCTCGTCGTTCCCGTCGTCGTCATCGCGGCGCGCGAGGCCATCAGGGCGGTACCTGACTCCATGCGCCAGGCGGCGTACGGCCTTGGAGCGACGAAGTCGCAGGTAGCGTTCCGAGTGGTGCTGCCCGCCGCCCTCTCGAGTATCGTGACCGGCGTGATCCTCGCCGTCGCACGCGCTGTTGGCGAGACGGCGCCCCTGCTCCTCATAGGGGCGGCAGCGTTCGTGCCGGGCCTGCCGAGCAGCCCGATGTCGCAGTACACCGTCCTGCCCGTGCAGATCTACTCGTGGGTGGGGGAGAACAACCCCGAGTTCGCTCACGTAGCGTCTGCCGGGATCGTCGTGTTGCTCTGCGTGCTGGCGCTACTCTACGGGGTGGCGTTCTGGTTGCGGCGGAAGTTCGAGCGGCGCTGGTGAGCTACTTGCGCCCGAAAGGAAGAGCGTGAGCCAGGTACTGCCTGACGACCACGAGACGGTGCGGACCGACCCGGTGGCCGCCGAGGACGCCGTCGTCGAGATAGATTCGTTCAGCCTCTGGTACGGGGACTTCAAGGCGCTCAAGGGCGTCTCGCTGACGGTGCCGCGCAACAGCGTCACCGCGTTGATCGGCGCGTCAGGCTGCGGCAAGAGCACCCTGCTGCGCAGCATCAACCGCATGAACGACTTGGTGGAGGGCGTGCGCACCGCGGGGCGCGTCCGTTACGAGGGTGAGGAGCTGTACGGCGCCGGCGTCGACCCTGTCGAGGTGCGGCGCCGCGTTGGCATGGTGTTCCAGAAACCGAACCCGTTCCCCAAGTCCATTCACGACAACGTCGCTTTCGGTCCGCGCCTGGCTGGGCGTCGCTTCGATCTCGGCGCGGTCATCGAGCGCGCCCTCAAGGACGCCGCCCTGTGGGAAGAGGTCAAGGACAAACTGCAGGGTTCCGCGTTCGGGCTGTCGGGCGGGCAACAGCAGCGCCTGTGCATCGCGCGGGCGCTGGCGACCGAGCCGCAGGTGCTGCTGATGGACGAACCTACCAGCGCCCTCGACCCGATCGCGACCGACAAGATCGAGCGCCTGATAGCCGAGCTCAAGGGCCGCTACACGGTGATAATCGTGACGCACAACATGCAGCAGGCCGGCCGCGTTTCGGACCGCACGGCCTTCATGCACCTCGGTACCTTGGTCGAGGAGGGGCCAACGGACCAGATGTTCACTGCGCCGCGGCACGAACTGACGGAACGTTACGTCTCAGGGCGCTTCGGTTAAGGCAGCTAACTAGACGAAGCGGCTACGTCTAGACCGTTGACCTCGTTCATGGCGTGCTGCGGGCCGTACCGCGCCACGAGTTCGACGGCGTCCGCAGCTGCCGCCACCACGCGTTCCACGAGGTCCGCCTCTGACTGAGTGAAGCGGCTCAACACCCAGTTCTCCGTCGTCCACTCAGGCGGGGGTCGCCCCACGCCGACTTTCACCCGCACGTAATCGGGGCCCACGGTCCGCGAGATGTCGCTAACGCCGCGCTGGCCGCCACTGCTGCCGCCGAGCCTCACCCGCAGCTTGCCTAGCGGCAGATCCATGTCGTCGTGAACTACCACCATCTCGCCCGGCCTGACGGACCCGCGCGTGAGTGCGGCCTGCACTGGGCGGCCAGACAAGTTCATGAACGTTAGCGGTTTAAGCAGCATGCAGGCGCCAGCAGCTAGCGTGCCAGGCGCCAACTTGGCCGTTGCCGCTTCGCGCTCGACCCTGAACTGCGCCCCGTGGCGCCTCGCTAGCTCATCAATGACGAGGAACCCGGCGTTATGCCGGGTTCCCGAGTAGCGCGACCCTGGATTGCCGAGGCCGACCACGAGCTTGAAACTTGGTGGGGACGCCTGGTCCACCCTAGAGGTCAACCCTCTTCCTGCTCCTCGGTACCGGCGCCGATGACCTCAGGCTGCGTAACGGCTTCGGCTCCCTCGGTCTCTTCCACGACGCGTGGTGGCACTACTGCCACGATGGCGAGGTCGAGCTCGTCGAGGATGTGCGCCTCGCTCGGGAGCTTGGCGATGAGGTCCTTGACGTGCAGGCTATCGCCGACGGCGAGGGCGCTGACGTCTGCCTCGACGTGGTTGGGGATGAAGCGCGGCAGGACCGAGATCTTGATCTCGCGGCGCTGAACGTCGAGCATGCCACCGTCGCGCACGCCGACGGCCGTGCCGACGAACTCGATGGGGACGTGCACTTCGAGGGGACGGTTGGCGGTGACGGCGTAGAAGTCGACGTGCATGGGAACGCGCTTCCGCTTGTCCATCTGGACTTGCTTGACGACGACGGAACGCTCGGTGCCATCGATGACGAGGTCGATCAGGCTCGAGGTGCCCTGGGCGCGGAACGCCTTGTCGAAGTCACGCATGTCGACCGTGATCGACTCGTTGAGTTCCTTGTTGTAGACGACCGCAGGGAGCTTCCCCGTGCGGCGCAAGTCAGCGGCCGTGCCCGGCGCGCGCTTTTCAGCGTTGATTCTCATGGTTCCTCCGGTGCGCACGGCTATCTCGCCGACGCGTTAGCAACTACTGATGCTACTTGGTAGCGCCCGCCGCTGTAAAGGTCGGACGCGGTTTCAGCTGTCGAAAAGGGAACTCACGGACACGTGATCGTGCACGTTGCGGATGGCCTGGGCGAGAAGGGGAGCCACGCTAAGCACCTTGATCTTGTCGTTGGTCTCGACCAGCGGGATGGTGTCGGTGACGTAGATGCCGCTGACGGCCGGGTGATCGAGGCGCTCCATGGCCGGTGGCGTGAAGACGGCGTGGGTTGCCGTCACGCGCACGTCAGGTTGCGCGCCGAGGTCGAGCAGCGCCTCGATGCCACGACGCATGGTGCCCGCAGTCGAGATCATGTCGTCCATGATGATCGGACGCTTGCCTTCGACGTCGCCGATGACGTGAGTGACTTCGGTGTCCGTCGGGCTAGTGCGGCGCTTGTAGAGCATGACGAGCGGCAGGTTCAAGTAGTTCGCAAGGCGCCTGGCCTCGGTCGCGCGCCCGACGTCAGGTGACACGACCACGCTGTCGGTCAGGTCGGTGCCCCTGAGGTGATCGCCGAGTATCGTCAATGCCGTCAAGTGATCGACGGGGACGTCGAAGAAGCCCTGGATCTGGCCAGCGTGCAAGTCGATGGTGATGACGCGGTCGGCGCCGGCCTTCTCGAGCAAGTTGGCTACGAGTTTGGCGGTTATCGGCTCGCGCGCTTGCATCTTCTTATCCTGCCGCGCGTAACCGAAGTACGGGATGACGGCGTTGATCCGCCAAGCCGAGGCGCGCCTCAGCGCGTCGATCAGGACGAGCAACTCCATGAGGTGGTGGTTAACGGGGGCGCAGGTCGATTGGATGATGTAGCAGTCGCCGCCACGTGCGCTCTCGTCGATGCTGATACGCGTTTCGCCGTCAGGGAACTGAGAGACCGTGCCGTGCGCTAGGCGGCCACCCAGATGCTTGGCGACGGCCTGAGCGAGCAACGGGTTGGCGTTGCCGCTGAATAGCTTGACGTCCTCGCCGCTCCTCACCTGTGGTCACCTACTAGCCGCGTGCAACGGGCGTGGGGGGACTCTTCGCCACGGTGGGGCGAAAGGTGGAGGCAAGTACTGAGCGTCACTGAGCACCTCGCAGGGGGACTAGGGTGTGCGGCAGAACAGGGCAGTAGCGGCACCCTCTGGTAGCCACGGGCGAGTATACCCAGGCCGGCGCGCCTTGCCGTAGGCGGGCCGGACGGTACCGCGACTAGCGCGCGGCTTGTCAGCTCAGCGCGCGTACTCGACGGCGCGCGACTCGCGCACGACCGTCACTTGCACCTGACCTGGGTACTCCATGTCCTGCTCGATGCGGTTGGCGATGTCGCGCGCCAGCAGCACGGCCGTGGCATCGTCGACGCGCTCCGGTTGAACGATGATGCGCAACTCGCGGCCGGCCTGGATGGCGAAGGCACTGTCTACGCCAGGGAAGCTCGTTGCGATGCTCTCGAGACCCTCGAGGCGCTTGATGTAGCTCTCCAGCGTCTCGCGCCTCGCGCCCGGCCGGGCCGCCGAGATGGCGTCTGCCGCGTTGATGATGATGGGGAAGAGGGTCTCGGCCTGGTCGAGGTCGTGGTGGTTCGCGATGGCGTCGATGACTTCCTTCGGCTCGCCGAAACGCCGCCCGAGGTTGGCGCCGATCTCCGTGTGCGTGCCCTCGATCTCGCGGTCGATCGACTTGCCGATGTCGTGCAGGAGGCCAGCGCGGCGCGCCATGGCCTCGTCGAGCCCAAGCTCGGCGGCGATGATGCCCGAGAGGTGCGCTACCTGCACCGAGTGCTTGAGGATGTTCTGCCCGTAGCTCGTCCGGAACTGCATGCGGCCGAGGAGTTGAACGAGGCCCGGCTTCAGGCCCACGACGTTCGCTTCGAGCGCCGCCTCGTCCCCGCGCTCGCGGATGTACGCCTGCATCTCCTGCTGCGCCTTGTGCACGACTTCTTCGATGCGCGCGGGGTGGATGCGGCCGTCCGTCACCAACTCGGTGAGCGCCAGCTGCGCTACTTCGCGGCGCACGGGGTTGAAGCTCGAGAGGAGCACGGCCTCTGGCGTGTCATCGATGATCAAGTCGACCCCTGTGAGCGCCTCGAAGGCGCGGATGTTCCGGCCCTCGCGCCCGATGATGCGGCCCTTCATGGCGTCGCTTGGGATGGGCACTACCGAAACGCTGATGGCGGCAGACACCTCGGAGGCGCTGCGCTGTATGGCCTGGGCGAGGATGTCCTGTGAACGCTTCCGCGAGTCCGCGTCCGCCCGCTCGAGCGCAGCGCGGACGCGCACGGCTTTCTCGCGCTCGAGTTCGCGCTCGAGGCGGTCGAGGATGAGTTGCGTGGCCTGCTCGCGGCTCAGCTGCGCGATCTCATGTAGTTGAGAATCGACCGCCGACTCACGCGCTTCGATGCCCTCCTCGCGGACGCTCAGGTCCGTGACGCGCTGGTTGAGGCGCTCCTCCACCTCGTCCAAGCGCAGGGCGCGGGCGTCTTGCTGCTCACTCCGGCGGTTGAGGCGCTCCTCCTGCTGCTCGAGGCGCTCGCGGTCGCGTCTCGCCTCGTCGCGCGCCTCGCGCGCCGCCGTGCGGTCGCGTTCGATCTCGCTGAGGCCGCGTTCGGCCTCTGCCTTGGCCGTTTCACGCTGGTGGCGCAGTTCGTCATCCAACCGCCTGCGCTTGAGCGCCTCATCCTCGGACCAACGCTGTTGCGCCTTGGCGAGCTCGGCCTCGGCGGTCCTGTTCGCCTGCTCGACGACGCCGCGCGCTTCGCGTTCGGCCTCGGCCATGCGAGCCGCAACACGCTGTTCTGCTTCCGCCTCGGCGTCGCGTTCGCTGCGTTGCCGCAGCAGGTACATGAGGGTGGCGCCAACCACCAAACCTAGAGCTAGCAGCAGGAAGTAGGTGACGTTCGGAGTCACTGGGCACCGTCCTCAGAGTCGACGTCCAGTTCGGCTGGACTCTTGGTCTTGGCGCCGAGGCTGAGGGCGTCCATCACCTTGCCGCGGATCTCAGA
>CALCHY010000081.1 GCA_937907415.1 uncultured Trueperaceae bacterium
GCCGCAACCCAAGAACCTCGGTACCGGGGGCGCGACCCGCTCCCGGTAACCAGTTCAGAGAGGCAAGTATGAAGAGAACTTTCAACCACACGACTAGGCTCCTGCTGCTGATGGCGGCGGTGCTCGTCTTCCTCACGGCCTGCGACCCGAAGAGGGACGGCGACCGAGTCGCGAATCTCCCCCAGAGTTTTACTGCAAACATCGCCGACTACGAGGGCCCCTCACTCCCCATCGAGGTTTCTGTAGGGAACAGTACTATCGTGGGGGCGGGTGAACTTGATTCCTTCGGTAGGCTAACGGTGACCATTGACGCGCCAACAGCCAGCCAGCTTTACCCAATATCAAGATTTGTGGGAAGTGAAGTGGAATCCTCTGCCCCCAATGCGCATTACACATTTGCGCACCTGGCAAGTCCCGGCGAACAGAATGTACGAATCACTATGGGCTCGAGCCGAGAGGCGGCTAACGGACTATTCCAAAACCTCGGTGACCTAATGGGACAACTGTTCTATGTCGACCGAGACACAGTAATTAGCGGAGAAGGGGAACTCAACGGAGAGACCGTCGACCTGACATACAGCTTCACTCGGGGTTGGAGCCTCCTCGTTTTCGAGGTGCTCCAAGTTCACCCGGATATTCGGACTGGACTTTCCGAAACGCCAGCGAGCGAGCTCAACTGGTACATAGACCAAGATGCTTCAAATCCTGGCGCTCCACCGGCACCTCACGAAGTAGTTGGCACCGTCACCGGCTACGACGGCCCCAACGCTGACGTGATCGTACAGATCATGAACCACATGACCGAAGGCGGCCCCACCTTCCACCAAGCGGGCGAAGGCACCATCGAAGGCGACACCCTCACCTTCACGCTCAAACCCGCGCCGGCAGAAGCGCTCTACGCACCCGCCGACACCGGATTCGAAACCAACCAGCCAGACCTACGAATCGGAATCGCAAACGTACTACTCGCAGACCAAAGCGGATACTTCGACCTCGGCAAGAGAGACCCCTACCTACCACCAGAAGAAGCCCAAGTTGGCGACGCCATCGCATACTTCGTCTACGCCGATAGAGCAGGCACCTTAACCATCCCAGAAGAAGTCACCACCGGCGAAGTCACCCTCCGTGAAGGCTGGAACGTCCTCACCGTGACCATCATCAGCCTCGACGAAGAGAACCGCGAGCAACGCATGAGCACCGGCAGAGTTAACGACTACAACTGGTTCTATGCGAGTGTCGGCGGAGGCTGAATAGGCCAGCGCCTACGCGTTAGACTCCTTGATGCCCCCCTGGTGTCCCCCCGCCAGGAGCGCGGCATCATCACCCCTCAGGCGCCCCGTTCCCCCCAAGCGGGGCGCCTCCCTATTTTGAGTAAGCAAACTCCGTTGCCGACGAGCAAAACAAGATATTCTGAGTTACGGAGGAAACACACATGACCAAGTCCGAAGTGATCGACAACGTAAGCGAACAAACCGGCCTCAGCAAGAAGGACGCTGGCGCAGCCGTCAACGCCCTGCTCGACACCGTCCAGAACGCCCTCGCCAACGGTGAAAGCGTGCAGATCACTGGTTTCGGCACGTTCGAAGTCCGCCAGCGCGCCGCCCGCGAAGGCGTCAAGCCCGGCACCAGCGAGAAAATCCAAATCCCCGCCAGCAAGGCGCCCGCCTTCAAAGCCGGCAAGCCCCTCAAGGACGCCGTCAACAAGTAACCCCCGCACACCAGTAAGGCAGAGCCGCGCCCCCGATGGTGCGGCTCCACTCATTCCCCTAAGTTCTCGGATCTACCGCCATCACCGCAGCGAAACGATCGACCTTGTCCAACTCAGCTTTCGCCATGGGACTCAGCCAAGACAACGTTTCATGAATCGTAGAGTGCTGTTGGGACAGATTGCTCCAATGGAAGACGGGCTCATGATGTGCCACGCGGTTTCGGAGAAGACGAAAGCTCTCTGCACGTGTGTTGAGGACAGTGCGCTTAGCGTGGGTTGATGGGATGCTCGGGTAGACGTCATGAAGGATTGCGCGCCACAACGACTCATACACCTTCAGGTGGAAGCCGCGCCAGAAGCCAAAAGCCACGCCGGCAACCACATCACCAGGAACCGCCGGCCTGTTCCTGACGTTGTTGATTGCGTCAGCAACTGCTCTTACGGCGTACGGGTGATAAACGAGGGTGGGATCCTGGAACCACCACTCGGTGCCAGCGTGCGCGGACAGCGCCGCGTGCATCCGGTTTCTCAACGTCACCTCGAAAAAGTGCGTCGTTGGATACAGCGCTTCGCAAAGCGCAATGTTCCACCTGTAAACCTGGAGTTGCTCGTCCAGCGTCGAACCGGGGTACCGAGCAAGGCGAGAAGTTGACAAGGCTGCTTCAAGGTTGGGCATAGTAATTGCGACGGATCGACTTGACCGGAGCGCACAAACATTTTATCCTTCTATTATCGACCCCGGGTCCATCCTCTCCAGCCACCAGCTGCGAAGACGTCCGGGGCTTTTCTTTGCCCTGACAGCAAGGGTCGCCCCAACCCTAAACGAATAACGAGAGTAGACGCATACGGATA
>CALCHY010000082.1 GCA_937907415.1 uncultured Trueperaceae bacterium
GCCGGCCATCCTCGAGAGGAAAGCGCTGATACTCGCGCTCGCAGGTGCCACCCTCCTTGCCGGACCCTGTACGACAGCGTGTGGGACGCCCGCAATGGCAGCAGCGATTATGTCGACAGCGCTGTCATTAGCATCAGGCAGTGGGTTGAAAGAGGTGGACCGCCCGGAGTGCTCCGTAGGCCAGATGGCTTGAGCCAAGCGGCTGCCTAATCCCGCTGCAGAAGGTACATCTGCTCATACTCGGCTTACGACATTTCCCCGATTGGTTGCGGCCGACGCTGGTAGTTGAACCAGAGCCCACATTCAAATGTAGCAATCGCCACATCGGCGAGGCACGAACGCCAGTTTGATGCTATGCCGCTTGAATCGCCCGATTAGGCGACAAGGAGGGGAAGCGGGCAGCGGGGTTATCCCGGGCCCGCCGCCCGTGCCAATCGACTCTATTCGCCCCTTACTAACCGGGTCGCTTCCCGTACGGTCGCAACGTAGCGGTTCTGACCGCGCGTCAAGTGAGTCTTCGCGAACCCTAGAGATTCCTCGTCGTGCTCGCCCAGCATGGTGGCCGTCGCCAAGTCGGGCAGCTTCGGTAGCGTGACGGCAGGATCGTGCCAGAAACGCGGTTCGCGCGTGAAGTTGATGGGGATGAGAAGCCGAGCCAACCGTTGGATCACGTGATTGGCGCGCGCTTCGTCAGCTTGCCCAGTTTCGACCGCGGCGTAGAACTCATCTAGCGCGCGCTGTAAGTCTTCGGTTGCCTCGAAGGCGGCCTCGAAGCTGAAGTTCTCCCCCGCAGCGTCTTGGTAGAGCGATAGGGTTTCCCTGAACTCCTCAGCGGTGATACGCCAGTCAAACGGCAAGATGCTCACGTTGGCGTTACGCAGTACAGCGAGGGTGTAAATACGCATGTCTTTAAGAAGAATGTCCTTGTCGGCCACTTCAATGGTGTCGTTCTCGGTATGCCAGGCGATGTTGCCGCCACAGCCGCCCACCGCGTAGTAATCCTTCTCGGCGCGGAGCGCGTCAGGCATGGTCGAGAGCAGCATGAAGTAACCGCTGATGCCGATGTTGTTGAACGAGTAATCGCCCGCTTGCGCCGCTCGTTCAGCCACCATCGTCTGGCCAACCGCATCATTAATGATGCCAGCTGCGAAGGTGGTGGTCTCGGCAGTCAACGAGACGTCCTTATACTCGGTGGCCCAGCGGCAGCCTGGCGAATCGCAGTTGATTTGCGCTACGCAGTTCTCGTCTAGGTCTATTGCGAACTGGTCGGCGAACCAAGTGCTACCGGCGTAACGCCCGGTAGAGTGGCCGGGCCACCAGGCAATGCGCACCGAGCGCCGCAAGAGGTGGCGGTTGTTCCACAGGACGCGAGCCACTTCGAGCATAGTGGCGTCGCCGGTGGCGTTATCGCCCACGCCTACGTCCCACGAGTCGTAGTGGCCATGCAGTAGCACGAACTTATCGGGCTCTTCGGTTCCAGGAATCTCGACGACGGGCACCTTTGAGTCGTACCAGCCCTCCTCTAGGTTGGCGAAGACCACGCCTTCTTCGCCGCGGTTCGCCATCTCAATGAGCGCTTCGCCGTCGGGGCGGTTAACGGCCACAGCCGGGATCTTCGGTTTGCGAGGTAGGTCATGCAGGTCGGGCACGCCCCACACCGTGGTGCAGGTGCCCCAATGGATGTCGACGCCCGCGTTAATGGCTATTACTGCAGCGGCACCGGCCGCCTCGAACTGAGCAACATTCGCGGGTCCGGCAAAGCCGTCCGTCAGGACGATCTTGCCGCGCACGTCCTTCTGCGCCAGGTCTTTGTCGGAGACGGTGTCGAAGATATCGTCGATGCTGGTTCCGGCCCGCACCGGCACGTAGGTAAGTTCGCCACGAACGCCTGCCGCCGCTATAGCGCTCATTGACGGTGCCTTTGCGCGGAACTCCCGGCCGCCCGCGCTCACGGACGATGGCTTCGGTAGGCTCAGGAACAGTCGAGCGTCGTGCACCTCAACGGGCACGCTGAGCCCCTCAAGACGCGAGGCGATTACGTCTGCGGCCCTGTTCACGTCAGTCGGGTGCTCGCGCACCATGGTGGAGAACTCCTCAATCAGCGACCACGGGTGGTCGAGTGAGATCTGCTCCAGAACCTGCTTCTCTGTTTCGTTCATCAAGTGATCCTCTCAATGTTGGCGGCTGCGTTTCTTGGCCGCCGTCCAGAAGTCGTGCAGTCTAAAGCAGCCCGTTGCGGTCCAGAAAGCGCTGCACCGTAGCGAACCAGGCATCGTGTTCTTCGATTTGAGGCGAGTGCCCCGAGTTCTCGAAGATCACCAGCTCGCTGTTCGGGAGTAGCGCGTGTAGTTCCTCGCTTGCCTCCACGGGAGTTATCCAGTCATGTCGGCCTACCGTAATGAGCACCGGTACTCTGATTTCGCTCAGCCGCTCACGCAGGTCGTAGTTAGGCAGGTTCTGAGAGAACGCGAAGTTGTTGCTCAAGTAGTTGAACTTGGTGTTGGCGATGCGTTCAGCGGTGGCGGTTGGGTCGTGGTTGACGTTATAGAGCGGCGCGATGGCCGCATAACTGCGCCGGTAATCGTCGTTATCAATGACGGTTCCTGTGAAAATACGGTCCAGCACCTCGTCGGTGATGTCTGGGAACTCAGCAGCGCGCGCCTTGGCGTTGCGAGTAGCGGTGTCGCCGTAGCTGCGGGCCGCCGTGTCGCGCAGCACGAGGGCCAGCACGCGCTCTGGGTGCGCCAACGCGTACTCCAGAGAGATGAAGCCGCCGTAGGAGCCCCCGCCCATCACGAAGCGTTCGGCGCCGAAATGTTCGCGGAGCGCGTCGACGTCCGCTACCCACTGTTCATGCGTGTAAGGGCCCACATAATCCGAGTCGCCGCTGCCGCGAGCGTCAAAGGTCACTACCTTGAGCGTCTCGGCCAGCTTGCCGAAGGCGCGCTTGGGTTCGGCGTGAGAGGAGAGGCCCGGCGCGCCGTGGTGGCCGATGAAAAGCCGCTCGTTCGCCTCGCCTTGCACGTCGACTACTAGGTCAATCCCGTTGATGCGTAATTTCTCAGCCATCAATCCTCCGCTTGAAACGCCGTGGGGCGAAAGGTAGGCGGCGCGAAAGTTCGCGCCGCCCCAGAAGACGTACCTTGCTTAGTTATCAATCCAGACGTTGTTGTAGGTGCTAACCAGCTCAATGCCTGAGTTCGGGTCGGCGAAAGCTCCTTGCACACTCGTGCGGTAAGCCAACGTGCTGGTCTGGTGGTAGGCGGGCACGTGCGCCGTCTCGTCCAGGAAAATGACGCGCGCGGCTTCACGGTAGATGACCAAGCGGTCTCCCATGTTATTGAGTGTGCGCGCTTCTTCCAACCACGCGTCGACCTGGGCGTTCTCGTAACGGACGCTATTGAACGTCACTTCGTTGTCGGCCCACGCGGCTGGGTCACTGTGGAACATGTCGTAGAGGTAGTTGTTCGGGTCAACGCCATTGGTCCAGCCGAGGATCCACATTGGCGCTTCGCCGTTATAGGTGAGGGGCAACAACGTACCGAATTCGACCGACCGCACTTCGGCGTTTATGCCGACCTGCGAGAAGGCCGCTTGGATGAGCTCACCTAGCTGACGGCGATTGCTATCTGTGGGCGTGTAGATGGTGGTTTCGAACCCGTTGGGGTAGCCAGCCTCGGCAAGCAGCGCGCGGGCGCCTTCGGGATCGAACGCGGGGTAATCGGCCAC
Organism: uncultured Trueperaceae bacterium; assembly: GCA_937907415.1. Next base: position 3,730 of record CALCHY010000082.1, read on the forward strand.
GAGCTGCTCGCTGTACGCGAGGCTGCCAGGCGCAAAGGAGCTGTAAGCGCGAATGGCTCCAACGCCCTGGAAGATGGTGTCAACGAACTGATCCATGGGGATGGCCATAGCGAGTGCCTTGCGGACGCGCCGGTCGGCGAGGGGGCCCTGCTTGTTGTTGATCGCCAAGTAGTAGTAGCTGAGGGTCGGTCGCGCGTCGACGACGAACTTGCTGTTCTCGCGCAAGCGAAGGAGGTCAGAGGCGCTCAACGACATGGCAACGTCCACGCCGCCCGACTCGAGTTCCACAGCGGCGACGCTGCGCTCGGGGATGGCACGGAAGACAACGCCGTCGAGGTGTGGGCGGGTCAGCCAGTACGTTTCGTTGCGCTTTAGCGTGAGGTCGCCGTTACGTTCCCAAGACACAAACGCGAAGGGGCCGGTACCAACGGGGTTGATGGCGTAGGCGTCGGCGCCAATCGCCTGGTGCACCTTGCTATTGGGGATGCCCAAGTAGACGATCTGGTCGATGAACGACGCATCGGCGGCGGCCACGTGCACGACGACGGTCAGGTCGTCTACGACGTCCACGCCGGTAATGCCTGAGAGTATGCCTAGCCACTGGCCCTGCAGTTCGGAGTTGAGAGCCTGCTCAAACGTGTACTTCACGTCGGCGGCGGTAAACGGGTCACCGTTCTGGAAGGTAATGCCGCTGCGCAGGTGGAAGGTGTACTCAGTCCCGGCGTCGCTCACGTCCCAGCTCTCGGCGAGTTCCGGCACGACATTGAGGTTCTCGTCGTAGCTCACAAGCGAGTCGTGAATCTGCATGAACACCAGGCGGGAAGGGATGTTGTTGGTAGTGATTGGGTCGAGGCTGGTGGGTTCACTAACGGTGGCAACACGGAGTACGCCGCCGTCTTGTTGGGCGAAGCCTAAGCTGCCTATCAGGGCAACTACCAGCAGGGTAACTAGTCTCTTCATCCTTATGTACTCTCCTTCGAGGACTTGGTGCCAGCAGCGCTGGCGGTTGCGGGCCGGTAGTGCGGATCAACTGGACCGAAGCGCTTCATGAATGCCTGGCCAGGAAGTCCCTAATGGTTGCAATCCACTTGTCGTTTTCTTCGACCTGGGGCGAGTGCCCCGAGTTCTCAAAGATGACGAGTTCGCTGTTTGGCAACAGCGCGTGGAGTTCTTCACTGGCCGCCACAGGCGTAATCCAGTCGTAACGACCAACCGTGATGAGGACGGGGATGCTCAGTTCGCGTAGCCGATCGCGCACGTCGTACTTGGGAAGGTTGTGAGTGAAGGCGTAGTTGTGTGTTTCGTGGTGAAACACCATTTGAGAGTTTGCGCGCTTGGCTTCTTCGGGGTCGAAATCGACGTTGTAGAGCGGAGCGATAATCAGGTGTACGTCAGAGAAGTCCTGGTCGCTCTCGTACTTGCCGTCAAAGAGCTTGTCGAGCACCTCATTGGTTATGCCAGGCAGTTCACCGGCGCGGCTAAGCGCGTTGCGTTTTGCCGCTTCTTTGAAGGTGTATGAAGCTGCTGTGTCACGCAGGATCACGTGACTTAGCCGGTCCTGGTGTTCGAGTGCATACTCGAGCGTGACGAACCCGCCGTAGGAGCCGCCTTGCATGATGAACTTATCGATGCCGAAGTGGGCGCGAATGGCTTCAACGTCGGCAACCCACTGCGCATGCGTAAACGGGCCCTTCAGCTCGGATCGGCCGCTACCCCGCGCGTCGAAAGTGATGATGCGGTGCTCGCTAGCGAGTCCTGCCAGCGCATTGCTGGGTTCTCCGTGGCTCGACATGCCGGGTGCGCCGTGATGGCCGATAATCGGAGTTCCAGGCCCGTCGCCTTGAACATCCACGAACAGGTTGGCGCCGTTGATTTGAAGTTCCATCTGCACTCTCCTTCTCCGTGGGCCTAGAGCAGCCCGTGACGATCGAGGAAGTCCCGCACGGTTGCAAACCACGCGTCGTGCTCCTCTACTTGCGGCGAATGGCCGGAGTTCTCGAAGATGGCCAGCTCACTGTTGGGTAGGAGGGCATGCATCTCCTCGCTCGCCTCAACCGGGGTTATCCAGTCATGACGACCAACGGTTATGAGAACGGGCACAGTTATCTCCTGCAGCCGGTCCCGGACGTCGTAGTTGGGGAGGTTGTGTGAGAAGGCGTAGTTGTCGGCCTTGTAGTTGAACTTGATGCGGTCTAGCTTCTCTGCGCCCTTTGCCGGGTCGTAGTTCACGTCATACAGGGGCAAGATGGCCCCGTACATCTCGCGGAACTCGTCGTTGTCGCGGAACTCTCCGCCCAAGGCGCGTTCGACCAGCGCGGGGGTAAGCCAAGGGAACTCCGTGGCCCGGGCCAGGGCGTTGCGTTTGGCCTCCGCGTCGTAGCTGCGGGCCGCGGTATCGCGGAGCACCAAGGCCTCCACCCGATCCGGGTGAGCCAGCGCGTACTCGAGCGTGAGGAAGCCGCCGTACGAGCCGCCACCCATCACGAAGCGCTCGGCGCCGAAGTGAGCGCGAATGGCGTCGACGTCGGCCACCCACTGTGCGTGCGTGTAAGGGCCTACGTAATCCGAATCGCCGCTGCCGCGCGCGTCGAACGTGACGACCTTCAACCGTTCTGCTAGCTTTCCGAACGCGTTCTTAGGTTCAGCGTGGCTCGAGAGGCCCGGTGCTCCGTGATGGCCGATGAACAGCCTTTCGTTACCTGAGCCCTGCACGTCGACTGGTAAGTTCACGCCATTTATCAGTAGCTTGTTCATGTTGCTTCTCCAGTTCTGCTGCTCATGAGGCGTTGCGTGGGTCGAGTACGTCGCGCACGCCGTCGCCCAAGAGGTTGAAGCCCACGACCGTAATGAGGATCGCCAAACCAGCGAAATTGGTCATGTAAGGAGCGGTGCGGAGGAACTCGCGGCCTTCGGCGAGAATGCCGCCCCATGAGGGCGTTGGCGGCTGCACGCCTAGGCCCAGGAACGACAAGCCCGCCTCGGTGAGCAGGGCGCTTGCGAGTGAAATTGCGGCGTACACGATAGTGGGGGTGACTGCGTTGGGCAGCACGTATTTGAAGATGATGCGCGGGGTGCGCACCCCACTTGACCGAGCGGCTTCCACCATCTCGGAGCCGCGCACCGTTACGGCCGAACTGCGCATCACGCGCGCGAAGCCGGGGATGGAGACGAAAGAGATGGCGAACACTAGGTTGGAGAGGCTCGGGCCGAGCGCCGCCACCAACGCCAACGCCAACAAGATGGCTGGGAACGCGTAGAGGATATCGGTTACGCGCATGATGACCTCGTCGAACCAGCCGCCGAAGAAGCCTGCTAGCAGCCCGAAGAGGCTGCCAACGATCATGCCAAGCGCCACGGCCGAGGTGCCTACGAGCAGGCTGACCCGAGCGCCCATGACGATGCGTGAGTAGAGGTCGCGGCCAAAGTTGTCGCGACCGAGGATGGTCGTTACTCCGGGCTTCTCGAGTTTTTGGCTTAGCTTGCCGAAGTCGATCTGGGTGGGGTTCTCGAGGACAAGTACAGGCGCCAACAGAGCCACCAGGAGCACGAACACGCTGATCGCAATGCCCACCATGGCGCTTGGGTTACGCAGGAAACGCTTGAGCATCTTGGGCATCAAGAACGCCTCATGAGTAGGTAACCCGGGGGTCGATGAGGCCGTAAAGCCCGTCGATGATCAGGTTCATGAGCACGAAGATCACGGCCACAGTGAGAACGGTGCCCTGTACGAGTGGGAAGTCCCTAGCGAAGATGGCGTCGACCGCCAGACGACCCAATCCCGGCCACGCAAAGACCGTCTCGGTAAGGACGGAACCGCCGAGCAGCGCCGAGAGCTGCAACCCGATGATCGTGAGGAGCGGTATGCCAGCGTTCTTGAGTGCGTGCTTCACGGTTACGAATCGAATACTCAGACCCTTGGCGCGGGCCGTTCGGATGAAGTCTTGTTGTAAGACTTCGAGCATGGTGGCGCGCGTCATGCGCGCCAGCAGCGCTGCGAAGGAGAGCCCCAGCGTCAGTGCTGGCAGGAAGAGGTGGCGCAGCGACCGAATGACGGGTTGGGCGTCGCCAGTGAACAAGTCTCCGATCGCAGGCAGCAGCGGCCCGCCCCGACCAGACACCGGGAAGATGCCCAGCTGGAGCGAGAAGAAGAGAATGAGCAACAGGCCCAGGTAAAAGACTGGCGCTGAAACGCCTATCAGAGAGACGAGCGTAACGAGATAATCGACGAACCCGTTGCGTCGGACGGCCGCAATGATGCCCGCCGAGATGCCTAGTATCAAGGCGATGATTATCGCGGTGATGGCAAGCTCGGCCGTGGCTTGCAGCTTCTGCCCAATGAGCTTGATAACCGGTTGACGTTGTGTGATGGAGCGACCAAGGTCGCCACGCGCGATGTCGGCCACAAACAGGCCGTATTGCACGTAGAGTGGCTTATTGAGGCCCATCTCTTCGCGTAGTTTCTCCACCGCGTCCCGACTGGCGAAATCGCCGAGCATCATCTGCGCGGGGTCGCCGGGCGTGAGGTGCAGGATGAAGAACACCACTGTAGAGACGCCCAACAGCACAGGGATGAGGGCAATGAGGCGCCGGATGATGAAGGTGGTCAAGGAGCCTAGATCTCCCTCAGGACGTCGCTAAGGGGCATGCGGTAGGGAGCGGCCAGGTTCTCTCGTGCGTAACCGAACGCCACGATGCCAACTATGTCGAGGTCGGGATCGAGGTTGAGTGCGGCACGGACCTCTGGTTCTCGGTAGCCGCCAATCCAGGCGGCGCCTAAACCCAGCGACGTGGCTGCGATGAGCATGTTCTGTATGGCGGCGGCAACATCTAGGCGTGCGTAGCGCCGACCATCTTCGCCGTATCGCGCCATCGTGCGCACCGTGTCGCAGCAAGCTACGACAATCTCCGGGGCTTCAAGCAGCCACGCTTGCGACGGAGCAGATTGTGAGTAGCCGCCGAAGGTGCTGGTTACCAGCTGCTCGCGAACCGTGGCTGTTATAACCCTGAAGAACTCCCAAGGTTGCAGGTTGCCGCTGGTGGGAGCTTGCAGCCCCGCTTGAAGCACCTGCTCGAACAGCTCGGAGGGTATCTGATCCGGCTTGAAGCTACGCACGGTGCGCCTCAGCTTGATGGCTTCGAGTGCTGGCAAGCTCATGCCAGTGGCCTCGCTGCCAGTGCGTCGGCCGCACGAGCTTGGCCCTCCACTCGAACGAAGTACTTGGCATCTAGCTGTGGCGGACGTTCAAGGCCCTTCGTGTTTGCGTTACCGAACGCCAGGACTGCTTGCAGCTCGAAGCGCGGTGCTAGGCCGAGTTCAATATTCAATGTCTCGAAGTCAAGCTCGCGGATCCAGTGGCTGGAGATGCCCCTCGCTAGCGCCGCAAGGCGCACGGTGTGGGTTGCGACCGCGATGTCTTGCACGGCGTAGAACGCCAGGCCGCGCTCGCCAAACCGGCACTTGGCCCGCAAGACGTTGGAGCACACGAGGACTAGGTGCCCGACGTGGACTATGGCCTCGTTCCGGTGGTTGGGCATTGGCAATCCAAGGGAGTTGAGGGAGTTCTCTGCGATTAGCCCGACGGTCTCGCTCTGGGTTACTCGAATGAAGGTCCACGGTTGCAGGTTGGCTGCGGAAGGTGCAAATCGAGCGGCAGCCAAGGCCGCGTCTATGTCAGCTACGTTGGCTTTACCTGTAAGGGCCGCCAGCGGCACATCAAAGAGCACACTGAGGGTGTCGGCCTCGAATCGGTCGGGGGCTTCTGGATGGGGTACCGAGCCCACGGTCGTTATGCCGATCCAATCTGGGGTACGGGCTCTTGCTTCGGCGGGAACGGGAAGGCCTTCTTGCTGTGGCTTAACCCCATAGCTACCTGTGCTTCGGCAGCTTTGAGGGCGGCTTTCGCGGCGTTAATGACGGGAACCCGTAGAGTACGCGCCACTTCATCGGCCACGTCTAGGAACGACATGGTCATGCAGCCAAGCACCAGCGTGTCGGCACGGTGGTTGGTGATGGCGTGCTGGCCCAACTCAACAACGCGGCCTAGACTAGCTGCAGGGTCGGCCATGAGCTCGAGTACCGGGATGTTGGTCGGGACCACCGAGGCGAGCTTGTCCTTCACGCCGGCCTTGTAGGCCTGAAGTTCCTGCGACGCCACGACGTTGTCGAGGATAGTGACGACGGAGAAGCGGTGGCCAAGTCCGGCTGCGAGGAGAAGCGAGGCCTCACCCGGTCCGATGACCGGGATGCTAACGATTTCACGGGCGGCTTCTAAGCCTGGATCGCCGAAGCATCCGATGATTACTGCGTCGTAACCATCGGCCTCCGCCCGTTGGATGCCCTTCAGTGCGCCGGGTATCGAAAGCATCTCTTCGTAGGCCGACTCAATCGAGAACGGTCCATCTTCAGTATCAGCAACCGTAATCTCGGTTCCCGGGAAAGCCCAGGAGTTGAGGAGGGCTTGGCGGCGGAGCATCTCCTTGGCGCCCATGGGGCCCTTTGACATGGGGGCCGGGACAAGGTACAGAACCCTCATGACCCCCCGCGTTTCATCACACGAAACCGCGTTTCAGGATTATGATATAAGTAGAGCCGTGGCGCAGCAACCGCATTGGACATGGTGAACTTTACCCACGGCCCGCTTTCAAGTCAACCAGGGAGTTTTCATTATCGTGTGCATAGGTGGACGGTATGTGCACGGCAACTTATGAACTCGGTACATGCCATGAAAGAGGGGATGAATGTCGTACAGCATAACTGCCGTTGAGAACGCACTCTCTCTCCTAGAAGTGGTTGCGGAGAACCCACACGTTGGAGTGACCCGACTCTCGGAGCTGGCAGGCAAAACTAAGAGCCTAACCTTCAGACTGCTCTATACGCTTGAGGCGCAAGGCTATGTTGTCAAAGACCCAGACACCTCGGAGTATTCGCTTGGCTACCGTGTGTTATTCCTCGGCGAGCGCGCCAAACATCAGACGGACCTTGTCCGGATTGCCGAGCCAATCATGCGTGCTTTGACAGACGTTTCCCGCGAAACGAGCCACTTGGTGGTGCGGGAGGGCCTGAACAGCTTGGTCGTAGGAATCGTGGAGGGTCCGAGGCCGTTAAGGCTATACGCCGAGGTAGGCAGACGCGGCCCGCTCCACGCCGGCGGCGGAAGCAAAGTGATGTTGGCGTTTGCGCCCGAGGAAGTACGGGAGCGAGTACTTTCTGGGGTTTTGGAACGGCACACCGAAGCCACGGTGCATTCGCCCGAAGCTCTCAGGTTGGTATTAGCCGCCATTGTTAATGATGGATATCACGTGGCTGAATCCGACCTTGACGATGGGGCGTTCTCCGTGGCGGCGCCCATTCGTGATCGGACCGGGGCCGTTGTGGCTTCGGTTACCGTGGCGGGGCCGCAGTTCAGGCTGACGAAAGACGCGCGCGAGGCGCACATCAACGGCGTGCTGACGGCCTCGCGGCAGGTTTCGCGACTACTAGGGCGGGTTGACTAATCGAAGGGCCCGAGAATTCGGTTTTGCCCAGATGGAAGCCCGGCGACCTTCTAGGCCAGGCGGTAACTAAGAACTCAGACTATTGACGATCCTTGACGTGAGATGAGCTGGCGTTCGACGGCCGGTAGGCATTGAAACGGCATGAGTGCGTCGCCCCGACCTGTGTTCCTGGCCTCTAGAGCGCGAAACATGTGTAGCTACAAGTGTTCAGACGTTCTGGGCTCCGGGCCCTCAAGGTAACGACGCTTCGGAGTCTTGATGTTAACCGCTTCTAGTACGCTTCTGCTCTGTGGGATGAATCACCCCGGCTTTCCAGGAGGGTCCATTCTTTGAGAGGATGGTCTTCATGGGTAAGCAGGGTAGGTACTCGCCTGAGG
>CALCHY010000083.1 GCA_937907415.1 uncultured Trueperaceae bacterium
ATACGAGATATTGGCGTGACTGGAGTTCAGACGTGTGCTCTTCCGATCTCACTCTTGCGTTGGCGAGGTCAGCGAGTTGGTTCTGGTAGAGGTCTTCTAGGCGGTCTATTGCCTTCTGGTCGGTTTCGGGGAGGGTGGTGCCGGCGACGGTTATGGCGTCGATGCGGTCAAAGAGGGATTCCATCATGATGTTGGGTTCCTTGCGCTCGCGCTTTCTTGTTGCAGTGCGGTGAGGTGGGGTGCGCTGAGGGTTACTCGGGTTGGAGGTCGTAGAGGGTTAGGAAGGCGCGTGCGTCCGCTGGGGTGGCGAACAGTATGCGGACCTCTTCGGTGCGGCCGACGATGATCTGGGGGCTGCGCGGGAAGCCGGTTTGGATGGGAACTTCTAGGATCTTCTGGGGGCCGTCGTTGTAGTGCATGGCGGCGTGGAGGGTGCTGCGTAGGTCGTCTGGGGTGGTGGTTTCGTTGGTTTGGAAGCGTGTGAGTGCGCGCGCGAGGAGGCGGAGGTTCTCGTCGCTGCGGCCGGGCTGGTACGCGAGGGAGTTCCGCATCTTGCCGTCTTGGGTCATGACCTGGCGGACGGTGACGAACTTTTCGAGTGTCACGTAGTGCTTGTAGTGCGTGACGGTCGTTATGGCTTTCTGGAGTTTGCGCCTAATAAGCGCGGTGGCGGTTTCGTTGATGGATTTTCCGGCGAGGCGCGCGGTGAGCCAGTCGGTGAGGGCGGCTGGGAGCTTGTCTGGGTCGAGGCGGAGGATGCGGACGAGGTGACGCATTTGGTCGTGGGGGTAGGCCGCGGTGACTCCGTGCTCCTGAAGGTGGGTGAGGAAGCCGCTGATGTGGCGGATGGTGGCGTTTTCTGTGTCGCGCGGTAGTTGCTCTTCGAGGTTGCGCTTCTGCGCGTTGATCCAGGCGTTATCGGGGAGGGCCTGGAGGATCTTGTGAGCTTCGGCCATGGTGGTTCTGATGCGTGCGTGCTCTTCGGTCCAGGCTTGGAGCGCGAGTCGGGCGTCTTTCGCGAGGGGCGGTTTGGGTTGTTTGGCGGCTGCGATTACTGCGCGTGCGTCAGGCATGTTGCTCCTAGAAGGTGGCGGCTTCGACGCCGAACAGGGTCATGAAGGCGCGGGCGTCAGCCTCAGCGGCGAACGCGACCTTGAGGTTGTGGTTCTTGTACGGCGTGAAGGTGAGGCAGCGCTTGAGGCCGGTGTGGATCATGACGCCGGCGGCGCGGTTGTAGTAGCTGCTGCCGTAGTGGCGCAGCTCCTCTAGGAGCTTCTGGTCGGCTCTGGCGCCGGGTTGTTCGAAGTGGTGGGCGGCGTGCGCGAGGATCTCGATCTTGGTGCTGCTGGTGCCGTACCTGAAGGTGAGGAACCGGCCGCTCATCTTGGCTTCGCGCAGGTGCTTGCGGGCGTCCTGCATCAGTTGGTCGTCCGCGAGTTGCTGGAAGGTCTTGCCTCCTAGCACCTTGAGCACCCATTGGCAGACGGCGTCGATCAGCTCGTTGTCCTTGCGTTTTTCGAGTTCGAGCATGTCGGTGGGGCGTCCGTTGAGGTCGAGGTGGTAGGTGGTGGCGAAGTGCTCGACGAGCTTCTCGATGTGGCGCTCGCGTTGGCGTTCGCGGTGGATCGCGGTTTCGCGGATGAGGCGGTCGTAGTCGTACTTGAGGCCGGGGCTGCTGATGGGGATGTTGGCCAGCGCTTCTTCGGCGGCTAGGAGTTCGGCCTCGAGTTCCTTGTAGTCGGCGTGGAGCTGTTCGAGGGCTTCCCTGTCGGCTTGGGGGATGGTCGTCTGCTGGGGTGGGAGGGTGATGCTGTCGATGCGGTCGAGTAGGTCCACGGGGTTCCTCTGCTTAGGCGCTGGCGGGGGCGGGCTCGAGGTCTTCGGGTTGTAGCCAGGAGAGTTCCTCCAGGCGGCGCTTGGGGCTTGGTTGCTCGAGCGCGTCGAGGATCGGTTCGGCTGCGCGCGCGAGCGCTTCGGTGGGGGGGTTGGTGGGTAGGAGGGTGCAGTAGCTGCCGTCGGGGACTTCTTCCCAGACGCCGTGGTCGGTCTGGCGGTAGGTGGTGAAGCGGATGAGGGGGAGGTCGTTGGGGTCGTGGGGGTTGTGGTCGCCGTCGAGTCCTTCGCCGATGTGCTCGAAGTCGACGCGGTTATTCCCTCTGGTGTAGGTGTGCATGGTCTGGCTCTTGCCCGCTGGCGGGCTTCTTTCGGCTCTACTGCTCTTCGAGGCTGGTGATGCGGACCTGGAGGCGTCTGCTGTGGCCGCGGCCGGCGTCGGCGTTGAGTTTGGAGCGCAGGTAGCTGGCGGCGAGGCGCTTGTCGATCTTCCCGAAGAAGTCGACGGTGGTCTGGTGTTCGCTCCATTCGCTCCAGGGGGTGTACTCGACGTGCAGCATCGAGACCTCGTGGAGCTCGCGGGTGCGTGTCTTGTAGCGGATCAAATACTTGGGCATGAGATAGGTGGCCGGGGCGCTGTGGCCCCGGCCCGGGGGTTTCCTATCCTCCCAATGAAATCTTCGTGCTGGGGTTGCTGATCTGGAAGGTCGGCTTGAGCCCCTGCAGGTTGCCGTTGGGCGCGTCGGCGGTGAGTCGCACCTTGACGCGAGCGGTGTTCTCGCCGCCCTGACTGATGATGGTCATGAGGTCCTTGACGACGTTGCCGTGCCGTTCGGGGATCTGGAAGAGCATGGCGGCGTTGAGCTCCTCCTGGGTGGCCTTAGCGCGGTACTCGCAGCTGTTCGCGTCACCGCAGGCTCCGGAGCGCACGTACTCGAGTTTGAGGGTGCTTTCGGTGAAGTGGTATTCGGCGGGTTTGCGGATGTGTTGGGCGTCGCTGATGTGCATGTGGGCTTCTACGCCGGTGAGGGTGAAGCTCTGGGGGTAGGTGGCGTTGGGGTGGTCGCGTTGGAGGGTGATGGTGTTGCCTAGGCCGATGGTGACCCAGAGGGCGTCGATGCTGAAGCCGTACATGTTGGGGAGTTGGATGTCGGCGAAGGTGAGTTCTTCGAGGTCGTAGTCGATGGCGCCGATGGCGGCGGGTAGGAACGCGCCGAGCTCGTTGGGGTCTTGGAAGGCTGGCGCTGTGAGGGTGGTGGGGTTGTCGGCGGCGCCGATGCCGAAGACGTTGCCGACTTCGATGGGTGGGATGAAGGCGGCCGGCAGGTCGCAGGCTACGAGCGCGAGCAGGAGGAGTGGGGCGAGGAATAGGTGGGTTCGTTTCATGGGGGTTCTCCGTTCTTGTTATCAGTTTGTCATGTTTCGGCTGTTTCATATGCGTAATGAGTGAGCCCCGCGTTCGCGGGGCTCATTGGCGCTTTGATTGTGCTTGTGGCTACTAGTCTCTGGAGGGGAAGATGCCTATGGTGCAGATGACGTAGTGGAGGGATTCACCGTTGGCGCTGCGGGGGGAAACGTGGGCGAGGTCGGGGAGCGCGAAGGTGGTCCTGCCGTCGCCGCCGTAGCGGCTGCCGAGAAGGCTGTAGAGCGCGGGGTTCTGAGC
>CALCHY010000084.1 GCA_937907415.1 uncultured Trueperaceae bacterium
GACTCCACCAGGTAGAAGCGCCGCTTTGCATCGGGGTGCGTGAACGGGTTCTGGCTGCGCTTCGCGGGCGGCGGGGGAGGTGGCACCTCGCCGAGGGCTACTGCCATCAGGTACTCGAGGGACTCGGCGGGTAGTGCATCGCCGATCTCCTCGAGGAACACGTCGATACTCGCCTCCCGAATACCGTGCAGCCAGGCCTTGGGTGTTCCGTACGAGAGCATCGACTCGTCGGTGAGGTGCTCGAACGGCCGCCGGGCAAGCGGATCCTGGACCTCTGGCACGACGATCCGCTTGATGATCTCTTCCCGTCGTTCACCGACGATGACGATCTGCGCGGCGCCGGTGTCGGGGTGCATGTCGAGCGCACGCCCCTCGGCCCAACGGTATGCATCGTCGTGATGGGCCACGTACGCCGGCACTATGGTGCGCTCCACGCGGAAGAAGATGAGCCTGATGTCGTCATTGACGCGGGCAGACCAGCACTTCGTGGCGGCGTCGCCCACCCGGTGAACGTTCAGCCCCGGACTGTCGGGCGCTTCGGTGAGTTCCACCATTGTGGTCATCACCGCGCCCTGCTCGGCGCCCGTCAACTCCTTGAGGCTGGGTCTGAAGGTGTCGTAGAAGACGACGCTGTACTTCACTATCGATCCCCCCGGAAAGCTCTGTTAGTGCCAGGGTACTCGGCGAGCGTACACGAGGTTCTTACGCGGCGCGAGATGCGCTCAGGTTGAGGTGAGGCTTCAGTGCCCAACCGCCAACCGCGCCGCTGTGTAGAAGAGCAGCAGTGCGATGACCCCGTCTAGGTAACGCCACGAGCGCGGTGTGCGTAGCCACCGCGCCAAGTAGCGCGCACCGAAGCCTAGTGCCGTGAACCACATCGCGCTTCCCGTCATGGCGCCGACTGCGAACGCCCACTTGGCGGTTCCATGGGTAGCCGCCACGGAGCCGATGATGAAGGCCGTGTCGAGGTAAACCGACGGGTTGAGCCATGTCATGGCGAGCGTTAGCAGGACCACGGGGCCGAGCGCGGCGGTGCCCCCAGCGCCGCCAGCAGCTGGCGCGAGTCCCTCGCCCTTGCCCCACAGCGCGCGCCAGGCGGCAAGGAGGCCGTAAGCGACCAGGAAGGCGGCGCCTAGCCAACGCGTTGCGTTTGCCAACCAAGGCACCATCTCCAGCACGTACCCGAGTCCCGCGACGCCCGCGGCGATGAGGAGGGCGTCAGACACCGTGCAGATGGCCACGACGATGCCGACGTGTTCACGGCGCAAGCCTTGGCGGAGGACGAAGGCGTTCTGCGCGCCTAGCGCGACGATGATCGAGAGGCTGAGGCCGAACCCGGCGAGTGCGGCGGGAATCACACCGCTTCGAACCGCCGCCAACGTCCCTCGGAAACGACCTCGACACTACCGTCAACCACGGCAATGGCACTCTCATCATCAAGCGCGTAAGCGGGTCCACCGAGCCGCGAGGCCCAGATCTCGGCGTTCGTCATGGTGTTCTCGGGCAAGGCTGGGTGGCCGAGGTGAGGGAAGATCGAGAAATCCACTAACCCCAGCGCCCGGTCGTCGCCGGTGATTGGTGGCTTCGTCTCCACGAACTCCTCGCCAACGCGTGGAGTCATAACCATGCTGCCGGCGCTAAGGCCGACCCAGACGCTGTCGTCGAGCGACGGCAGCAGATCCAGCAGGCCAGACTCGCGCATCCACTGGGCTAAGTAGAGCGCGTCGCCACCGTTGACGAGGAGCACGTCGGCCGCGCGGACCCATGGCTCCCAGCGTTCTCGCCCCACGCTCGGCAGCGCCGTGAGCTCGAGGATTCCGAGCGACTTCCAGCCGAGTTCGCACATCGGTGTGCTGGCGGTACCGTTGAGGAAGCTCAACGCGCCCGCCGGGGTCACCATCGGGTGGCCGTAGCTCGCGGTCGGGATGGCCAGCGCGCTCGACTCTTCGATCGGCTTGCCGAGCATCTCGACCAGCGCGCTGCGGATGCTGGCGTTCTTGATTCCAGCCGAAGTGAGGAGGAGCTTCATGGGGTCATCTCCTTAGCCGTTGCCGAGGTGGTGAGGGGGGCTAACCTTAGCGAGCCTGGGTGTGTCGGCGGTGGCCAAGAGCCACGGTGCGGCCGCTTCACTTCTCGACGGGCAAACCGCTGTCCTCCCACGAATGCATGCCCCCTACGAGGTTAGCGACCTCCGCATAACCGTGCCGGTCGAGGTACTCAGCCGCGGCCCCGGACCGCGCCCCGCTGGCGCAAGTGAGCACGATGGGCGACTTGAGCTCGCTCA
>CALCHY010000085.1 GCA_937907415.1 uncultured Trueperaceae bacterium
CTTCCACGGCGGGGTTCGGAATCGCTTGGGCCGCCCCCACGCCCTGCTCGCCCAAGCGCGCCAAGCGTACGAGCTTGCCGGTCGGCTCGAGCTCCATGATCTCGGCGGCCGCAACGCGGCCACCGGCGATTAGCTGCTGCAGCACGGCGTCTATCTGCGGCCGCAAGTCGGTCGTCAACGCGACGGTGTTCGACAGCGAGAGCAGGGCGCGCAGCTCGGTCGTGCGTGCCGCTACCCGCGCCTCCAAGTCGCCCTGGGCGGCGGCCAGGTTGTCTGCCATGGCGTCGAACGAGCGGGCCAGCTCACCGAGTTCGGAGCGGTCGGCTAGGTCGACGCGCGCAGCCAAGTCGCCTGCAGCTAGCGCGCGGCTGGCGTGCGTTAGGCGCGAGATGGGGTCGACGAGTAGCGCACGCGAGAACGCGGCGGCCGCGAGGAGCGTGATGGCAACGACGACAGCGAGGTTGACGAGGGTGCTGCGCAGCACGGCCGTTACGGTGGCCTGATCGCCGCCCGCTACCGCCGCGGCCGCGCCGGCCAGGTCTGTGCCTGGTGCGCCAGAAACGGCCGCCAACCCGCGCCACAACAAGATGCCGGTGGCTACCGCGAGCACTGCAACAACGGCCAGGAGCAGCAGCGTCAGGCGGTTGCTGAGGCTGTGGTACCAGGCCGTGCGGGGAGTGCCGAGCTCGGTGTCGGCCCCGGCTTCAGGGGTCACGCACCACCAGCCCCTCGCGCATGGCGTACAGCGCCGCCTGCGTGCGGCTCTTGAGCTCGAGCTTCGCAAGCAAGTTGGAGACGTGGCTCTTGACCGTCGCCTCCGCGACCTCGAGCTGTTGGGCAATGCGCTTGTTCGTCGCGCCGCCTGCCAGTAGCTTGAGGACTTCTAGCTCGCGCTCAGTTAGCACCGCGTGAGGGGCGCCGCCGCCTCGTACCTCGCGCACGAGGCGTTGCTGCGCGCGGGGGTCGAGGCGCACCTCGCCACGCGCGGCGGCCCTCACTGCCTCGAAGAGTTCGTCAGGGCGCGTCTCCTTGAGTATGTACCCGGCCGCGCCCGCCTCGACGACGTCGATGACGAGCCGGTCCTCGAGGACGCTCGTAAGCGCAACGACCTCCACGTCCGGGTACTCGCGGCGGATGACGCGCGTGGCGTCGACGCCGTTCATCACTGGCATGAGGAGGTCCATGACGACGACGTCGGGCAGCAACTCGCCTACGCGCTGCACGGCTTCCTGGCCGTTCGCTGCCTCGCCGATCACGTGAAGGTCCGGCTCGAGGTCGAATGCGAGGCGTAGGCCGCGGCGCACTACGGTGTGGTCGTCAACAAGCAATACGCGGATGCGGGCGGGCATTTCGTCACCTTCCGCGTTCAGGGTACCCGGGCCGACCACGCGGCGCCTCACCCTTTCGGATGAGACCGCCTGCCCCCCGACTGCCGAGGCGCCGGCCAGCCCGCTGGGCCTAGCCTAGGAGCATGAGGCGCGGAGGGTAGAGCGCGCCACGACCGGAGGCACGAGGATGGAACAACACCGCAACTTCGACAACAAGACGATCTCTGGAGCAGTGCTCGTGGCACTTGGCCTGCTAGTCCTGCTGGGGGGCATGGGGTTCTCCGGCCTGGTTGGGCGCTTCATGGGTGCGCTGCTGTTCGCTGGCTTGGCGTACTTCGTCTACCAGGAGGGTCGGCGCAAAGGTAATGACGTCTTGCGGCTTGCGGCGTTGCCCCTCGCCGGCCTTGCACTAGCTAGCTTGCTCGCGGGCTTCGGTGGCGGCGCGCTCTTCTTGGCCGCCGTCGGGTTGGCGTTCGCGTTCGCTTGGCGCCAGAACCCGGAGCGGTGGTGGGCCGTGATCGTGGCCGGCGCGTTGGGGTCGACTGCCATCTCTGCTGCGTTGCCGCGGGCGTTCGGGGGCGTCCAGGACACGCTCTTCCTCCTCGGCATGGCGGCCACCTTCTACGCCCTGACCCGCCTGCGGGTCAAGCCGCAGCCGTGGGCCATCTACCCGGCGGCCGCACTCGCCGTGCTTGCCCTCCTCGGCTTGGTCGGTGGGCGCTCGGGGTGGCTCGTGCCGGTATTACTCATCGGCGGCGGCCTGTACATGCTGCTCCAACGAGGGCGCCCAAGCATACTTGGCGGGCAGAGCGCGCCGACTCCGCCAGCGCCTGGCCCAGTTGCCCCGGTAGCGCCAACGCAGCCGGTGGAGGCAACACCGCCAGCGCCGCCAGCGGCCAGCGCGCCCCTAGTCCACCTCGACAACGAGAACGCCCCCCAAGACGGCCTTACGGCCGAGGGAGGCGCTCCGATGCCCGACCCGAACAAGGGGCCGAGCTGAAGTTACTCGAAGGCGGTTGGCGCGTCCGGGTCCAGTAGGTAGTAGTTCTCGCTGCGGGTGAGACGGTCCGAGAAGTTGCTCGTTTGCGCATCTTCCGGGCCGTTCTCATCCCAGTTGGCGAACATCACTTCCGTCTGCGAGCGGTGCGCCCTCAACGCGTTCAGCTTCGTCTCGACGACCGGCCGGATGTCGGCCATCAGCTGCGGTTCGCCAAGTTCGGCGAGTAGCGCTTCCGGGTCGCCCACTGCGGCGGCCAACAAGCGGGGCCTGGCCGAGGCTGGCATGCTGCGTACGGCCAACACGGTGGCGTGACCCAGCGCGTCGTGATCGGGGTGCACTCCGTAGCCTGGGTAGTAGAGAAGGACGCTCGAGGCACCGAGTTCCTCGATGACCGCGCGGATTCTGGCGGCCACTTGATCGGGGTCCTCGAACTCGATGCACTTGTCGCGTAGGCCCATGAAGCGCAGTTCGCAGCCGAGGACGGCGCAGGCGTCCCGCAGTTCGATGGTGCGCACGTCGCGTAACGCCTCGCGGTTGGTGAAGGCGGGGCGCCCCATTCGCCGGCCCATGTCGCCGTACGTTCCGCACAGGTACATGGTCCGCACGCCAGCCTCGGCGCACAGAGCCAGGGTGCCGCCAGTCGCGAACGACTCGTCGTCAGGGTGCGGCAGAACAGATAGCACGGCGCGCTCTTTGGTGGCGTCGAACGGTTGCGTGTGGTCGGTCGCGTGACTGGCCGTTGGCGTGTTCTCAGCGAGCATCTTCAGGGCCCTCCCTGAACGGCGTGACTGAGAGCTGCAGCGCCATGGTCAGCTGTCCTTCGCAGTCGAGGCCGGCTAGTAGCAGCTCGTCGCGTTCGTTGATGTCGAAGTCGGTGAGGCCGTCGGCGTACACCCAACCTTCGTCCAGCTTCAAGCCAACGCGGTACGGGCCGGAGCCAGTGACCGTGCCACGCGCATAACTAACTCGTGCGTTCCGCACGAACGCGATGACGGGGTTCTTCTTCTCGGGACCGAGCTTCGTGTACGAACCAGTGGTGGTCTCGAGGTGCAGGAAGACTTCTTGCCCGAGCCGCTTGTCTAGCTCGGCCTGCACGGCGTGACGATCGATGGGCCTCAATTAGATCCTCCGAGTGGCTCGCGCAGAACCTACGTGGGGGCACCGCTTGGCGCGTGAGCCTAGCGCGTCGCGGCGGCGGTGTCCGCCCGCGACGGCTCAGTGGGATTGTACTGCCCTGGCCTTGGTGCCGCGCCGTGAGCAGTCGACAGGAGCCGTCGCACACGTGCTGAGCCAACCAAGGTTGCGCCACCACCGCTATGATTCGTGCATGAACTGGCTACCAGTAGTGCAAGAGGAGTTGCAGAGGCAGGGCCTCGACGCTTGGTTGATCTACGATTTCCGCAGCAGCAACCCGCTAGCAGCGCCGATCTTGCGGCCGTTACTCGAGGGGAACACGGCGAGCCGCCGCGTGTTCCTGCTCGTGCCAGCCAGCGGGCGGCCAACGCTGGCCGTGCACGCCATCGAGGTCGGCTCGCTCAAGCCGAACGCCGACATCGACTTCGTCAGCTACTCCGGCCGCGAGAGCATGCAGCACCTCCTCGCCGACCTCCTCGAGGGGAGCGAGCGGATAGCTATGGAGTACAGCCCGAACGGCGACAACCCGTACGTCGGCCGCGTCGATGCTGGCACGGTGGAGTGGGTGAGGTCCTTCGGCGTCGAGGTCGTGTCGTCAGGCGACTTGGCGCAGATCCTCGAGGTGTGGACGCCAGAGCAGCTCGAGCAGCACCTCACGGCCGCTGAAGGCGTGATGGGCGCCAAGGACGCTGCCTTCCGCTTCATCGCGCAGCGCGCGCAGATGGGCCTGGCCGTAACGGAGGGCGAGGTGCAGCGCCTCATCGAGACGCACTTCGCCGACCTCGGCCTCACGCCGGGCAGCTCACCTAACGTGAGCTTCGGCGCTCACAGCGGAGACCCTCACTACCACCCGCTACCCGGCGTGCGCGACGCTACCCTCGCGCCGGGCGACGTCGTGCTCGTCGACCTGTGGGCCAAGGTCAACCTACCCACCGCGCCTTACGCAGACGTGACCTGGATGGGCGTGTACGGCGAGCCGAGCGCCGAAGTCAAACGCGTGTGGGAGGCCGTCAAGCGCGCCCGCGACGCCGCTTTGCGCTCCATCGCCACCGCCTACGCGGAGGGGCGCTGGCCGAGCGGCGCCGAGGCCGATCACGCTTCCCGCCAAGTGCTGGAAGATGCTGGTTACGGCGAGGCGTTCACGCACCGCACTGGTCATAGCCTGGGTACCAGCGCCACTCACGGGGTGGCCGTGCACCTAGACGGCTTCGAGACCAACGACACGCGCGCTCTGCGCCCAGGCATCGGGGTGACGATCGAGCCTGGCGCTTACTTCCCCGCCTTCGGCGTGCGCTCCGAGATAAACGTCTTCCTAGACGAGGACGGCCCGCGCGCCACCACGGACCTCCAGGACGAACTTGAGCTCATCTGAGGCCGGCGCGCCGCGGCTGGTCGTCGTTGGCGACTACGCCTGGGACGTCCTCATCCGCACGAACTCGCCGCTGCAGAGCGGCGGGGACGTGTTCGGCGAGGTGCAACTAGCCGCTGGAGGCAGCGCCGCCAACACGGCGGTGTGGGCGCAGCGCTGTGGGCTGCAGACGCACTTCATCGGCAAGATCGGGCACGACTCCTTCGGGCAACTCGCCGTCGAGGAGTTGCGCGCCGAGGGGTTGAGCGCCGATTGGGTGAGGAGCGACGCGCACCTGACTGGCGCGGTTGCCGTGTGGATCGACCAGGTTGGTGAGCGCTCCATGGTGTCTGGCAAAGGCGCGGATCACTACCTGTTGCCTTCCGAGTTGCCAGTAGAAACCCTAGGCGGGGCGCAGCACCTCCACCTGCACGGTTGGTCGTTCTTCGGCGACCCACCACGCGCGGCGGCGCGGCGCGCGGCCAAGCTCGTCACGCAAGGTGGCGGGCGGGTGTCGTTCGACCCAGGTTCGTTCCAGATGATCAGCCAGATGGGCGTCGAGCGCTTCCTGTCCGTCACCACCGACTTGGGCGCCGACCTGATCTTCCCTAACTTCGAGGAGGGCAAGGTGTTGTCTGGAGAGGACGAACCAGAGAAGATCTGCGCCCGCCTGCACGAGCTTTACCCTGGCGCGCTAGTGGTGCTGAAGCTCGACGCGTCCGGTTGCTACGTGTACGAGCGCGGCAGGGGCGAGTACCTTGGCGCCGTGAGCACGCGCCTCGTCGACTCGACTGGCGCAGGTGACTCGTTCGCTGGCGCGTTCATCGCTCACTGGCTGACCGGCGCCGCCCCGGTGGAGGCGGCGCGGCGCGCGAACCGCGTGTCCGCCTGGGTCGTCGAGCGGGTGGGGGCAAGGCCGCTGCCGGACGAGGCGTTGGCCCAGGTGCTGCCGCCCGCAGCGAGATCGGTCGCCAACCGGCGGTAGACTCGGGGCAACATGCTTAGACCGAGTACAACTTTCTCGG
>CALCHY010000086.1 GCA_937907415.1 uncultured Trueperaceae bacterium
CGCCGCCAGGTTGGCGCGCTGCGCTACCAGGCCGCCGCCAGCAGTTCTAGGGAGCGCATGCGCGCGTCGTGAGAGTGGACCATCGTCGAGAGCATGATCTCGCTGGCGCCCGACTCCTTTCGTAGTTCGGCAAGGCGGCGGACGACGGTGGCGGGGGACCCCAGCACGTGCTTGCGGCGGTTCTGCTCCACGAAGACGCGTTCGTGGGCGTCGTAGTCGTACGCGGCCGCTTCTTCGGGCGTTGGCACGGGCCCGAACTCGTTGCGCCGCATGCGCAGCCAGGCCAGGTCGAGGGAGCCGGCGAGGTAGTCGGCTTCTTCGTCCGTTGGTGCGCAGATGACGGAGAGCGCGAGGATGGCGTGCGGTTCCGGGAACGCTGCCGATGGCGTGAAGGCCTCCCGGTAGGCGTTCATGGCTGGCGCGGCTGGGGTCTCGCTGAAGTGCCCAGCGAACGCGTAACCGAGGCCGAGGCTACCCGCGAACGCGGCGCTTGCACCGCTTGACCCGAGGAGCCACACTGGCGGCAGGTCGACGTCCGCTGGTGTTGCCCTGACGGTGTGGAACGCGTGATCGGGCGGAAAGCCGCCGCGCGAGAGGGCGAAGAGCTCGTGTAGTTGCGAGGGGAACTGTTCGGCGTCGAACGGGCGCATGGCCGCCATGGCAGCGCGGTCTGAGCCGGGCGCGCGGCCGATGCCTAAGTCTATGCGGCCCGGGTGGAGCGCCTCGAGGGTCTGGAACGCCTCAGCGATGCGTAGGGGCGCGTGGTTGGGGAGCATGATGCCACCTGACCCCACGTGGATGCTGTCGGTGGCCGCGGCGGTGTTGGCGATGAGCACTTCTGGTGCGGAGCTGGCGATGCTGCGCATGCCGTGGTGTTCGGCGTACCACACGCGCCGGTAGCCGAGGGCTTCTGCGTGGCGGGCGAGGGTGACGGTGTTGAGGAGGGTGCTATGCGAGTCGACGCCGCTGGAGATGTGGGCGAGGTCGAGGACTGAGAGGGGTACCCGGGCGGCGCTGGTCATATCTGGTCACGCTATCAGCGTGGAGCGCGCGGTTGCGTAGCGGTGGGGTGCAACTAGAACAGCCCCGCGCCTGCTTGCGGCGCGGGGCTGTTGGTTGCTAGTTGCTTGGCGCTCGGCGCCAGCGTTGCTTAGGCCTGGGTGTCGTCGTCGTCTGACCCGTAGTCGGCGTCCGCGGTGTGCGTTTCTTCTACGGTGTCGTGGTTGGCGTCGGCGTAATCGGCCACTGCGTCTGCCGCCTCGTCTGCCGCTGCGCCTGGGCGCTTGCCTTGGCGGAACGCGGCGGTGAGGAGGGCGGCGGCTTCCGCGGCGTCGATGGCGTTGGGGTCGACGGGTTCGTCGGACTGCGCCTTGACGGCTGGGGCCGGCTTCTCGGCCTTGACGGCCGGCTCGGACTTGGCTGGGGCCTTAGCGGCGACTTCCTTGGGGGCTTCGGTCTCGGCCTTGGTGTCGCCAAGCCCGAACTGCGCGAAGAGGTCGGCGTAGACGTCGCCGAGCTTGGTGGTCGTCTTGCTGCTTGCCGCATCGGTGACGTAGCTGTAGTCGTAGTCGATGTCGCGGCTGCGGCGACCACGGCGGCCGCGGTTACCTCCAGCGGCTGCGCCGCCTGGCTGCGCGTAGCCTCCGGCCCTGGCGGCGCCGCCTGCTGGGGCGTTGCCTCCGAACTCGGCGGCGTTCTCTGGGGTGAAGGGCAGCATGCGCTTGCGGGAGAGGCTGGCGCGCTGCTCGACTGGGTCGATGTTGAGGATGACCGCGGTGACTTCGTCACCCTTCTTGAAGTGCTCGGCGATGTTCTCGATGTGGTCGTGGGAGAGCTCGGAGATGTGCACCAGGCCTTCGATGCCTTCTTCGATCTCCATGAACACGCCGAAGTCGGTGATGCCCGTGATGGGGCCGGTGACTTCGGTGCCGGGCGGGTAACGGTCCGGCAGGCTGCTCCAGGGATCGGGCTGGGTCTGGCGTAGACCTAGCGAGATGCGCTGTTGCTGCATGTCGATCTTGAGGATCATCGCCTCGACCTGCTCGCCTTCCGAAAGGGCTTCCTTCGGGTGGCGGATGCGCTTGGTCCAGCTCATCTCACTGACGTGGATGAGGCCTTCGAGGCCCGGCTGGATCTCGACGAAGGCGCCGAACGGCGTGAGGTTCGTGACGGTGCCCGAGACGCGCTGCCCGATGCTGTAGTGGGCGAGAACGTTCTCCCAGGGATCCGAGACGAGCTTCTTCATGGAGAGGTTGATGCGCTCGCGCTCGAGGTCCATGTCGAGGACTTCGACCTTGACCATGTCGCCGAGCTTGACGACGTCACGCGGGTGGCTGAAGCGGCCGTGCGTGAGTTCCGAGCGGTGCACGAGGCCGTCTACGCCGCCCAGGTTGACGAACACGCCGAAATCGGTGATCTCGACGACTTCGCCTTCGAGGCGGGCGCCTGGCTCGAGCTTCTTGAGGGTGTCGTCCTTGAGGTGAGAGATCTCGTCCTCGAGGATGCTGCGGCGCGAGATGATGACGCGGTTGCGGCGCCTGTTCAGCTCGATGATCTTGACCTTCATGCGGCGGCCGACGTACGGCGCCAGGTCGTTGACGCGGCGAATGTCCACCTGGCTGGCGGGCAGGAACGCGCGCACGCCGAGGCTGGCAACGAGGCCGCCGCGGACCTTCTCGACGATCTCTACTTCAACGGGCTTGCCGTTGTCGTGGATGTCTTGAAGGAGGTTCCAGGCGCGTTCTTGATCGGCGCGCTTCTTGGAAAGCGTGATGGTGCTGTTGGGGATGTCGGACCGCACGACGTAGACCTGGATGTCGTCACCAGGCTTGAAGTACTTGGCGGCCTCTTCGGCGTTGGACTCGTGCTCGAAGAGCTGGTTGTAGGGGAGCATGCCCTCGATCTTGGCGCCGACGTCAACGACGATGCCTTCCTGAGCGAGCATGATGACCTGACCAGTGGTGATCATGCCACGGTGAACGGGCTTGCGGGCCAGCATTTCATCGCTGGCGGCGAGCACGTCTTCCATGCTGATCTCGTCGTCCTGGGCGCGGGCCGGAGCGGCGCTGGCCTGGACGGCGCTTGGCGTGGGGGTTGCAGCCGGTTCGGAAGTAGCCAAATCAGGGGAAATGTTCGTTTCGTTGTCAGCCTGCGTGCCTACTCCCTGTTCGGCGTTCGCGGCTGCGACCTGGTTAGGGCTTTCTTCCTGGGCTGGGACGGTGCCTGGGGCAGGGCTCCCCGCGGCGGGGTTTACTTTCTCATCCATGTAAGGGGGTTCCTCCTGAAGTGGTGTCTTGCGACAAGTGTTCATTACACCACACCAGGACCCCAAATTGCAAGGTGCCAGGGCACGTTTGGCCGTTGCCCAACGCGGCGAGCGCACGCGGCGCTTGGGCAGGGGAGAAAGGGCGAACCCCGCGTGGGAGGCGCGGGGCTCAGTTCGGAAGAGGATGGGAGGAGGTAATGGGAGTGTTACCTCAAGTCCACGGCTCTAGGTTACGCAGTGGGACTTACAAGTTTCTTACACGCTGGCACATGGAGGGGCGAGAACCCGGCCCAGACGAGCAGTTTGCGCCGTGCTGCACGTCATTAAATGGTCGAACCCCGCGTGGGAGGCGCGGGGTTCCGTTCGGAAGAGGATGGGAGGAGGTAATGGGAGTGTTACCTCAAGTCCACGCCCCTAGCCTACAAAGCACACATGACGGGATTCTGACAGGAGCATGGCGGGGGCCTCATGCACGGCCATGATGCCAGAACCAGCTGATGCGCCGCTGTGACGTTCGCACGTGCCAGGCAGCGTTTAGAGCCCCGAGCGGAACTTGTCGAGATCTTGGTCAAGCAGGTACGCCCACTCGTTACCAGACGATGGGAGGAAGATGCCCGTCTCGCCCATAACGCGTCCTGCACGCAGTTCACTTACGTCCCACAGCACGTCTATCTCGCTCTTCAAGCGGTAGAGCTTCGATTCTGAGTCGTACTCGATCTCTACACCGTTAAGCGACTCACGCAACTGGTGGCGGAACTGGTGGAAGTAAGACTTGGCCGCCGAGGGCTTCTCGTCGGGGAAGACGTCTAGCAGGACCTTCTTCAACGACACGGCCCTGTACTCGAGGAAGTACGCCATGAGCTCCACGCCGCGCCTGAGCGGAATGTGCACCGGCTTGTCGTCCAGCAGCATGCGCTCGTCACCCATGGTGAAGATCTCGAGAACCTCGACGGCCGTGCCCGCAATGCGCGGGTGCGTACGGAACGCAATGTGGTGCAGTTCGGGCAGCAGCGTCCACTCCCTAGCGAGCAACGCTTGGTTCTGGAGCGAAACGCTGAGGGCCTGAAGTTCATCTAGTTGCCGTTGCCAACCATCTCGACCGCTGATCCTTAGGAGGTCCGCGTAGTGCAGCTGGACCGCCGCCTGCTCCTGCAGCAGGCCCATCTCGCCGAAGGCCTGCATTAGTCCCTCGAACTCCTGAATGGCGTGGCTGACGGTGTAACGCTTGGTCCAGAAGTTGAGGAGCACCTCGCGGAAGCGAAAGGTGAGCCTATCCGACTTATCGGAAATGAGCGTTTGCGCGCGCATGAGGTGGTCGTACGCCTCCGCGTGATCACCGCGGGAACCCAAGATGCACACCAACGGCAAGCGGCAGAGGAACTCCTCGTAGTTGAACTGGAGTTCGGTGGCAATATCAATGGCGGCCAAGTAGCGTTTTATTGCTAAGCCCATGCTGCTACTGGCCCACGCAATTTCTCCCAGTAGCCAGTTCCGTTCAGCTTGAAAAGTAGCTGGAGCACTTTCCAAGTCAAATGAATCTAAGTCAACATGAGCTTCACGATGACGCCCTAGGTTGATCAACACAGCCGCGCGCCGTAGCTTGACCTTGGCTTGTTCGGCTCCAGAAGTTCCAACTAGGCTTCGCTCAAGAAACCACAATGCGCGTTGTGACCGCCCAATACGGCCATACAGCACCGCCAGTTGAACGAGGATTGACGGCGCCAGGACGTTGTATTCAGGTACACCCTGGATTCGACGCCAGGCAATTTCTGCAGCCTTCAAAGCTTCGCGTAGGTTTCCGCTGGTTTCTTCGCTGATACTAAGGATTCGGTAAAAGAGAGCGGTGTCGTAATTATTCAGTCTGCTTAGGTCAACCCGAGCCATCTCGGACTGGGCGTCTTCACGTCGTTCAACGAAGGGGAGCACGTGTCCCAGATAGACACGTGCCCCTTCTTCCCCGCGGTCTACAGCCCGATAGAGAGCTTCAAGGGCGTCCATATCCCGCAATGCTTGGAAATAGCAAACTCCGACCCAGCGATCATCTCTTGCGGTAGGTTCTGGAATTGCAAGGTAGGCCTCAATTCCATTCTCGAACTGCTCGAGGAACGCCCACCCCTGCACTTCGCTTTCCAGGCGTACGCCAGGAAATCTAGAGGAAACGAGTTCGTCAACCCGGCTCCTTAGTGCCCCAGAAATCGGAACCACGGCTAAGACGCCGCTTCCTGGAAAGGCATGAAGGTTTGCCAGCGGAGCATTGCTGTGACTATATACGACGGGACGGCGACGTTGCCAACTCACAGTATTCGTAGCGCTACACCCGGTCGGGCCGCATATATGTGGTATCCGGGCTTGTAACATTGAGCGGGCAGGTCTTGCATATTGTCGTCGGCCTTGCTAAGGTCTTGTCAGTCGCCTTGATTGGGAGATCAGGATCGACTCGCATCGTGGGAGCGGTGCGTGTTGGAAGAGGCTGGGAGGAGTCGGGAGTTCGAGCTCCACAGCGACAAATCCCTTCAGATTTTTGAGAGGCGCGCCAGTGGTGCGCCTGGCTGGGACACTAGCTCCCGGCAGTTGCGTACAAATGCTCGGGAGGCTGTACGCAGCGCTAGACGCCAATTGTGGCGGACTTCGGAAGGATGGGATTTGGGATGAAGAACACTGGTAAGCGCATCTTCGCAGCAGTAGTTTTTGCCATCATTGTCAGTATGCCAATTATCGGCTCCGCAGGTGTACTCTTCTCGCAGCGGTAAATCAGCCGATTTGGCTGAATTGTCGAATTAGACGGCTCGAACCCGACGGGGTTCGAGCCGATTTTGTTTTGGGCCGTTATGCTTAGGTCCCCCTCGGGTAATCACGGCGAAGTGTGACTATGATTCGGCCTCTTGAGCAATAGTACGAAGGCCAAACACGCTCGCTTTTGATGGCGGCCTCTTGACTCTTGAATACCGGAACTGACCTGAACCTGACGGACTCGAGTTCCGCGCTGTAACTCCTAATGGTATCTCTAATCGTGAAGGCCGGCCTTACAAAGTAGGTGAAATAGGTCCACACTTCTATCCGGATGCGGGCGATTCATCCCTTCTAGGCGGCGACAGATCCCGAATGAGAATGAAGTTGGAGGCAGCCTGCTGGTTGCCCCCATCTCGAATGTCACGGAGCGCTAAAACTGGTCGGGATGATGTCTTACTAGCGCAGCAATGTATTGGGTTCGGGAGTCTAGCCCGAGTTTGCTGAGTATGTTGGAAATGTGGGCGTTTATTGTCTTCTGGGAGATTCGCAGCGTCTCGGCGCTCGAGGGAGTATCGAGTCCCTGAAGTATCAGTCGCGTAACTCGTAACTCCATGTAAGTAAGTCCAGATCTCCATTGATAAGTTTTGAGTGACGAAGCGGCAGCGTATATTCCAGCTATCAATGCACGTAAGTCGTTCGGCCCGACTACACCGCTCACGTGGAAACTTGCCATAAGGTCCATATATGCAGAGTGCGTGCCTTGCGTAACGACAAGGGTTCTGGCTCGATCCTGGCTGTTCATTTCGGTCAACTTCCCAATGGCCCAGGTCATCGGAAAATCTAGCAGGAGATGGGCAGTATTTGGGTTGGTCATTGTAGAGGTCTCCGCCTCAATGTGATCCAAGGCGTGCTGCACCAGCTTGTGGTACGACTCATCGGCGGCGATTATGTTTACGAATGGTATCCGGCGCTTCATGACTTGCCTCCGCGAAATGTTTTCCCTCAAGGGGCCTTCATCGTGCCGGATGGAGGGTTACATTTGGGTTACATCCTTGGAAAGCATCTGGAAGGCGTACACCTTGATTGCAGATGACTTCAATGCCGGGCTACCCGTGTTTTGCCAGCACTTGACTGGCATCAGAGGACTGGACCAATAAGTCTAGGCATTCGCCGATTGACTTGGCCATCCCCTGGTCAAGCGCTATCGGAAGCCATTTCTACTTGAGCCAAACACAAACCTTTGAGATTGAGTCCGGCTCCCGCGCTTCGGCGGGACCTAATCTGGGTAAGTGTCTAGAGAACGAACGGAAGGTGACCGGACGAGCCGACTATTGGCGATTGCTCCGTCAGCAACGTGCAGAAACATCCTCCAAGGAACACGGCCTCTCATCCCGCCAGTCGCCAGATGCCCAAACACCCGACTCTCACACCAATCACCGCAGCTAAGCGCAGACCAAGCCTAGGAAACCTAGCCGAGCCCATCGTGGGCCAACGACTCTAG
>CALCHY010000087.1 GCA_937907415.1 uncultured Trueperaceae bacterium
TCGCGCGCTTGCTTGACGCCAATCAGTCTTTGATCGACATCGATGACCACCTGATTGAGGAGGTCCTTGAATTTGGGGAGGGGAAGGGAAACTGCGAGTTCGTTTCGAGGTCGTTGCCGGCGCGCGAGGCGTTGCACTTGTTCGCCAACAACTCATTGCTGGAGGCCGTGATCGTCACTGAGACTGGCAACCCTCAACAAAGACCGCTCGGGATCCTGACGCGCTGGGATGCGGTTGGTGACTTTCAGGAGTTGGCCTGAAGGCGCTACGACGGCTCCGTAGGCGCCAGCTCAATTGTGCAGCCCGAGAACGGGCTCGAGGTGAATACGGTAGGAGCGTCAACCTCGGGCCATATCCAGCCGCTTGCGCAAGCGCCTAGCTTCCTCCGGCTGCGTTTGGGCCAAGTGACCGAGGTGTCCCAGAAGCGTGGCCAGGGTGGTGGGTCGCCCGTGCCAGGTGGCCAGGCCCGTCGTCACAAAGGTGTGAATGGCCGAACGAAGCTTGCGTCTATACGTACGGCTGACACTGGGCCGATGGTTCACAACCAGGCCCGTGACTTCTTGGCGGCGTCCCTTGCGGAAGAGGTTGGTCTTGCGGCTGTCAAGCTCGTAGTCCATCTCCGCGAGGAGCCGCTCGACGAACGGAATGATGTGCACGGGCTCGTGGCCGCTGCCCGAGAAGGTGAGGTCATCTGCGTAGCGGGTGTATGCGACACCGCGTTGGCGGGTGGCATTGGTAACAGAAGCGTCGAACGACCTGAGGATGAGGTTAGCGATGGCCGGTGATGTCGGCGCGCCCGTTGGCAGGCTGCCGTGGAAGCTGCAGAGTTCGGCCAGTAGGGCTACCGCGCGTGGCGTAGCGCTGTAGTTGAGGGCTGCTCGGCAGGCATTCCGGATTAGTGGGTAGCGGGTGGAGCCGAAGAAGTTGCGGATATCCACGTTGACGACGAGTTGTTTGCCGACGTGCGGAAGGGCGTTGCTGACCGTGTTCCGGCCCTTCACGAAGCCGTGCGCCGCGTCGTGGAGTTCGGCGCGGTCGAACACGGTAGCGAGCAGGCGCCGCTGCGTAAACATGAGAGGAACGGATGGTACGGCCACGAGGCGTTTACCCCCAGACCGCTTCGGGCGCAGGTAGGTTTCGTAATGACCCGAGAGTTGTGAGCCGTAGGTGTGGTGTGACGCCGAATGCAGGTCCTCAGCAAAACGTAGGAGGTTTGGGAGGATGGTGATATCGCTCAATAGTGCCAGTTCAAGGCAGGCAGCTACCTTCGGGCGGTCTTGCAAGGCTGTGTGCAACTGCTCAAGGAACAACTTATGCAAGTCCTGCCGTTGCGCTAACAGGGCTACCAGCTCACGCCGCAGTGCCTTGTTCTGCACTACGCCCAAGGCGACAGCCCGGGGGAACGTCGTCACGACCGTTTCAAGGGTTACGTGACCGGCTGCGAGGGCCTTCTGAGCTGCTTTCACCGCCGGCTCCCCGAACGCTGATAGTGATGCCAGCGTGTTCATCGGGATCGGCCCAGCCGGTAATGGAAGCTCGGCCGCCGTTAGGGGCAATGGCCAGTTGAGATCGCCGCCCAGTTCTGCGAAGAAGGCGGGACTCTCTGCAGCGCGGGCCGCCAGCGCCTGCCACTCGCGCAGGAGCGACAACCGGACCCGCCGAGCTTGGGCACTCTCTCGCTTCGTAACCCTCTGTCTGCAGGCAGCCAGGTAGGTGGCGCCGACCAGGTCCCGCAGTGCTCGGAGTGCCTCCCTAGCCGCCTCATGACTCGTGGTGTCGCTTGCCACCAAGCTAGCTAGGGTGGAGAAGGCGCGCACGAGCCGCGCGGTGACGGCGGCCTGTGAATCCTCCTGAGTAGAGGGCCCAAGCTGCCCCCGACCAATGCTGCTGTGCGCTGATTGCCTTGCTAGGTCTGTGATGGCAGCGCACGCCGAAGCAAAGCCAGCACCTGTTAAATGGGTCGGCTCGCCCTCCGCCAGAGGTTGGACGATTGCCCAGGCAAGTGCCTCGTAATCCGGTCCGGACAAGGAACGTTGGCGGAGGCCGTGTGGCCCGGCGGCGACTTGGCTGGAACTCGCAGGCACATAGTGGCGCACCAGTTCCGCCGTGCTCGCCACCATGCTGTAAATCCGGCGTTTGAGTCTGGGACCGCAAGGCGCGTCGTCTATGAAGTACGCGTGGCCTGACGCGCGCGCACTAGACTCGTCGCCCAGTACCGGAGACTCGATTGGCAGCGGCGATGGCCGCAAATCATTTACCAGCGCCCGCCAAAGCACCCCTCGCAAGAGCAACTGCCGAGAGGGGGCGTCCCGCTCGGGGGAGCCGGCAAGGCCAGCGAGGCGGCTGGCGGTCACGGGCAGCCAGATCTGCTCTGTCGCAGGGTGGCCTATTGCCGCCTCGAAGGGGAGGATGCCGACGCCGATGGCTAAGCGGAGGACGATCGCTGGCATGGTAGTTAGGTACCTTGAGTCGCGCCATACGTAGAGCCTTATGGAGCGTGAGCCTCTGTGTTCACCAACCCAAGTGAGGAAGCTCTGCTCAAAGCGGCGCCACGCTTTGGGCTGCGCCGCCCGCGTGGCCGCCAGAGTAAGCAGCGTTACCAAGCCTCGGTCGGTCGGGTCGAGCTGTCGGAAGGACGGTGCCGCGCCACCCAGGCGGAGTGGCGCCACAGGGCGCGAGTCGCCCTCAAAGACCGCCTGGCGAATCAGTGTTGCATTACGCGTAGGGAACGCTTCCGCGGCCAGCTGGATTACAGCCTCGGGGGACGCATTTGGTGGAAGACCTAGCAGGGTTCGGAGGGCAACAATTTTGAGGTCCTCGAAATGGTTGGTACGCGTGGTCGTGTTCTGACTCAACAACTCCCTAAGGAGCTGGCCGGCTGCGATGGCGTAAGGTCCGCCGCCGTGCGCCCCATGTTCAAGGATTAGCCGCCAGACTGGCGCCTCCGAGCGCCCCATGGACCGCGACGCCAGGGCGTCTGGTGCCACCATGCCCGTCGCCTGATCGACAAGGTGCTCGCCGATGTACTCGTCCGCAAGCGCTGCCATACGCTCATGCAGCAACGCCACCAATGGCGCGGTGCCCCAGGGGATCCGAGCTAGATCGCGGAGGAAGGTTGCGGCGAACATCGTGCCCCCTAAGAAGGTGGCTGTGAGGGCCCACTCTCGCATCTGCTCCGCCGGATCAGGGGCGAGAAGCCTCTGGGATCCACTGGCGAGTGCTCGGAGCGTGGAGCACGGAGGCTTCTCGGCTCTGGCCGGGATCGTACCGCCTCTGTCACCACCCTGGCGAAACACCAGGTCAAATCTGGGCCCTCACGGCCTGTTCGTCCTCCTGCTGGGTGCAGGAACCAAGAACACTTGGGTGACGGACGATAACACGCGGAACGAGGCGGGGTGCAAAGGAGGTAGGTGGCCCGGAGATGCCGTTGGCCGCACCCCGCCGACGTTCGCGGCTAAGTCAGATGGTACGCGGGAGGTGCGACGGGTAGTGACGCA
>CALCHY010000088.1 GCA_937907415.1 uncultured Trueperaceae bacterium
ACATCACCCGCACCTACCCGTACTTCCACGACGGCTCCGTCTGGGACCTGCGCGATGCGACGCAGATCATGGCCCGCGTGCAGCTCGGCCGCGAACTGACCGAAGAGGACCTCGACGCGCTCATGGCTTTCTACGCCACGCTCGAGGGCGAGATCCCTGCCTACGCGCTGCAGTTGCCGGTGTTGCCGGCTTCCACTGGGGAGACTTCGCGGCCGAAGCACTGAGCCTCGTCGATTGAATCTTTTGGGCGCGCGCCGGGCAACTGGCGCGCGCTTCTTCGTCACGGGGAGGCTGCCTAGGTGCTGGCGAGCCCGAACCAGCCCTTACAAGCGAGGCCTACGATTGCTTCGCTATTTTCGTCTTCATTAGCTTGGCACGTTTCCGTCGTATACCCAGACGTGAGGCCAGGGTCCAGCCACTGCGCGACGTGCGCTTAAGCGACGTCGAAGAGTGTGGCGGCCAGTAACAGGGCAACCTTCCGAACTAAGCGCATGCTACCTTCCTCCTCCGCAGAACCGGTAGGACTGATGCCTTGCGCGCAGATTAGGTGAGAGGTGCTCAACGGTGGCGCATCGGGGGCCTTAGGTACTTCGCGACCAGCGTCGCGGAGCGTCTTTGATCGCCAATAGAAGCCAATGTCGCAACGGCTTAGGAATCGGGTTCAAGTCGGGCGAACCTTGCGTCGTTACCTGTCGCTAAGCTCGTGTAGGGTTGACCGTAACGAAATGCGGGATACAACAAGCGGGACTAGGCATTCGTGTCCGATGCACGTTCCCATGGTGCGCGATTGATGGCCAATCCGGTTGGCTCAATTGACTCTAGGACGCTGAGTTGACGCATCCCGTTTCGTCCTAGTAATTGAAGCGAGGTTAAGTATGCCGAATAGGAAACCAGAGTACTGGGCACACTCTCCTAAACCGAACGATGGCATCCCTCCGCACTTACTCAGGGTCCACTTGTTGTCCGTCGCCGAACGCGCAAGGGAGTTCGGTAGCTACTTCAAGATTCCAGGTATTGCCACCTTGCTCTTCACTGCTGGCATTCTCCACGACCTGGGCAAGTACAAACTTGAGTTCCAACGCGGACGTCTCGGACATGACCCAGAATCCGGCACTGGCTATTGGCCCAAGAAGCGCGGCGTCGACCACTCGAGTCTTGGAGCGTTGACTGTGTACCGACCACGTGAGGACAATCCTGAAGGCAGCATGCTGGACGCTCTTGCAAGAGCTATTGCAGGGCACCACGCTGGGCTCGTCGACGCTGCCGCTTTTCGTGGCCGCCTGGAAGCTGCTCGCAACGAACCAGACTGGCGTAGCCCCATCCTAGACGCAGTCGCAGACTTCCCCGATCTGACCGAGCATGCTAACGCACTTAGCGAAGTTGCCCTCCAGTTGTCAGGAACGAGCTTCGACGTGCTGACTCGGATGCTTCTAAGTTGCTTAGTTGACGCCGACAGGATAGACACGGAGGCACACTTGGACTCCGCGCGCAACGCAGTTCGGAGCCGCAAGGTTCAAACCCTTGAAGTGCTGGACCGCCGCCTCACCGCAAGGATGGCCGGGCTCATGAACGACTCGACTCAACTTAACCGGATTAGGCGCGAGATGTACGAGCAGGTCGTAGCGAGAGCAGCGTTAGAACCTGGGTTCTTCAGACTCACGATGCCTACCGGCGGCGGAAAGACGCTCGCCTCTCTCAGCTTCGCGCTCAAGCATGCGCGCCGTCACGGGCTCCGCCGAGTCATCTATGGCATCCCATATACGAGCATCATCGATCAGACAGCCCGGGTCTTCCGCGAGTTTCTGAACGACGACGGTGAAGAGAACATACTTGAACACCACTCGGCCATTGAACCGAAGAATAGCTCCAGCGAGGAGCTGCAGCTTTGGACCTCGCTCCTGTCAGAGAACTGGGACACCCCACTAGTCGTCACAACGACTGTCCAGATTTTCGAGAGCCTATTCGCAAACAAGACCGGCCGCCTGCGCAAGATCCACAACATCACAGGTTCGGTCATCGTCCTGGACGAAGTTCAGACGCTTCCAACGACTCTTCTAGGCCCAATCCTTGATTTGCTGAACGAGTTGGTTGAGCGATATCACGTCTCGGTCGTCCTTTGCACCGCCACCCAGCCGACCTTTGAAGCAATCGAGGGTTTCACGTCCACCGGAGTTGCAGAGTCACGCGACCTACTTCCTAACGCCCCGGAATACTTCGATGCGCTTCAGCGAGTGGACTACGCGATTGACATTAGTGCGCCAACGCCTTGGACCGCGATTGCCGAGCAAATGCTTCTAAACCCTAGCGTCCTTACAATCGTCAATCTCCGCCGGCACGCGCGCGAACTCTACGACATCGTGCGTGCGGAGGACCCGCAGGCGCTTCACCTCTCGACTTACATGTACCCAGTCCACCGCAAAGAAGTCTTGGCCCACATATCTCAACGACTGAACAACGGCGATTCATGCCGCGTCGTT
>CALCHY010000089.1 GCA_937907415.1 uncultured Trueperaceae bacterium
GCGCGTCAGCACGCTCGACCAGAACCTCGAGCTGCAGCGCGACGCCCTGGAGAAGGCGGGCTGCGAGCAGGTGTTCGAGGAGCACGTCAGCGGCGCCAGCAGCGAGCGGCCCGGCTGGGCGCAGGCGCAAGCCGTGCTACGCAAGGGCGACACGCTGGTGGTGTGGCGCCTCGATCGCCTGGGCCGCAGCCTCAAGCACCTGATCGACACCGTCAACGAGCTCCATGGCCGCGGCATCGGGTTCAAGAGCCTCGGCGAGAGCATCGACACCACTACCCCCGGCGGTCGGCTGGTGTTTCACATTTTCGGCGCGCTGGCCGAGTTCGAACGCGAACTCATTCGCGAGCGCACCCACGCGGGCCTGGCCGCGGCGCGCGCCCGGGGGCGGAAGGGTGGCCGGCCCAAGAAGCTCCAGAAGCGCCAAGTGGCAATGGCCCTCCGCATGTTGGAGGATCCCGATCAGAGCGTCAGCGAGATGGCTGCAACCTTGGGAGTCTCTCGCTCCACGCTGTACAGGTATATGAGCGAGGCTGGCGGCGAGGCGGAATAGAAATTAGTTGGCCACCCAGGTGGGTGACCAACTCCTAGAGCGTGCCTGCTAGAACTAGCGTCGGCGCAAGCGCACGACGCGACGGATTCGCACGGTGACACGCACCGGCCGAGCTGGACGTATGTACGTGCGAGTAATCTTGACTCTCCGCATCGGGAGCCTCCTTCCCCGGACCCACGGTCTATCGGTTCGGAGGGAAGTCGGATACACTCAAGATCTCTAGCCTTGCGTGCCCGTTCGGCCTCCGAGCGGGCCGTTTTTCTTGACTCGATTATACATACTTCCAGGACAATGGCAAGCGCGATAACATCGTCTACGACGGCATAAACACCATTTTTGCTAGCAACGCCTAACACTTACAAGCAATTGTCCTCAACAGCTAGGCTATCTTTATAGTTGCTAGCTTTCCCTGCCCTGTGTTAGTGTTCCGCCTCCGTTGCTAGCGCATAATCTGGCCTGTGAATGTATAATGAGCATTGTTAGCGAAGGTTATAGATTGTTAGTGACTGCCCTTCTTGGGAAGAGAGGCTACGTGGAGCTCGAAGAGCGAATGAAACATATGGGGAAGCTTCAAAAGCGTCTCCTGTTGTGGCTCAGCAAGGAGGAAGGGCTTGAAACGCCGGCGGCCATCCTCAAACGCTGGCCCGAACATCGTGTTCTGCACTGGCCTCCCGGTGGCCTGGCGACCATCACGGGTTGGGTGGACCAGATGATGGCTTCGGTGAAGGAGTTGGACAGGATCTATGCGGAAGAGCCTCACGCAAAGTACCTGAGGCGGGAATATCTTGAAAGCGTAGACCCCCCAGGCGTTCGCTGGAGCGCTGAACGCTTTCTAGGCCGTCCTCCGAAGCGGTCAGACTCTGCCACCCTCTCAAAAAGCCTCAGCGACCTTGAAGAACGGGGCTTAGTCAAGACCTACAAAGTGAAGGGGAAACGGCAGCGCACTTCGCACATCAGTATCACGCGCGAGGGCGCCACGGCTGCGGAATTAATTCGGCGGAAACGGGCTGGGGAGCGATGACATCCTCTTGTTTGTTGGCCCACTCCCGTTGGACCCTGTCCCTCTCAGGAGCCGCTGCATATGTCCTCGTATAGGCGGAGGCGGGACTCGCGGACGGGCGACCTCTACTACGAGCACCGCGCTGTCGCCGAATGGAAGCTCGGTCGACCACTAAAGGCCGACGAAGTGGTGCACCACAAGAACGGCGACCCTACCGACAATCATCCGGACAACCTCGAGGTCTTGCCGAGCCAGAGCGCGCACATGCGCAAACACCATTACGAACGTCGGGAAGCCACGGGCGTCCAGCACCTCTTCCCCCTTGAGGTGTTCCTCGAGGAGTGAGCGCCGCTGATGCTCGACAGGGGCGCCGTCCTTACCCCCCGTCCCTGTCTTCATCATGCCGGTATGGCTCAGAAGAAGCGCATCCCGAGAAGAGACCGTTCACCCGCACCTACCGTTTACGCTTCCTCGAAGTTTCCTGCAGAGAAGGCGCGAAACCCCGTAAAAGGGGCTATGGATCGCCTGAGACACATCGTGGAGATTACGGCTGACAGGTACGTGGTGGGCGCAATCGTCGAACTCGATAGCGTTAGGTGGCGCGTTCTTCACGTTACCGTTTGCGACTCCCCTTTCCCTCAGGCAGACCTCATGACCGTTTCTGCCCCCAAGGTGTACTTCGTCGCCCTTGAATTGGCTTCGGTCTAGTGGTGGTCGGGCCTGCCTGCCATGACTGCTAATCGTCGAGTCGCTTAGCTCTTGCTACAGCAGTTCTCAGAGGCGCCGGGCCTGGCGACCCTGAGAACCTTCGAAGGGAAGCGCTGCGACTACCCCCCGACTCTGGGCGCAGGCTGGACTCATGGACCAGAAAAGAAAGCTCAGCGCCAAGGCCGGCCCGAACAGTTTCCGTCAGCGATTAGCGCAAGGGCTGTACGAAAGGGATATGAGGATTCGCATCTGCTATCTCTCGTCCGCCAACGCCGCTCGGTACGTCGTCAACTCCCTGCACCAGATGGATGGGTACACTTGGCGCGTGGTGCATGTCGCCCCGCTCGAGCATCCGTTCGGCGAGGACGAAGTGATGTACCTAAGCGTCCCCGTCTTCTTCCGCGTCGAACTCGAGCGGGTTGGTTGAGGGCTGTTCGTAGGGCCCCAGGAAGCGCTCTCCGTTGAAGTGGGTGAGGTGGTCCGGGTGATCGGCGTACCAGGCGTCGGTCTCCCAGGCGATCACATCTACGTATTTACGCATATCCGTGCGTGTGGGGAAGGCGGAGATGAAAACTAGGCCCGCGGTGCTCCCAGCGAAGAGCGTCTTGAGTTCACCATGGCGCTTCGCGTCGACCGGCCCGTGAGTGGAGGCGGCCTCGATGATCACGAGCCAGTTCCGGTCGGGCATGTAGACGATGAGGTCGGGCTTCTTGCCG
Source organism: uncultured Trueperaceae bacterium (assembly GCA_937907415.1). The sequence continues at coordinate 2,975 of CALCHY010000089.1, forward strand.
CGTTCGGGGAGGACGATGCCGAGATCGGCCAGCCGCTTGACCTCGTAAACCTCGTCCGACTTCTTCGCGGCGTCGCCGATGTAGAGCACCTCACCGTTCGGCGTGAACCGCGGGCAGAACTCATCGATGATCGCCTTCAGGAGCTCGTTCTGTCCGCCTGGGCTCAGCTTCACGGCGGAGCCGTCTGGCAGCGTGACGGGGATCCGCTTCATCTCCCGTGCTGCCTTGTACTTGGCGACCAGGCCCGGCAGCTTGGCGGTGTAGTCCGCCACGGCCGCGCCCGCCTGCGGCGTGCCGATCGCGCGTAGCACCGTGAGGGCTTCGGGCGTGAGTTGATACACCCATTTGGGAGAGTTGATCGGCCGCTTAGGGTCGTCGGGGTTCTCGACGACGAGACCGGCGGCGACGAACTGGTGGAGGGTGAAGCGTCGCACCGTTTCTCGGGTGTTGGGCGCGTAGGAGACGCCGTAATGCTCCTCGATCCAGTTCATGAGCTCGGTCGTGCCGCGCATCGGGTCCGATGCGTCTGCCCAGGCGGTTGCCGGCGTTACGTCGGCGAGGGCGAGCAGCACGAGCGCGGAGCGTTGGTTGCTGCGCTCCGCGTCGAAGTTGAACTCTTGCAGGATGGCTTGGGCTTCGGAGACTTTCGTGGCTTGCGCGGCCGTGAATCCACTCATTGCTTCCCCCAGAGTGCGCCCTCGATGAGCGCGTCGATACCGTCCTGGTCGAGCTCCGAGGGCGAGGATGTTTGTTGGCCTAGGTAGCGTAACGTTTTTGCGTCCGGGTAGCGCAGCGAGCGCAGGTCCGTGGCGTTGACCTGGGTGTGGCCGCTGAACTGGCGGAAGTACGTGTCCAACGTGGTGCAGGCCAGGTAGAGCGTGATCCCCACCGCCAGGTCGCGGTCGAGGCCCGCTCCGTCTGCGTGGATGACGTTGAGCTTGTTCTCAAAGGCGAGGGACTCGTCGTCGAAGCGCCCGTCGGGCACCCACGTCGGCGCGACTCGCCGCCTCTCCTCTTTCGATGTGAAGCGTTTGATCGCCACATAGTGGCCACGGGGGACGAGCATCTTCTGCGTCTCGCTGTTCACCGCCAGGGCGTTGGGCTTCTTCCCGTCGACTGGCCAGATCACCGCCCCGTTGCGCAGGTGCTGGGGGTAGAGCAACGGCACCGAGTCCGGGCCTGGCTCCGTGCGCAAGTGGTCCCGAGATCTGAAGTCGACCACCCTGCCTGTGGACGCCTGCAAGCCGAGCTGCGCGAGGGTGCAGGGCAGGGTGTTGATGCGCTGCGCGGTCTCGTGGTCTTCGTCGCCGTTGCGGAGGTGGATGAAGCGCTGGGGGTCGCTGGAGGGCATGAAGTCCTCGTAGGACATCGCCACGTCCTCGACCATCCCGTCCCTCCCGTGGAAGCTCACGTTCACGGTCGCGGGCCGGCGCGCGCTGCGGACGAGGGAGTAGATGACGTTCTCCTGCAGCACGTCGGTATCGGCGAACAGAGTCGAGCGCGACTCGAAGAGAGCGACGGTCTCGAAAGCAGTCTTCTTGTCCAGGTACTCGCGGAACGGCCTGAAGTAGGGGCCGTTGGTGAACGAACGGGGGGTGATGGCCACCAGGCGCCCGCCCTCGCGCAGGCTCTCAACGCTCAGGGCCACGAACGCGGCGTAGAGGTTGCCGACCTCGCACGCCACACGGGCGGTCAGCGCCCGCTGCTTGCCGCGCGCCGCAATCTTCGCGTAGGGCGGGTTCATGACGACCAGGTCGAAGAGCTGCTTCTCTTGGTAGATGCCAGCGATGTTCCCGGCAGCCCACTCGATGAAGTCCCCGTGGACGACGTCGAACTCGAGCTCCACCCCGTGCGCCCGGGCCCAGGCGAGCGCCGCCGTGCGCGTGTTCTCGAGCGCTGGCAGCACGTTCCCGTCGACCTCGACCGCCGTGACGTGCAGGGGCGTCCCCGGCATCTCGCCCACGAGGCGCTGGAGGAGCGCTACCCCCAGGCTGCCTACACCCGCTCCTGGATCAAGGACACGGACGGGTCGCGCGGAGGTAGCGGGGAGCGTGATTCGGCTTGCGATGAAGGCCGCCAGCGGTTCAGGCGTGAAGTACTGACCGTACGCGCGGCGCGTTTCGGCCGGCAGGGCGTCCCAGGCGCTCATGCGCTGCGCTTCCGCCACCGCGAGCGGGGAGGGCGGCTGGGCGGATGAACTTATATCCTTATGTCGGATATCCATAAATCCTACTTCGGACATCAATACGAACCTATATGCGCTTTCGGAGCGGTGTCACGATTTGTCCGGCTCGACCTCTTGGGCCTGGAGGAAGGCGGCGACGGCTTCTTGGATCAAGGCGCTGCGGTTGTACGCGCGGGTCGTGCGCTTGCGCTCGAAGACGATCGCGTCCAGGCTGCGGACTAGGCTGGCTGGCATGGTGATGGTCACCTTCTCGATCGTGTCCCCTTCGGCAGCGCGCTCCGCTCCCCGGAGACCAGCAGGCTCGAGAGGGGCCGGTGCCTTACGCGCGCGTCCCTTCCGCGGCGGCGGGGGAGTCGCGGCCTGCGGTTCTGCTGGGGTGATCGCATCACTATCGAGAGCGACGCTCAAGCCGCTGCGGATCCCAGAGGCGCCCTTGCGTCTGGTCATTCCAGGACCTCCAGTTCTTCGAGTACGGCACGGTAGTCGTCCAGGTAGGTAGGCGTGCCGTACGCCTCGTAGGCGGTTAGCAGGGGAATCTTCGCCTCGAGGAGGGGGACGTTGCGCTCCTCGAGCTCGGCAAGGAGCTCCCGCGCCACGATCAGCCGGGGGCGGTATTTGGTCACCAGCACGCTCGCGAGGGGACGGTTACGCATGCGCTCGACCTGCGCGACAGAGGTCAAGGTCTGCATGAGGCGCGCCGCGTCCATCCCCGTGAGGGTGAGTGGGGCGATGACCTCGTCAGCCACCGCGGAGGCCAGCAAGACGATCGCCTCGTCGTTGGGCGGGGTGTCTATCACTACGTCGCCCGAAGCTTGCGCGATCTGCGAGTGCAGGTCGTCCCGGTTGCCGCGCAGCACCTCGTAGGGAAGCAGACCAGCGTCGTGCAGCTTGAGCCAGGAGACGTCCGGGTCGGTGTCGATACCCGTGACGGTGCGCCCCGCTTTATGTAGCGTGGCGGCCAGGTAAGCGGCCGAGGTGGTCTTGCCCCCGCCGCCCTTGCGGCCCACGATCGCGATAACGACTCGTTCTTTCACGTCAATCTACTTTCGTCCAGATATCCGTATATACGGATATCTGTTCAGGAGGAGATAGGAGGGCATGATGTGTGGCCATCCTATCCCCTTATTCGGTTGTCAGGCGGCCTGAGGTGCTTACTGCGTTGGAAGTTGCGAGTCGTGCGATAAACGCGATAGCGCGCACAAGCGCTATCGCGTACGCCTTCCTTTCGGCTGAGGGATAGGTGCGTCACTTGCTGCCTCCCCTGAGCCTGCGTGCCTTGCTCATGTATCTCGTCTTTGTCTCCTGGTAAGTGCAGATCGAGACAAACGGGCACTCGTTGCAATTCTGAATGTCTAAGCAGAAGGAGGCTGCTTCACGAACTTCTGTGGGCAGAGGCTCGCCACGAGCTCTGAGCTGTTCCATAACGCCGGCAACAAACTCTTCTGTAGGTCGGTAGAGGCGTGGTTGGTCGGCACCCAGAAAGCGGGGGCGGCGGTCCTTTCCCGCTTCCACCCAGCCGTTAACCTTGAGCATGGATCCCAGCCGCTGCATGTCTTCCCAAGGGGCGACATCGGTGGTGCGTGCTTTACCCCAACTTGGTCCTGCGAGCGTGGCCGCCTCGAACGCCAGGTGGGTGGATTGCACCTCTTTCGTGTAACCCTGCGCCACCAGGTTGGTCAGGGCGTCGCGGACTATTCCCTCGGCATTCTCCTCCGAGTCTTCAACGTGGACCTGCTGAGCTCGAACGGCAGCGTGGAAGTCTGCGGTAAGGGTCGGATGGTCGATCACGCTGCATAGAATCCGTATCGGTCGGGTGATCTCAGCGAAGCGGTCTGTAGGGGGAGGGTCTGCTTCGATCGCCGCGTGGAGGGTTTCCGCGTTCTCAAAGGCCCAGATGTGCAACTCGTCTCGCAACCGAGTGAGGTCCAGATCATGGGGAGCTGGGGGCAGCTTGTAGCCGGCTGGGGCTTTGCGGGTTGGAATGATGTAGGTGCGGGCCTCAACGAGGCTGTCGGCCTCTGACGTGCTAGAGATGATCTTCATGCCGAAGAAGTTGAGCTCTTCGACGGCATTGTCCGCGTTGACGTTGGTCACCATGCGAACGGCGGTCGATTTCTTGTAGCCGACCTTGATGACCTGCTTGATGGTGGAGAAGGCGGAGTCCTCACCTCCACGTCGGCCGTGCTTGCCGATGGACTCGAGGTCATCAAATACCGCTAGTCCGCCGCGCTCGTCGAGAGCTCGAACAATCGTGACGCCGCTCGTTTCACCGGAGATCATGTGGGCGTTACACCCAAGATTGAGTAACGCAGTGAGAACCTGGCTCTTGCCGGTTCCGCCAGGGCCACGAAGATGAACGTAGCCAACCGCGTCGAACATGTGCTGAACGTAACTAACGAGGGTTGCGAGGATTAGGACGCTGTAGTCGCAGTCTCGGGGTAAAAGCACAACAGAGCGGAGGTAGGCGTACATTTGGTCGATGACCTGGTGGATTGTGAGGGTGGCCGCCGAGCCACCCTTGGCCTTCGCGCCGATGAAGCGGTTAATCGCATCCAGGCTCCAGGTGGCCCAGCGACTAGTGCTCGGGGACCTCCAGATGAGGGTCCCGTCGCTGAGCGCGAGGAAGCGACGGCTCTTCGGCGTTCCTTTAGGCGCCGGCAGGTAGTCCCAGTTGAGGCGTTGGCCGTCGCTTCGCAAGACGTAAGTGACCTCATGGACGGTGTCAATCTGCGTTCCATCTTCGAGGCGCTCGATTCCGCGACGTCCGACAGAGTAGGGATAGTACAGGAACGGTGTGCCGTTCCGCCCCTTTGCGAAGGCGTTAGCAACGCTGATGCGGACGGGCTGAAACTCGGTGGCGTTGGGGTCGTCTGCGTAGGCTTCGACCCTCTGTACATCGGTTGCAAAGTCGGTCTTAGGAGCAGCTTCGATAAGCACGGCGAGTTGCTCCGCCGTGCCGGCCTGGGCTTGGAACCACTCTACCCAGCTCGTGTCGGGGTTAGGCGGGGCAAGCCGGTAGGTATCGGTTCGAAGGGCGCTGACTATGTCCTGCGCGAAACGTTCGCCGGCCGGCGTGCTCGGCATTCCCAAGTAGATGTGCTCGAAAGCGTCGAACATTGAGGTGGATCCGTATGGACCCACTTTCGCCTTCCAGGCTTCAGGGATTTCGTGAGCGGTGGAGCTGCATATCACGGCTAGGCGGTCGCCGAGTGAGCTGGCAGTGATCTCCTGGCGGATTCTCCACGCCTCGAGAGGGTTCTCGACGATGAGAATGCCGGTAGCTGTAGAGGGCGTGTACGCCCAGTAAGTGGAAGCCTCTCCTGGCGTCCAGTGAGTAGCGCTAACGCCCTGTGTGACGCCTGGAATGGCAACGCGCCCTAGCCGCGAAAGCGCATTGCCGTCGATGTCTCGGAGCGGATAGGTAAGGGCGTCGTGGACAGCGTTTGCCTTCTTACCCCTGTAGATCGTTAGACCCAGGGCGTAGCGTTCGATTGTGGCCATCGCCAGACCGTTTACATCTATTAGCCAACCCAGGGCGTCATCGTTCAGCTTGAGAGCCCTAGCGTGTTTGCGCAACGTATCGTCGCTGGCACGTTTCTCTGTCGGCATGGCTACGGGAACAGGAGCAGCTCGAGGAACTGCTTTTCCTGCGCTTAGGGCGCTTTGAAGCGTTGCCTCGATGCGAGGCTCTTCCATCCCGGTTGCGTTGGCGGCTTCAAGCATGATGGCGATGCCTTCGTGCTCATCAACTTCGCCACCCCCGATGAGCTGAGCGACGCCGTACATCTCGCGATTGAAGGTTGTGTTGCGTGCTCCTCGGGGAGCGGACCGCGTCGCCATCGCAGCTCGTTCGAGAGCTGCCCGCCCATAGGGAGTGGTGCCTTGATGGCTGAGGCGCTTCCGAGCAATGAGGGTCGTACCAGAGGCAGGGCGCATTATCGCAGCTTCTTTGCGCGTAGGCGGCAACCATTCCAGGAGTTGGCTGCTGGTGTAAACGCGCTCTGCTTCCTCAAACCGCACGGTCACGGGAAACGGATCGTTGGGATCCTTCTGGTGCAGAAGACCAGGAACGCGCCCAAGGGCAGTGAGCATGGCAACCGAAGGGTCGGCCTGGTGCCGCTCCGCGAGGCGCAGCGCAATCGTCTTGTAGCGGCGCTCGTCTACTGGTTCCCCCTCGGATGGGGCATACCAATAGACGTGCAAACCGTTCCTGCTTTCGACGACAGCGGAGGGCGGCGCGAGGTCATCTTCGAGGAGCTCCCGTAAGCGGGCGTCCTTATCGCCAGGATCGGTGAGGTGATCGATATCTACGAACCAAGCGCGGATCGATGTGACGTCGTTCTTGGTGCGGCCTTCGCCGTTCGTTGCGTTGACGCTGAACCAAACAGCCGCGCCTTTCTGGTTCCACTCGACCAAGCGCTTTACGAAGCGATCGTCCCTTAGATCTCCCGTGAAGTGCTGCGGAGGTATGAGGTTCCTATCCGCTACGTCATCGGCAATCTGAATCGTTACTTGGTCCTTGAGAAGCCTCAGCGAGGCAACGCTAGGCATGGTGAGAGCCGCCGGATTCATGGCCGGAATTCCTCTGGTATGCGCAGGTGGTTTTCGCTGAGGGCGAGCCGGTCACCGGGCAGGAAGTCGGCGTAATGCTCCTCGACGCTCTTTTCGGTGTCTAACAGGCGCCAAGCTGCGGCGCTGAAGGAGGCAGTGGCTTTCACTAGGTGGGTCGCGACGATGTGACGGTAAACGTGCACCGCCGCCGGGGAAACCCCTTCGAGTTGAAGGCCCCGCCCTCCTACGCATAGAAAGTCGGCTTGCCAGTTGATCAACCTCTGGTGAAGCCAGTCGTAGTTGGGGCGCCCGCCCCTGGTGTTCGTCATCAGGAAATCGTGCGCCTCATCGCCCCTGGCGATTAGATGGGGGCGCACTTCGTCCAGATAGGTGGTGAGGATCGGCTCAAATTCGATGGGCAGCCGGTCGATGATGTGGGGGGTCTTTGACGCCTTGAGGTATCGATTCTTGACCGCATTCTTAAGCTCAGCGATCGGCACCACAATGGAGTAACGGCTGTACTCCCCATCTGGGGCGCTCCCTACGCAGAGGGACTCGGTTGCCAACGCTGGAGACGGGCTGCCGTAGAGAACCCGCATCGCGGGCCAATGCTTGGCCCTTAAGGGGAAGTGAGCCAGGAGTGCGCTTTGTAGGGTTATCTGGTACAGCTCGTGTTGCCACTCCGCGGTTAGATCTCCGCACTCCGCAAACGCCATCTGATGAGCCTGGTGCAGCACATCAAGAGGCCGTTCCATCTGTAGGATTGGCGCCACCAAGGCAAGGGCGTCTCTCGAGCTGGGCGAGCGTTTCAAGGTTTGTCTTCTAAGCCGGGCGTCTTCCTTGTGCTCACTCGCATAGCCGTACATGCGGGCAACGAGCCATTCGTTGAAGGTGCGCGGGTTAGGTAGCGGCGACGTCCCCCTCATGCCTACGCGACCTTCCTGTGCGCGAGCTCCCTCTCAAGCAGGGCGGCCGTCGGAACTTCCCTCATGGCCAGCGCTTCGAGGTGGGTCAAGTACTTGGGACTGAGCCGTCTCCGATACAGATCCGGCAGGCGGTCGAGGATGTGCGGGTGCTGAATCAGGAACCCGTGGACCGGGTGGTTGAGCGAGGCGATCTGAATCCACAACTGCTTAACGCCGCTATTTTCCGCAAGGGACCGGACATTACTCCTCCAGTCAACCCAAGGCCTGACGAGTTCCGGAACTGCGGTAAGCGCCAGCGTCAGGCCCTCCCATCGGCCGCCGTAACCAAGCTGCATCCGCTCTTCCCTCGTGGGGCTGTCTCCGATGAGGCCCTTGGCTCGTGCTTGCTGCTCGCTTGGAAGGACATACCACCCAAGGAAAGAACCAAGGACCGCCAGTGCGTTTCTCTGCGACTCCTTGGAACGCCAGCGCGCACTGTCAGGACGCCGAAGGTCGAGGACGACGGTGTCCGTCTTGAATGCAACGAGCTCACGTATTTCCTCGCGAAGGGTCTCAGGAACCTCCTCCCCGAAGTTGTCAGGCTCTAGACCAAGCGAGTAGCGCAGCGTGTTCTGGAGCCGCCTTTGCAGGACGTTGTCGGTCATCACGCGTTCAGTGGCTTGGCGAAGTAGTTCATCCTGCCGTTCTCGAGGAAGCACCTGGAAGTTATGAGGTAGCAGGAGTTTCACGGCTCGCCGGAGATGGGGCGTGTTGACCCGCTCGTCGAAGCGGGAAGGGTGACAAAAATTGCCGGATTTCCGGACTCGATGGATGCGGGACGTGAACGTTCCAGGGGCAAGGGTCGCGAATCTCTCGAGTTTTGTTAGCGCCCCATAGTCGCTAGGCACGAACTCTTGGTTTCCCCAGCGCATGAGGGTACGGCGTTGGATGCCGCTGAGTTCAGCGAGATCCTTGTAGGTTGCGTCTAAACGCTCTCGCTCCCGCTGAATTACCAAGGCGACTGCTTCCCGAAGGTTATCCGGCAGGTTTTGTGTCCTCAGGAGGCGTTGGTGGGTCTCTACCCACCAACGCAGGTGGGCACGATACCCACTCTTCGTCGAGGGCTGTACGCCCAGCACACCCACGTAGCTCTCAATGCCCCGACCGTTGTCATACAGCTCGGGTCCAATGGAGTCGCTTTCCTCGAGCCCATGATGGCGGAGAAAGGCTCGAAGGGTCGATATCCGATTAGGGAGCTGGCTTCTCCGTGGTGTTTCCTCACCCGTGTAGGTGGAATCATTCCACTCGTCAAGCTGGCCAGCATAGGCGAGGAGTTTTTCGTAGGTGGGCATTGCCCCTATGCGCCTCCAGAGGTACGCCTCCCCTTGCAATGGGGAAGCCACGTCGGGCAAACTAGGGGCAGACGAGCAAGTCCAGCCCTTCAATGTGTCCGGTGTGTCCAGCACCGGGCACACTCGTTTACCCAGGGTGATTAAGCTTGACCGGCATTAACCGCCAAGCTCACAAACTTCTGCATGGTGTCTTGCTTACCGCTTTCCAGTTTCACCCCCTCCTCCAGTTGGCTTTCGACGTAATCGAGCGTCCATGAGGTAAACGAGAGGTTCCTTGCCACCCTCCGTTGTTCGGGTTTGGCCAGGTATCCCATCTGCACTAAGCGCGATACCAAGACGTGTGCCTGAGAGCGGTCCACACCAAGCTGGTCGCCGATCTCTTCGTACGTGGGCATCTCCCGGTTCTCGACGTAGTGCTTAACCACCGCTTCGAGCGCCTCGCGTTGACGTGGAGTCATACGTGGATGCGTCTCAAGGACCAGAGGGCGTACCTCAGGAGCCATTAGGCGGTGGTTATCGTTCACACTCTCACTATATCAGCCAATGGCAACAAACTATCAACAAGATGACAACAGCCCTTCCGGTCGTGGATCAAAACTTGCCAAAGGGTTGAGTGGAGTGGTGGACTCGCTGACTCAGCAGCCACGCTTGGGAATCATTTGTAGCGTCGTTAACGCACAAACAAGCAATCTCTAGTCTTGAGTCGCCTCTTACCTTATATGAGTCGGCGCAAAAAGCCGACTCTAGGACAGCCAACTCAAAAGATGACGTGCCGACTCGCATAGCGACTCAGTCAGTGAACCTTATTAATCCCTCTTTAAAGGGAAATACTACTACCTCAAAATCTCATCATCTAGAGCCCACTCATTTAGTATCTCTTCAAAAAATGGCTGCTAGACGGCTTTATCTAGGTTTCTGAGTCGGCTTACTTCCTTCCTAGCTCTAGTAAAATAAATCTTCTCGCAATTTGTTCTCTCTCGCTTTTATGCCACTGTATGTCCCATGAGTAGGCCTGTGAAGAGGGCCTTCTTGCAGAATGGCTCCAGCTTCACAGCGGCACCTAGAAAAGCTCGTTCTAGACACGCCCCTAGTGGCGAGACGTTCCCGGTTTCCGGCTTGGTAAGTTGGCGGTTTTCCTGTGAAGGGGGGTCAGATAAATACGTCTAGGACGACATTAAGTTTTTCTCGCCCATTGCCTTGAGTTGGGAGTGTAAAGGCTCGTTTCACAGCGCGTTCTTACAGGGCTTTTTGTTCCACACAAAATTACTGCCTTGCTTGCCAAGGCTTTTTCATCCTCCGCTTTGGGTTCAGGGAGTATTGCGCTCTCTATAACTTGTCGGGGTTCTCTTGCTAGCTACTGCGGCAGACGACAGCGTGGCGGCCGGATCTGTGCAGAGCATGCCCAATACGCTTAGCCGGCCTCATGGAGAGGGTGTTGAGAGATAGGAAAGCCCCGGGCTTCTTCGCGACCGTGATGGCCGGAGAGGAAGGATCC
>CALCHY010000090.1 GCA_937907415.1 uncultured Trueperaceae bacterium
AGGTGGGGTTGAAGAGGATGCGGTGTATGAGGCTGTGGTTGTTGCTCATGGTGGGGTCGCCTTTTGGGTTAGTTGGGTTGGACTTGTGACCATGGGGTTTGGGTGTTGTTGATGAAGACGGCGGGGACTCCGGGGATGCCGGTGGTCTTGAAGGCGGTGTTGGCGCGTTCTTGGAGGGCGCCGTCTTGGGTGCAGGCTTGGAGGGTGTCGCGGTCTACGTGGTTGGCGCCGAGGTCGATGGCGTGGGCGTTCCAGTAGTTGGTGTCGCCGCCGGGCGTTTTGAGGTCGGGGATGAGTTGGATGGCGGCGGCGGGGCCGGCGATGTCGGCTACGCAGTTGTAGACGTTGCCTTTGATGTGGCTGCGTTCGTTAAGGAAGGCGGCGGCAGTGACGTTGAGTTGGGCGTTACCGGCGTGCGCTTGCTCGAGGATGGTGGCGTAGGCGGGGCCGCTGAGGAATTGGTCGCAGTAGGGGCATTCGAAGTCGATGACGATGTCGTAGCGGGTTCCGTTGGCGCCGAGCGTGGGCTGCTGCTGGAGCAGGGTCAGGTCGTACGGGGTGTTTTGCGTGTCGTGCGGCGCGGCGCGGGTGGTGAGGAAGTAGGTGAGCAGGCCGGCGATGAAGACGGCCGTGAAGGCTATGACTGCCTTGGTTCGGTGGCTGCGCGGTTGTGGGGTGGGGTTGGTTATCGGCATTTCATGTTCTAGTGTATCGCAATACGGGCACCCCGGCGTTCTCGGTGAATGCGAACGTCCCGGCGTTTGGAATCAGCCGGGACGAATAAGGGCGATAGTTGGTGCTGTAGGTGGTGGCTAGTCCACGAAACGGCAGCTTGTCACGTTCCAGTGTCCGGGCTGGTCGCTGTTATCGACGCGGCACATTGGGGTGGGGTTGCTCTGCTTGTGGTCCCAGGAGAGAGACACGTGAGCCCAAGCGGTGCAGCCTCCTTGACCCGCTTCGTGGTTGCCTTGCGGGTGCCAGGCGCTGTCACCCGCGACTCGGGATGCGCCTATAACGGTGTAGTTGCACCAGGTGCCGTTCCAGGTGAACTCGTACTCGATGGTCCTTGAATACTGGGCGCGGAGTCTGGTCGTCTGGGCTGCTGAGCTCTCCCCCACGGCGTTCAAGGCGATAACCCGGTACTGGTAGTAGTTCGGGCCGACGAGCTCGCGGTGAGAATGGCTGCGATTCTGCCCCTGGTAGAGGGTGGACCAAGCGCCCCAGTCCTGGTCGTTCTGACTGGTGCGGTACTGCAGAAGGTAGCCGGTGATGCTGGCGTGACCATCGTGCTCAGGCGCTCCCCACTGGATGTTGATCTCGCGGTCGGCGATCAGGGTCGCGGTTGCGGATCTGGGGGCTGTGGGGGTGGTGGCTGCGGCGGTGGATTGGCTTGGTTGGCTGAGTTCGCCGGTGATGCTGGCTTGGTTGATGGCCGCTACGCGGTACTGGTACTGCTCGCCGATCGTGAGCTCGCGGTCTTCGTACTCTTGGTGGCCTGGTCCGGTGTTGGGCGTGAGCACTTGCCAGCTGTTGTTGCCTTGGCGGCGTTCGAGGCGGTACCCGGCGACGGTGTTGGGGATGATGCCTTCAGGGGGTTGCCAGTTGATGTTGAGTTTGGCGGGGCCGGCGTGCGTGATGGTGGGCGCTGCGGGTGCGGGGAGGGCGGGGTGCGCTTCGTAGGTGGTGCTGGGGGCGCTGTGTTGGCTGTCGCCGGCGGCGTTTGTGGCGGTGACGCGGTATTGGTAGGCGTTTCCGGCTTGGGCGGTGTGGTCGGCGTATTGGGTTTCGTGTCCGGGGAGCGTGGCGTGTTCGCTCCATCCGGCTTGGGTGTGGCGTTCGAGGGTGTAGTGGGTGATTGGTGTGCCGCGTTCGTTGGGGGCGAGCCAGGTGATTAGTGGTGTGGTGGCGCTGCCGGGCGCTGTGTTGACGGTGGGTGCGTTGGGGGTACTGGGTACGCGCATGGCGAGCTGGGCTGGTGTTGGGGCGCTGTAGGGGCTCAGGTGGCTCATGCCGAGGCTGGTGATGGCGGCCACGCGGTAGGAGTGCTCGAGCCCGAGTTCGGCGTCACCGTCAATGAGGTTCGTGTTGGGGTTCTGTGTGTCTTCTATGGTTGCCCAGCCGTGTTCGTTGCTGTTGCGTTGGACTCGGTAGCCGATGATTTGGCTGCCGCCGGTGTCGGTTGGGGCGGTCCAGGAGAGGGTGATGTTGCCGGTTTGGTGGTTGAGGGTGGCGGTGAGTTCGCGGGGGGCGGTGCTGCGGGCGAGGGCGGTGATGTCTTGGCTGGGTGGGCTGGGTTCGCTGGGGGCGTCTGGTGTTTGGGCGCGCACGCGGTAGGCGTAGGTGGTGCCGGCGGTTACGCGAGTGTCGGCGTAGGCGTGCGTCGCTCCGGGGCTGGCGGTGATGGTGGCGTGGTGCGTGAAGGGGCCGTGTTGGTCGGCGCGTTCGAGGAGGTAGTTGGTTACGCCGGGGGTGGTGCTGGTGTCCCATTCGATGTTGATGGTGAGGTTGTCGCGGCCGGTGATGCGCGGCTGGTTGGGGGCCGTTAGGGCTTCGGCCGCGGCGATGGTGGTGATGCGGCTGGGTTCGCTGTCGTGCTGTTGGTTGCGGGCGGTCACGCGGTAGTCGTAGGAGTGGCCGGGTTGCGCGGTGGCGTCCGTAAAGGTGGTGCCGTCGTGTCGTGCGGCGAGTTGAGCCCAGGTGGGGTTGCCGGCCGGGCGGCGCTCTAGGAGGTACGTGAGGCTTCGGGCGCCGCCTGCGTGAGTGGGGGCGTCCCAGGTGATCGTGAGGCTGTCTTGGTTGCGGAAGAGGAGCCTAGGGGCAGTTGGTTGCCCGGGTGGCGTGAGCGCGGTGATGAGTTCCACGTGCGGGGTGTAGGCGCCGGTTCCTGCGGCGTTGCTGGCGGCGACGCGGTACTGGTAGATGACGCCGGGTTCGAGGCTCGAGTCGTTGATCGCTTCTGTCTCTGGGGTGCTGATGGTGCGCCAGGTGGTGCCTGGTTCGCGGCGTTCGACGCGGTAGTTGGTGATGGACGCTCCGCTGCTTGGGGGCAGCCAGTCGAGGCGCGCCATTGTGTCGCCCGCGGCGATGGCCGTGAGGTCACGCGGAGCGCTAGGCGTGACGCTGGTCGTGACGTTCAAGCTTCTGGAGGGGCGGCTCTCACCGTGTTGGTTGATCGCTACGAGGCTGACGCTATAGGTGGCGTTGGGCTGCAGGCCGGTGATGGTGAGGCTGGTGTCTCCCCCGTTGGCGGTGGCGGTCGAGGTGCTGCCGCTGCGGCTGATGGTGGCGCGGTAACTGGTGGCGCCTGGGGCGGGTTGCCACGTGAGGGTGATGGCGGGCTGGCTGTCCTGCTGGTGGCCAGTGGCGCTCTCGAGTTCGGGCGGTGCGGGCGGTCCTTGTGGCGTGCCGGTCGGGAGGGTGAGCGGGGCGCTGCGGCCGGCTGTGTTGATGGCGCTGACGCGGTGCTGGTACGTGCGGGTGTTCTCGAGTCCGGTGACGCGAACGTTGGGTTCGGTCGGTTCGTACGGGAGGGTCTGCCAGATGGTGCCGTTGGTGCTTTGTTCGATGCGGTAGTGAGTGATGGGGTTGCCGTTGTTGGGCGGCGCGTCCCAGGCGAGCTCGAGGGCTTGGTGGAGTGGGGTGGTGCGGCCGTTGGTGGGGGTTTCTGGTGGGCCGGCGGGTATGTAGGGGCCGCTTTCGTGTTCGTGGGTTTGTTCGCCGTAGGCGTTGTGGGCGGTTAGGCGGAGGTAGTGGGGTTGGCCGTTGGTGAGGTTGTCGAGGTGGTAGTGGGGGGTGGTGGTGGTGCCGGCGTGAGTCCAGTCGCGCGCTGCGCGGGAGTGTTGGATCTGGTAGGTGAGTTCTTGGTCTTCGGGTGCGGCCCAGGTGATGGTCAGGGTTTGGTCGCCTGGGGTGACGCGCACGGTGTCGATGTTGGTGCCGCGGAGTTTGCGGGGTTCGTTGGGGGAGTCTTGTCTGGTGGCGGTGGTGGTTTCGGTGGCGGCTGGCCAGGTGAAGAGGGCGCTGCCGACGATGGCTGCGTGGTACTGGTTGCCGGCGCGGAGGAGGTCGGCGCGAGCGACGCTGGTGTTACGTGGCGGCTGACCGTCTTGCTCGGGTGGGATTTGGACGGTGAGCTCGAGGGGTGTGGCGATGTTGCTTGTGAAGGTGACGAGTTGGCCGTCGTTGGTGATGGCGAGGCCTTCGTGTTGGCTGAGGCTGTACTGGTTGATGCGGAGGAGGGCGCCTTGGGGGTTGGCGAGGATGCGGGGGACGTGGCCGTCGCCCCAGACGTAGAGGTTGCCGTTCTGTGCGAGGGCGGCGCCGCGGTCGCCTCCGGCGCTGACGCTGATGATCTGCGAAGTGTTGCCGAGCTCGAGGGTGTCGGCGGGG
>CALCHY010000091.1 GCA_937907415.1 uncultured Trueperaceae bacterium
CCCTTTAGTTCATTTGGTGTAGCAAGTATTGAGCGCGGCGCAGCGCGCTGTCAATAGGGCGGTACGCCGCCGCCATGAGTGTCCGTGTGACACCTTTCCGACCCCCTGCTCCGCGCGCGGCAGTAGTATCGACCCTCGAGTCCAGGCGCACCCGCGCCAGGACGCCCGGGTTCGTGCGTGAACCGTGAATCGTGAGACTTCCGTGCCTTGGCTCCTGCGCCTAGACAAGACGACGAGGTTGGTGCTGCTGAGCATCGTCGTGGGCGTCGTCGGCGCCGGCGGCGCGCACCTGTTCTTGTGGATGGTGGAGTTCGTCAGCGGCTTGTTCGTGACGGGCATCGCTCACGTGCCTGTCCTCACGACGGAGGAGGCGACGAGCATGACCGCCGGGCCGGTGACGGCGGGCCTCAACTGGCTGATTCCCGCGTCGACCACCCTAGGTGGGCTCATCGTTGGGTTCATCATCTTCACGCTTGCGCCCGAAGCGGAAGGTCACGGCACGGACGCGGCCATCCGCTCCTTTCACCGCTTGGGCGGCTACGTGCGCACGCGCATCCCGATCATCAAGACGATCGCTAGCGCCATAACCATCGGCTCGGGCGGGTCGGCAGGTCGCGAGGGGCCAACGGCCCAGATCGCTTCCGGGTTCGGTTCCATCACGGCCACCTGGTTGCGGCTGCCGGACGACGAGCGCCGCACGTTGATGCTCGCTGGCATGGCAGCCGGCCTGTCCGCCATCTTCCGCAGCCCGCTCGGCACCGCCATCTTCGCCGTCGAGGTCCTCTACAGCGGCTTGGCGTTCGAGAGCGCGGCGCTCGCGTTCACGTTCGTAAGCGCCGCCACCGCTTACGCCATCAGCGGCAGCTTCACGGGGTTCACGCCGCTCTTCCACCTCGCAGAGCCCGCGACGTTCACGGGTTTCCGGGAGCTGCCGTGGTACGCGCTCCTCGGCGTTGCCGCTGGCGTGATGGGCACGCTCGTGCCGCTCTTCTACTACTACGTGCGCGACGCCTTCGCCGGCTGGCGCATCCCTGATCACTTCAAACCGGCCGTCGGCGGGCTCCTGATGGGGCTCATCGGCATGGTCTTCCCGCAGCTCCTCGGTAGCGGTTACGGCTTCATGCAGCTGGCCATCGACGGGAGCCTAGGTGCCTGGCTGATGCTGGCGTTGGCCTTCGGGAAGTTCATCACGATGGCCTTCACCATCGCGTCAGGCGGGTCAGGTGGCACGTTCGCGCCGAGCCTCTACGTTGGGGTGATGCTTGGCGGGTCGCTGGCGGCGCACCTCGGGCGCTTCGCTGCGTTCACGCCCGCCCCAGAGGCGTTCGCGGTGGTCGGGATGGCCGCCGTCTTCGCTGGCGCGGCCCGCGTGCCGTTGGCGACGCTCATCATGGTCGCCGAGATGACGGGCGGCTACCAGCTCATCCTGCCGACGATGCTGGCGGTGGCCTTGAGTTTCATGGTGCAAGAGCGCCTCAGCCGCGGCCGGAAGTACCCGACGCTGCATGAGTTCGCGGTGCCCGGCCCCGGCGACAGCCCCGTTCACCAGGGCGAGTACCTCGCGACGGTGTTGCGGCTCCTCAGGCAACGCGTGGTCAGCCTCGACCCTGAGGTGCTCGACAGCGAGTTCCTCGGCCGGCTCGGACGAGGCGAGGCGGTGCCGCTCTCCGGCGGGAACGACGTGGTGTTCATGGTCGACGTACCGGCCACCAGCCCGCTAGTTGGGCGGGAGCTCCGCGACCTGGCGCTCCCGGAGGGCGTGCTCATCGCCAGCCTGAAGCACGGCTCGGACACGACAGTGCCGAGTGGCGCCAGCCGTCTAAGCGCGGGCGACAACTTGACGGTGGTCTCCACCACCGCCGCTCAGGTCGAGTTCATGGCGCGCCTCGCGGGGTCGAGCCAGGGCCAAGCCCTGCAGGAGAAACCACGCGCATAGCGGGGGCGGGGCGGGCGCTTACGCCTCTTCACGCCGATCGTGCGCCAGCGGCAACTCGGGTGAAAGCGCGGTGATAGCGGCGCGCTCCTCTGCGGTCATGACGTACGACGCGGCCGCGAGCGCCGGCGCCACCTGCTCGGCCGTGCGCGCACCGATGATGGGCGCCGTTACCCCTGGGTGGGCCGCGCACCACGCGACCGCCAAGGTCACCGGGTTGACGCCTACCTCCTTGGCGTAAGCCACGAAGCGTTCTGCCGTGGCGGCGTAACCCTCGAGCCCGTAGCGGCGGCGGTAACGGTCGTTCTCAACGAGCCGGCCACCGGCGGCCTCGCCGCTCGAGTAGCGACCAGATAAGAGCCCGGCGCCGAGCGGGCTGAACGTCATGACGCCTAACCCTTCCGCTTGCGCCATGGGGAGGATCTCGACTTCGGCTTGGCGCTTGATGAGGTTGTACATGGGCTGGATCAGCGCGAAGCGCTCCAGCCCACGGCGCTCCGAGATCCCGATGGCCTTCATGTACTGCCAAGCGGCGAAGTTGCTGGCGCCGACGTAGAGAACGAGCCCGCGCCTGACGAGGTCGTCTAGCGCGCCGAGAGTCTCTTCGAGTGGGACGTTGGCGTCGAACTGGTGCAGCAGGTAGAAGTCGAGCCTGTCGGTGTTCAAGCGCTTGAGGGATGCCTCGACTGCTCGCACGATGTGGCGCCGTGACGAGCCGCCGGAGTTGGGTTCGGGGAAGCTGCGGCCGAACGCCTTGCTTACGAGCACCAGCTCGTCGCGCCGCCCTTTCATGAGGCGACCTACGATCTCTTCGGTACGGCCGGCGTTGTACACGTCGGCAGTGTCGATGAAGTTGACGCCCGCTTCGAGGCTGCGCCCGAAGATGGCGGCGGCCTCGGCCTCGCTGGCTTCGCCGCCGAACGTCATGGTGCCGAGGCAGATGCTCGAGACTTTCACCCCAGTGCGACCGATGTACCTGTACTGCATGCCGTTCCTCCTAGGGGCGGTTGGGGTGGTTAGTCACTGAACAGGTCTCCGGCGAGGTACTTGAGGCCGGTGTCTACCGCTACCGTCACGACCGTGCTGTCGGGGCCGAGTTCGCGCGCCAACTGCAGCGCCGCGAAGACGTTCAAGCCGCTCGATAGGCCAACGAGCAGCCCTTCCTCGCGCGCCAGGGCGCGTGCCGTGGCGCGGGCGTCCTCTTCCGCTACGGTGCGCGCCTCGTCGTAAAGCGCCTTGTCGAGCAGCGGGGGGACGATGCCGACGGATATGCCCTCGACGCGGTGAGCGCCAGCTCGACCAGCCGTGAGTATCGGCGATGAGGCTGGCTCGAGCGCGACCACCTTGCAGCCTGGCGCGCGGCGGCGGATGGCGCGAGCGGCGCCCATCAGCATGCCGGCCGTGCCAACGGCGGCGCAGAATGCCGTTACCTCGCCGCCCGTCTGTTCGATGACCTCGTCGCCGAGGGGCTCGTAGCCGATGAGGGCGTCCGGGTTGTGGAACTGGTCGCTCCAGAAGTGCCCGGGCTGCTCGGCGAGTTCTGCGGCCCGCGCCATCATGCGCGGCACGAGGTCGGGCGTGGCCTTGCCGCCGTCACTGGCTATCAGCTCGAGGTCCGCCCCGAACGCGCGCATGCTGCGCAGTTTCTCGCTAGCGAAGGCGTCTGACGACACGACCTTCAAGCGGTAGCCCTTGGCGGCGCACACGAAAGCCAGCGCGGTGCCGGTGCTACCCCCGGTGCACTCGACGACGGTCATGCCTGGTTGCAGCCTGCCGCTCGCTTCCGCGGCCGCGATGATGGCGACGGCCATGCGGTCCTTGTAAGAGCCCGTCGGGTTGAACTGCTCGAGCTTGACGAGCACGCGGCCAGACCCTGGTGGCACTAGCCGCTGCAATGCGACTAGTGGCGTCGCGCCGACCGTGCCGCTGACGCCGTCATCAGCTATTCCCTCGCCCACCTCGGCTGACGTCACTTGACGGACCTCACGTTGACGCTCCCGACTCCAGCGTCGATGTTCAAGCGCGCCGCCACCCGCTGCCCAGCGGCCGCGGCCGGGCTGCTGTAGTCAGAGCCGTTCTTCTGGAAGCCGCTGTCGAAGTTGATGTTCCCGACGCCGGTATCTAGGTTGATGACGATGGCGAGGTCGCTTGGGACGTTAACGGTGAGCTTGCCAACTCCACCGTCGATCTCGCCAGTGAAGCCGCCCGAAGCTGGGAGGGTGATGGTCAACGCGCCAACCCCAGCGTCGATAGCGAGGCCGGTGAGGTTGGCGTTCCAAAGGTCGAGGTCGATGGCGCCGACGCCACCGTCGATCACGAGGTCGGTCGCCAGGTTCTCGTTCATCTGCAGCTCCCACGGACCCCCGCCTCTAGCGCTACCGAAGGCGATCGGCCAACCACGTTGCCTGGCCCTTAGGGTCACGGCTACTAGGTTTCCGCGACGCGACGCGTCTTGCGTTAGCCGCTCGCTGCGACCGCCCGTGATGGTGCCCCACACGACATCGGTGCTGCTCGCCGCGGCCGTCAGGTTGAGGGCGTTGGTGGTTAGGTCGAGTTCCAACCGTGCGCTCGTGGCGCCGCCGAGCGCTTGCTTCACGTCGAGTGTTTGCCCGACTCCAGCGGACAGGCCGCCTGACAGCGCCAGCACGACCACGACCCCGATGGCGACCGACACGATGGCGAGGCGGTACTTGCCGCGCGTGAGCATGTCGGCCCCAACCGCGATGAGCGCTACCGGCCAGAACTCCCAGACGTTGCCAATGAAGTTCCAGAGCGGGTCGAAAGTGAAGCCGACGTTGCCTGCGAGGAAGAGCAGTCCGACGACGATGAGGGCGAACGGCCACCAGCCCCGCCCGTGCTCGCGACGGCCATGGCGGTCATGCCCGTCGCCGTTCTGTCCGCTTTGCGGGCTTGGGGCGGCGCCCTGCGCTTGGTTCGTAGCGTTGCCGTTCGGTTGCGGTTCGGAGGGGTTGTTAGCGCCAGAGTCCGTCACTTCGGCTCCACTCTCGCTGGGTTGTTGGCGGATTCTGAGGCCAAATAGCTGCTCCAACCGTCGTAACTGCCAGCCAGCTCAACGATATTGGCGAAGCCGCGGTTCCGCAGTGCGCTTGCCACCACCGCGGAGCGCCCGCCCCCCTGGCAGTGCATGACGAGCGTGCCGCCGCGCGGGAGTTCGTGGCTGTTGGCGAGGAGGCGGCTGGCGGCCAACTGCCGCGCGCCTGGGATGTGGCCAGCCAGGTGCTCGCTTGCCTCGCGCACGTCGAGCACCTCTACGCCCGCGCGTGCGCCGCCCCGCAGTGCCGCGAGTTCGCTCGGCGTTACCAGCGGCAGGGGCTGCAGGTCGAGGCCGGTGAGGGACGTGACGTACCCGACGACGTCATCGATGCCCGTGTAGCTGAGGCGGTCGCGCAGGCTGGCGGCGTGCTCGCCGTTGGCCGCGACCACTACTAGCGGGCGCCTCTCGCTGTCTGGATCGATGACCCAGGCGGCGTAGGTGGCGAACGAGTTGCCGCCAGGCACAGCTAGCGCGCCCGGCACAGAGGCCGCCCACTGATCGCGCACCGAGCGGGTGTCGAGCAACACGAGGTCGCGGTTGACGCGGCCGCGCAACTCCTCCGCCGAGAACTCGCGCAGCGGAGCGCGGTCAGCTAGCAGCGCGGGGCCGTCGCGATTGACGCGCTTCATGCGGCCGAAGTAGGTAGGGGCTGCTGGTTGCCCTTCCAGGAGGGCGACGGTGAAGCTGGCCTCGTCACCAGCCGCGAGGTAGTCGGCCCACCAGGCGGTAAGCCGTTCGTAGCCGACCGTCGTGCTTGCCACCGCGCCGAGCGCCTTGCCGCAGGCGCTGCCAGCGCCGTGCCCCGGCCATACCTGAACGTGATCTGGCAGGGTGAGGAACTCGTCGCGCAAGCTGGCGAAGAGCTGGCGCGCGCCGATGAAGCGCGTGTCCTCGCCGCCAGCGACGGCGTCTAGGAGGTCTGGGCGCCCGACGTCACCAACGAACACGAAGTCCCCACTGAGGAGGTGGGATGGCAAGGTGGTGCGCGCCGTGTCTGTGACGAGGAACGACATGTGCTCCGGCGTGTGGCCGGGCGTGTGCAGCGCCTTGAGTTCGACGTTGCCGACCTTGATGATGCTGCCGTGCTCGAGGCCAACGTGCTCGTAGGCGTACTGCCACTCCGGGCCGCCCTCGTCTGACAAGTAGAGCCGTGCGCCGGCAGCATGCGCGAGTTCACGGGCGCCAGACAGGTAGTCGGCGTGGATGTGAGTGTCCGTTACGGCCACGATGCGCAGGCCCTCCGCCGCGGCGCAGTCCAGGTAGACCTGAACGTCGCGCCGAGGATCGACGACGACCGCCTCGCCCTTGGCCTGGCAACCGACCATGAAGCTGCCTTGCGCTAGTCCCTGGTCGTAGAAATGCTTGAAGTACACGCGTACCCCCTCTCGCGGTGCGGCTGCCACCTTGGCGGCTGCCGGGGTTACTGCAGGTTAATGCCTATTCCGTGCGGGAGTGTCTCAGAGCTAGGCGCTCGCCTAGTGGAGCTAGGCACCCACCCATATGGCTCGCTATGCGTCAAGTGCATAATGTGGCCATGCCACAACTACCGGACGCCGAGCAGCTGCTCACACTCCTCGCCGTGGCCGAGGCTGGCAACGAGAGCGCCGCCGCCGTCCAACTCGGCGTTGGGCAGTCCTCCGTTAGTCGTAGGTTGGCCGCACTGCAGCAACTCTCGCAGGAGCCCCTAACGCAGCGCACGGCCGGGGGCACGCGCCTAACGGCGGCAGGCACCGCGCTGCTAGGCGCCGCCCGCAACGTGCGCGCCGCGCTCCGCGAGGCGTCCCTAGGCCTCGATCCGCAGCGCAACGCCAGCGCCACCTGGCGCTGCGGCGTTAGCCCCCACCTCGTGGCGGTTCTCGGCGGCCGCTTGAGCAGCAGCGCACAAGCCGACCTCGAGCTAGTGGAGGCGCACTCGCAAGACCTGCTTGACGCCGTGAGGCACGGCGAACTGCCAGCAGCCATCACCTTACTGGCACCAGCAGGCGGTGAACCCGGCCTGCACACTATCCGCTTAGGCGACGAACGACTCATGCTGGCAACGCACCCGAGCGCCAGCGCACTGCGCGTGGGTGAGGGCGCCAATGAAGCTGCGCTCGCTAGCGCGCGGTGGCTAATACCGGCGGCGCCGAGCGTCGTAGGTGAGCGTGCGCGGCTGCTCCTACGGCGCGCAGGCCTCGCAGCCGTCCAGCAAACGGCCATGCCGAGCCCAAGCGCGGTCCGGGCGGGCGTGCTTGCGGGTGCGGGCGTTGGCGTGGTGTTGCGCTCTGAACTGCAAGCTGAGGCCGCCGCCGGTTGGCTCGCCCTCACGCCGCTGCCCTTCGCCGCGGAAGGCGATGACCTTCTTCCCGTCTGGCTGCATGTCACCGACTCCATGCCAGCCAACGAGGCCACTAAACTCAGTGAGTTAGCGAGCTCTGTCATGCGTGGCTGACGCGTTCCTGGGCATAGATGCCGGCGGCTCGAGCACCAGGTGGCTGTTGGTCGATGAAGCGGGCACCGAACTGGCGCGTGGCGCGGGCGGCCCGCTCTCCGCCATCCAACTCCGCACAGAAGAGCGCAGCGCCGCCCTGCAACGACTGGAGGAGCTCGCTAGCCGCGCCGCCGCGATCGGCCCAAGGCCACAGAGGGTCGTGGCGGGAATCACGGGGCTCGAGCCGGACTCGCCTGACGCCGAGTTGCTTGCCTCCACCATCGCCGCCAGCCTCGCACTGCCGCCTGCGGCCGTACGCGTCATGCCTGACGTTCACACCGCCTACCTCGCGGCCTTCCAGCCGGGCGCTGGCATACTGATCTACGCCGGAACAGGCAGCATCGGCTTCCACCTAGCAAGAAACGGCCAAGCCGTACGCGTAGGCGGCCACGGTTACCTCATCGACGATGGCGGCGGCGGTTACTGGATCGGGCGCGAGGCCCTCAAGCGCGTGCTGCGCCGCGCAGATGAGCAGGGCGCCCCGCCAGGCGGAGCGTTAGCCAACGGCATCTACGCTGCTCTCGGGGGTAACGATTGGGCCACCGTCCGTCGCGAGGTCTACGCGGGAGGAAGGGCGCGCGTGGCCGCCCTCACTCCGCTCGTGGCGCTCGCTGCCGCGCGCGGCGACGCCGACGCCGCCGCCGTGCTAGCCGCAGCCGGCGCGGAACTAGCGCGCCTAGCGCGCGTCGTCAGCGGCCGGCTCGGGGTGGTCCTGCCGGTCGTGTTGGCAGGCGGCGTGGCCCGCTGCGGCGCCCCGCTGACGTCGGCCCTGGCCGCGGCCCTGCCGTCAGGAACGCACTTCAGCGTCACCACGCGCGAGCCGGTGGAGGCCGCAGCCGAACTGGCGCGCGCCAAGGAGTAGGGCTACGCTGGCGCGGCCTCACCGCGGTCGGTCGCGGCCAGGTACTGCCGCAGGCCGCCCTCACCGCCAACGAAGCTGAAAGCGCGCAGCCCCGCCTCACGCAGGCGCTCCGCCACGTAGCTGCTGCGCTGCCCGAACGGACAGAACGCCACGTAAACCCTCTCGGCGTCCAGCGCCCCAACGTTCCCCAGGTCAGATGGTGGCGCCATGACCTCCGGCCAGTCCGGTGCCCACGTGCGCATGGCGGCGTCGCGGCAGTCGAGGAGCACGGCGCCGGCTGGCAGCGCGTTCACCCTGAGGCCGTCGCCCGCGCCAGCCGCTGGGGCAACGAGCACGCCTTCACCCTCCCGCATGGCGCGCAGCGGTATCCGAGACACGCCTAGCGCCACCGGCGCGATGGCGGCGGCCAGCGCGGCGTCGTCCATGCCCTGCTCTTGCCGCTCGAGGTGCGCAGCGCGGCTCGAAGTCGCTGGGCGCACGGGCGTGATGTTGCACTCCTCGACGGCCTTCGCAGAGAGTTCGGCGGTACCGATGCGCTCGGCTAACGCGATGATCTCCGACTTGTCGTACGCCACGAGAGGCCGCAGCACCGGTCGCCGCGCGGCAGCGTCGATGGCGCGCAGGTTCGAGAGCGTCTGCGACGACACTTGACCGATGGCCTCGCCGGTCACGAGCGCGTCGACGCGCCGCCGTGACACGCGCCTGCCGCGTTCGCGAGGGGCGCCCTCGCCAGGACCAGGGCCCGTGACCGCGTACTCCTCGAGCGCGTCCGCCACGGCGTCGGCCGCCTTCACCATCAGGCGCTTCAGGCCGACCTGCCACAAGTTCGACTCGAGGTTGCCGCGTAGCTCGCCCATCGCCGGTCTGAGGTCTATGACGTGAGCTTCAGGCCGCGAACCGGCGCCCCAGGTGTCCGAGAGGAGCTTGGCGACGCGCAACGCCAGCCGCTCAGATTCGAGGTCGCCCAGCCGGAAGTGCACGAAGTCGACCTCCACGCCGCGGCGCATGAGCGACCACGCCGCCACGATCGAGTCGAAACCGCCGGAGAGGAGCGCAAGGGCGTGTCCTGCGGTGCCAAGGGGTAGGCCGCCCGCACCCTTGTGGCGTTGGCTAAGGAAGAGGGCGCGGCGCTCGTCAACCTCGATCTCCACGGTGACCTCAGGGTGCTTGAGGTCGACCTTGGCGCCGGGGTTGAGGGCGGCGCCCAGCTTGCGCTCGACGTCCATCGAGCTGAAGCCGTGGCGCCCCATGCGCTTGCAACGCACGGCGTAGGTCTTCCCCTGCACGCGGTCAGCGTAGAGCTCGCGGCCAAGCGCCACCATGGACTCGAGGTCAGGCGCGGTCTCGTCCTCGACGAACGAGAAGGTGCCGATGCCGAACACGCGCGCGAGCGTCCGCGTGGCGAGGTCCTGGTCCGGTACGCCGTCCGCCCCGCCGGCGGCGGGGCCCGCGCCGATCTGCGCCATCACGCGGTTGCCGCGCACGAACACGCGCGCCTCGAAACCGGAGCGCTGCAGGGCGTCCTTGGCGGCGAGCCGCAGCTTGCGCATGAAAGTAGCGCGGGTCGTGCGCGCCTTGATGGTCACTTCCGCCGTCGGGCGGATGGTTACGAACAGTGTGTGCTGGCCGCTATCGCTCATGTCATCTCTCAAACCGGCGCCCCTGGCGCACTGACAAGCGCCGCCGCCTGCCCTAGGGTAGCCGCCAACGACCGTCAGCGGTTGTCTTCGGTGGTTGAGACCATGGTGGAGCCCTGAAAGAAAGAGCCGCGCGGTCTCGTCGGTTCCCCCGAACACTGACTCATCCGCGCGGTTGGAGACATACTCACATGCCCTTGCGACAGTTAGCGTCGTACTAGTTTGACCTGGTACAACGATTGGACCGGCGCGCTAGCGCCCGCTCCACGGCCGAGCCACCTTGCCAGCCACCACCGGCCACCGCGCGCCCGTCGCAGACGGCAAAACATTAGGTTCGCCATGCACCGCCAAGTAGCCCATGACGGCCATCGCGAGGGTCTCGCGATCCTTGTCGTCATACCCGAGTTCCGCGAAGGAACGCACCGGAACGCCTAGCTCCCGCGCCAGTCCCCCCAACAGGGCGGGGTTGCGCGCGCCGCCGCCAGCCACGAGCACCTCATCTATGCCGAGTGGCCGCAGTTCCGCCTCCACCGCCGCCACGAGGCTCCGCACGCTGTACGCGGCGAGGGTCGCCATGAGGGTCGGCAGCGCGGGCGCCGCTCCGGACCAACCGCGCTCGAGCGCGGCGTCGAGGTAGAAGAGCTCGCGCCCAGTCGTCTTGGGTGGCGAGAGCTGCAGGTACGGTTCCGCAAGTAGAAGCTCAAGGGCCCCCTCGTCGACGACGCCCGAGAGCGCCACCTGGCCGCCAGCGTCGTATGGCCGCCCGGCGAACCTCGTCATGGCCTCGTCCATCAGGCAGTTGCTCGGCCCGGTGTCGAAGGCGATAACGCCGTTAGGGTCGCCGTTGGCTGGCAGGTAGGTCACGTTCGCGATGCCGCCGAGGTTGACCACCACGCGCGCCACACCTGGCGCGGCATAGAGCTGCGAGTCCGGGAAGCTAACGAGCGGCGCGCCTTGGCCACCGGCAGCTAGGTCGGACTGGCGGAAGTCGGAGACGGTCGCCACCTTGCAGCACTCGGTGACGACGGTGGCCTCACCCAACTGCAAGGTGCTCTTGACGCGCCAGCCGCGCGCTTCGTCTGCACGGGGAATGTGATAGACGGTCTGCCCGGACAAGGCAACGAGGTCGAGAGCGTGCTCGGCCTGCGCGGCGGCCACCACCTCGGCGTAGAACTGCCCGACCTCCTGGTGCAACTCCGTGAGGAGAAGGACGTCAGAGGTAGCTGGCTTGAGCGCGAGGTGCAGGCGCCTCGAGAGTTCGGCTGGATAGTCGTGAACCGAGCGTCCGAGCACGCGCCAGGCGAGGCGGCCCGCAACGCGCTCGAGGCGGACCGTGACCGTGTCTACCCCGTCAAGCGAGGTGCCAGACATGAGGCCAAGCACCGTCGCGGCCGGCAGGTCGTGGAGGCCGCTCACGCGAAGGCTTCCGCGACCGCTACGTGCACGGCCCGCCGCAGGCGCACGATGCCGTCCGCCGACCCGCGCCGTGGGTGCACCCGGTTAGTCAGCAGCGTCGCGACGCAACCCAGCTCGGGGTCGATCACGATGCTCGTGCCAGTGAAACCCGTGTGCCCGAAGGCGCTTGGCGTGAAGCCGCCACCGAACGGCCACCCTTCGGCCGCGAGGCGCCAGAGGACGCCGCGCCGCACCCCCTCGCCGTCAGACAAGTCGGTCACGGCGTAGCGCATGGTCTCCGGACCAGCGAACGGTCCGGAGAAACGCAGCCACGCCTGCCCGTAACTCGTGAGGTCTGCCGCCGTGCCGAACAGGCCCGCGTGACCGGAGACGCCCTCCATGGCGTCCGCGTTCTCGTCGTGCACGCGGCCAACGAGCAGGCCGCGCAGGCCGTCATCCTCGGTGGCGGCTACGCCAGCGCCCTCGCCGAGCGGGCCGAAGCGCGTTGCGTTCATGCCAAGCGGCGCGTAGACGTGCGTGCACACGAAGTCGTCGAGGCGCATGCCTGCCGCGCGTTCGATGATGGCCGTGAGCACGATGACGCCGAGATCGGAGTAGACGTTCAAGCCCCTCTCTTCGCACAGACTCGACTGCAGCACGTTGGCGAGCACCATCTCGCGACCACGCACCGTAGCGAAGAGCGGACGCCAAGCGGCCAGGCCGGAACGGTGGAGGACGAGGTCGGCCACGGTCACGCCGCCGAGGGACGGCTCCTGCATCCAGCCTGCGTTACTGAAGAAGCGGTCGACGCGGTCGCTGTAGCGCACCGCGCCGTTGTCTATCAAGTGGAGCAGGGCCGGTAGGCAGGCCGTGACCTTGGTGAGGGACGCGAGGTCGTACGCGGTGCCCGGCTCCACGGCGGCACCCCCGTAACCCTCTGCGCCTACGGCCACCACGGCACCTATCCCGGCTGGCCCCGCCACCTGCAGCACGGCGCCGGGCGTTACGCGCGCGGCGACCGCCGCCTCGAGCAGAGGGGTGGCTGCGGCCACGGCGCGGGCCGCGGCCTGCGCCTCGGGTGCGAACGCGTCATCAGTCGAGCTTGCTGGCATGCGGCAGGCTATCACCCCATGCATTACTGGTCTAGCAATGGTACGGTACAGAGAAACTACAACGGCGCGCGCCCCCACCAGGGCGCAGCCATAGGCTTCCGGGGAGAGCCCGCGAGCGCCCAAGGAAGGATTCGCACATGAGCAGAACGAAACTCCTCCTCATCGCGTTCGCCGCACTACTCGGCATAGCCTTCGCTCAACAAGGCCGCGTCGAGCTAGCCGTCGATCAGGCGCCGGTCGGCC
Source organism: uncultured Trueperaceae bacterium (assembly GCA_937907415.1). The sequence continues at coordinate 12,708 of CALCHY010000091.1, forward strand.
TCGACCCGCACATCGTCACGGCCTTCTCCTCCTTCGCCGTCATCGGCCAGGTTTACGACGGCCTGCTGGAGGCCAACGCGGACCTCGGCCTCGACCCCGCCCTCGCGACGAGCTGGACCGTCTCGCCAGACGGCCTCACCTACGTGTTCCAGTTGCGTGACGGCGTCAAGTTCCACAACGGCCGCCTCATGACGGCGGACGACGTCGTCTACTCGTACGACCGCATCATGAACCCGGACACGGGCTCACCGCAGGCCAGCCGCTTCACCGAAGTCGACTCCGTCGTGGCTAGCGGCCCACTAGAGGTGACCTTCACCCTCAAGGTGGCGTTCGCGCCGTTCCTAGCGAACCTCACCAACTTGACGGTCGTCCCGCAGGAGGTCGTCGAAGCCAACGGCGGAAGCCTGCAGCAGGTCGCCGTCGGCACCGGGCCGTTCATGCTCAAAGAGATCGTCCCTGACACCTACGTCCTGCTCGTCGCCAACCCCGACTACTACCGCCCGGGCGAACCGAAGGTCGCCGAGCTGCGCTACAACGTGGTGCCCGAGGCGTCGACGCGCGCGGCCGGCATGCGCAACGGCACGTACCACATCATCCCCGACGTCGACCCGGCCACCGCCGAGACCCTGAAGGGCGCACGGGGCGTGACGCTCATGGGCGTCCAGGACCTCGCGTACACCCTGCTCGGCTTCAACGTCAGCCGCGCGCCGTTCAACGACCCGCTAGTGCGCGAGGCCATCAACTACGCCATCGACCGCGAGGAACTGATCGACGCCGTCTACTTCGGTAACGCCGTCGAGGGCGGGCCCCTTAGCCCAGGCCTCGTCCAGTGGGCGACCCCCGTCTCCAACTTCCCTTGCTACGCCAGCAACCCGGACAAGGCGCGCGAACTCCTCGCCAAGGCTGGTTACCCGAACGGCTTCGACGCCGGCCTCCTCACGTTCGGCACCATCCAGGTCGTGTCGGACGCGGCCCAGGTCCTGCAAGCGCAACTAGCAGAGGTCGGCGTCCGCCTCGCCATCAACGTCGCCGAGTTCGGCGCGTTCGTGCAGGCGTGGCGCAACTCCGACTTCGACACCTTCGTGAGCCTCAACGGCGGCGCCACCGATCCGGATGGCTACCTCTACCGCACGTTCGTGACGGGCGGCTCCACCAACGTCTACAAGTTCTCCGACCCCGCCGTCGACGAGCTCCTGCAGCTCGGCCGCACCACCACCGACCGCACCGAGCGCGTCAACATCTACGACCACCTGCAGAAGCGCCTCGCATGCAACGGCCCCATCGCTCACGTGGCGTACGGCACGCTCTTCAGCGCCGTATCCGACCAGGTCACGGGCTTCAAGCAGCTCCCGACTCGCGGCCTGCGCTACCTGCGCGAGGTCGAACTGCACTGAAACCCTGAGCCTTGTTCCAGTACCTCGTAAGGCGCCTACTCGACTTGGTGGTCGTGCTCTTCGGAGTGTCGCTGCTAGTGTTCGCGATGGTGCGGTTCATACCCGGTGACGCCGTCGCCATCATGCTTGGCGCCAACACCGACATCACGCCCGACCGCGTGGAGGCGTTGCGGCGCCAGATCGGCCTCGACCTCCCCGTGTACGAGCAGTACTGGAACTGGCTGAAGGCGGCGCTGCGAGGCGACCTCGGCACGAGCATCTGGACCGGCACCCCCGTCCTGCAGGAGATAACCGCGCGGCTGCCCGCCACCTTCGAGATCACGTTCCTCGCGCTCGTCCTCGCTATCGTCCTCTCGTTCCCGCTCGGCGTCCTCGCCGCGCGGGCGAGAGGCACTAGCGGGGACGTGCTCGTGAGGGTCCTCACCATCATCGGCCTCACCCTGCCGTCCTTCTGGGTCGGCGTGCTGTTCCTCTATTTCTTCAGCCTCTACCTACCGTGGTGGCCGGCTATCGGCTACGTGCCGTTCACCACCGACCCGCTCGGTAACCTGGCGCGCGTGGCGCTCCCGACCGTTGCCGTGAGCTTGCCGATGGTGGCCGGCCTGACCCGCATCTTGCGCTCCGGCCTCCTCGAGGTCCTATCTTCCGATTACGTACGCACCGCTCGCGCCAAGGGCGTCGGCGAGCGCGGCCTCTTCTACAAGCACGCGTTGCGTAACGCCATGATCCCCGTCATCACCGTGGTTGGCGTGCAGCTCGGCTACCTCCTCTCAGGGGTCGTCGTCATCGAGCAGGTGTTCGCCATCCCCGGCATCGGCCGCCTCATGCTCGGCGCCATCAACGAACGCAACTACCCGCTCCTGCAGGGGGTAGTCCTGATCGTCACGGCCGTCTTCGTCGTCGTCAACCTACTCGTCGACCTGGCTTACGCCTGGATCGACCCGCGCGTGGAGTACTCATGAGCGTGCGGCGCTTCTTCACCCGCCTGTGGCGCAACCGCGTTGGCTTCATCGGCTTCGTCATCGCCGCCATCGTGGTGCTCGCGGCTCTTACCGGCCCGTGGCTGGCGCCGTACGACCCCCTCGCGCAAGCCATCCGCGAGCGTTTCCAGGGCCCGAGCGTCAAGCACCTCCTCGGCACGGACAACTTCGGGCGCGACACCCTCTCGCGGATCCTGTACGGCTACCGCACCAGCGTGCTCGTCAGCCTTGGCGCGGTCGGCATCGCCACCATCGTCGGCGGGACGCTCGGACTGCTCGCCGCGTTCTGGGGCGGCTGGCGCGACCGCATCATCATGCGCGTCATGGACGTACTGCTCGCCTTCCCGATCATCTTGCTCGCCATCGGGGTGCTGGCCGTGCTCGGGCCAGGCGCCTTCAACACGGGGTTAGCGATCGGACTCGTCTACACCCCGGTTTTCGCGCGCCTAGCGCGAGGGCCGGCTCTCACGGTGCTTAGTTGGGATTACGTCGCGGCGGCTCGAGCACTAGGCGGCGGGGCGGGCCGCGTTCTCGGCAAGCACGTTGCGCCCAACGTCATGGCGCCCATCCTCGTGCAGGTGACGCTGTCGCTCTCAACGGCGATCCTCGTAGAGGCGTCCCTCAGCTTCCTCGGGCTTGGCACCCAACCGCCGACGCCGTCGTTGGGCCTCATGCTCTCGGAGAGCCGCGGCACCATGCTGCTATCGCCGTGGGTGTCGGTGTTTTCTGGCGCGGCCATCTTGCTGGCGTCGTTCGGCTTCAACCTCTTCGGAGACGGCCTGCGCGACTTGCTCGACCCGACGTTGCGAGACGCCTAAGCGCAACTTGGAGCGGCGCAAGACTGAACCCGAGTGACAACTCTTGCGGCACCGACACATGCAACTGACCGATAATGCATGTAGTTCACGCGAACAATTTTCCCGGCAAGAAAGGCCCACCACCATGTTCACTTCGTCGCGCAACCTCGGCACCGCCGTGCTCACGGCTCTCTGCCTGCTCGTCGGCATAGCGGCCGCCCAGCACCCTACCTTCGAGACGGGCGCCGTCGACGCCATCATCGGGGAAGGCGCCTTCCACGCATACACCTACGCCACCGAGGTGCCGGCAGACGTTGCAGACGGGGAGGAGGACGAGCGCGTGCGCGCCATCCTCGAAGCCATCGCTGGCACCACGCAACACTCGGCCAGCTTCATGCATGTAGACGAGATGAAGCTGGGTACCACGGTGCTTACGCCCGCTACCCTGTACGTAACCCTCAGCACGCGCACCCACCATCCCGAACGCAGCGACATCGGCTCGTTCATGCTTCAGTTCGCCCTCGACCCTGAGACGTTGGAGCTTCTCGAGGACGCGGACGTCGAACTCAAGTTCTATCCGCGTGGCAGCAGTTACGACGACTACTACGCGTTCACGGAAGGCGTCTTCGAGCTGCTCGAGGTAACCGTAGTCGACGACGTCACCCTCGCAGTCAGCGGCACGTTCAGCGGCGCTCTCAGTTACCAGACCGATTACGACGTGGTGCACAACCCGGACGACGCCTTGGCGGTCGAGGGGAGCTTCACGGTGGCACGGGTCGTGTCTAATGACGCAGCGTTCAAGCTGCTGATGGTCGAGTGACTCCGAGACCTCCTTACGCAGGCGGCACGCGAAAAGTGAAGCGCCTCACATTAAAGTTTGGGCTTGGGCGCTCTAACGTGAGCCGCCCCGCCAACCCCTACAATTGGTCCATGATCAAGTTAGGCGTACTACGCGTTAGCATCGTTACCCTCGCCATGGCGTCCGTGCTCTCACTAGCCGCGGCGCAGATCGACCCGCGCGCCCAGGCGCTGCTCGACGGGCTCCTTGCTGGCGCAAGCGGCCAAGCGGTGCACTCCGTCGACCAGTCGACGGTGACAACCATCTACGCGGCGGGCGCCGACCCCCAAGAGGTGCGCGGCCGCACCATCATCGACTACGACAACCGCCGCATGGTGGTCGAGAACGAGCTAGGCGAGGGCCTCTCCAGCCGCATGGTGCTGAAAGACGGCAAGGTCACCATGACCATGGCAGGCATGCCGTTCGCATTGCCGGTGCCTCCGGGAACGGCCGAACAGCTCGAGGCCGTCTTCGACGAGCCAACCTCCGTTGCCTTGCGCGACGGCGACACGGCAACTTTCGACGGCCCCGTCGACTACGGCGTGCTCCAGGGCGACCAGGTCACCTACACCACGACATTCCCCGGTTCGGACACGGCGACCACCATCCAGTACGTGTTTCAAGGGAGCGCGCTGGCTGGCCTGCACATGGTGTCGGAAGGCAGCGAGATGGTGATGGTCTACGACACTCCCGTCACGAGCAGCATGCTGACGGGCGCCAACATGACGAGCTACATGCTCGAGGACGGCACCTGGAACAAGGTCAGTCACACGCTCTTCGAGTCGGTCGTCGTCAACGAAGCCATCGACGACAGCTTGTTCGAGTGAGTTCGGCTGCTCCAGCGCTCCGCCCGTAGACGGCTCCGGCGGTGTCGGGCTGAGCCTAGGGGTTCCTAGGTTCGCCCGGCACGGCCCTCCAGTTCTTTCTTAGCCGCCGTGGACGCCGGCGCGGCGGCGCTGGACGCGACCGCCAGTTTCGACGGCCACCAGATCGCGCGCCCGATATCGTAGGTAAGCGCCGGCACGAGCAGGGAGCGCACGACGAAGGTGTCGAGCAGCACGCCGAACGCCACGATGAAGGCTATCTGCGCGAGGAACAAGATCGGGATCACGCCGAGCGCAGCGAAGGTGGCCGCCAGCACGAGACCCGCCGAAGTGATGACCCCGCCAGTGACCGCGAGGCCCCTGACGATGCCCTCGCGGGTGCCGTGCTGTAACGCCTCCTCACGCACGCGCGTCATGAGGAAGATGTTGTAGTCGATACCGAGGGCGACGAGGAACACGAAGCCGTAAAGCGGCACGGCCGGGTCTGCGCCAGGGAAGTGGAAGACGCCGTTGAACACGAGCGCCGCCACACCAAGCGCGCTAAGGAACGAGAGCATGGTGCTGAGCATGAGCAGCACCGGCGCCACCACGGCGCGCAGCAGCAGCATGAGGATCACGAGGATCACTGCCAGCACGACCGGGATGATCAGGTTGCGGTCGTGGATCGAGGCGTCGTTGGTGTCGATGGCGGTGGCGGTCACGCCGCCCACCAGCGCACCAGGAACCGCGGTCAGTTCGCGGCGCAGGTCGCGGACGGTGAGGGCGGCGGCGTCCGAGTCGGCGGCGCTGTCTAGCGTGCCCTGGAGGAGCACCTGGCCGTCCACCACGGTCGGGGCGGGGGCCGGGGTTCCCGGTGGGCCGAAGGCGGAAACGCCGGCGGCGCTCACGGGCGCCGTGCCGCTCGGCGAGGCCGCGGTCTTGACGCTCACCCCCGTAATGCCAGCGTGGCCGAGGAGCACGTCGGCGGCGGGCTGCAGGCGCGCCTCGGGCACGACTACCATCACGGGACTGCCAGAGCCTCCAGGGAAATGCTTGCCGAGGGCTATCTGACCAGCACGGGCCTGCGAAGCGCCGAGCACCAAGTCGGACTGCGGCACCCCATCGGCTTTCAATTGCGTGGCGGCCAGGGCGAGGAGCGCCAGCACGGCAGTAGTCAGCAGCCAGATCTGGCGCGGCCGCGTCTCGATCAAGCGCGCTAGCCAGCGCCAACCTCCGTGGAGCGCCAAGCCGTGCTCGGCTGCCACCACCTCCGGTTCGTACTTGGGGCGCCGGGGCCAGAAGGCGTTGCGTCCGAACGCGAACAGCAGGGAAGGTAGCAGCGTGAGCGCCGCCAGCATGGCGAACACGATGCCAACGGAAGCCACTGGCCCAAGCGTGCTGTTCGAGCGCAGGTCGCTGAGGAGCAAGCACATCAAGCCAGCGATCACGGTGGAACCCGACGCGACGATGGGCTCGAACGCGCCTCGGAGGGCGCGCCGGCTTGCAGCCCAGCGGTCTTGCTCCACGCGCAGCGCCTCGCGGTAGCGCGACACGTAGAGCAGCGAGTAGTCGGTGGCGGCCCCGATCACGAGGATGAACAAGATGCCCTGCGTCTGGCCGCTCAGCAGCAGGACACCAGTTTTGGCCAGCCACCACACGGTGAGCAGCGCCACCGTGAGGGCCGACAGGCTGGTGAGCAACACGGCAACGGGCAGCAGAAACGAGCGGTAGACGAGGATGAGGATGACGAACACCGCCACGAGCGCCACGACTAGCAGGAGCCCGTCGATGCCAGCGAAGCCTTTCACTAGGTCGGCTATGAACCCGGCTGGCCCCGTGACGTAGGCCTGGATGCCAGGCGGCACGGCCGCTGCCAGCTTGGCGGTCAGCAGCTCCACGGAGTCTGATACACCGTCGCCCGAGCGCAGCGCGGCGAACGCCTGCAGCGCCATGCCGTCCTGCGACGGGATCGCTGGCGACACGGCGCCGACGCCCTCCACCTCTCGGAGCGACTCCAACGCCGCCTCGACCACGCCGCGCTGCTCGGCGCTAAGCTCCGACTGCCCGACGAACACTATGACGGCAGGCAGCTCGCTCGCGCCGTTGAAGGCGCCGAGGAGCTTCTGGACCTTGGTGGCGTCAGCGGAGTCGGGGAGGTAGCTCGTCTGGTCGTTCGAAGAGACCTCGCCAACGCGCCCGAAGTACGGCCCCCCGATGCCGGCGGCCACCAGCCAGGCCAGCACCAGCAAGGCTGGCAGCAACGTCCTAAGCCAGTGGCGTGCGCGGTTGTTGGCTGAAGGCTGGCCCTTGTTTACAGGAGCTTGTGCGTTGGTTTCGCTGCGCTTGCTTGACATGTCGGCTGCCTCCCGGGCGGCAAGCGCACGGCCCGGCGCGGGGTCGCATTACGGTCGCCCATCTCTCGGCCAGACTATCACTAGCTTGGCTAGCAGCCAGCCTAGCATGACGAACGTGTGGCGTACTATGACGGCATGGGTGAGGTCGAGAAGTCGCAGCTTGCCTCCCAACCTGACATCTACCGCCTCGACGCCAACGACCCGGAAGGCCGCCTGATCGACCGCAGCGGGTTGGCCGGTCTAGACGTCGAGCAGATCAACCGCGTCATGATCGCCCTCGGCAAGCTCCGTGACGCGGAGCGCCAGCTGTCGGAGGCGTCGCTAAAGTACATGAAGCTCAACGACACCGACATGCGCGCGCTGCACTACCTGATCGTGTGCGCCAACCAAGGCGTAATCGCCACCGCAGGCGGCATCGCCGCACACTTGGGCATCACGACGGCCTCGACCACCAAGCTCCTCGACCGCCTGGAACGCTCCGGACACGTAACCCGTGCGCCGCACCCGAGCGACCGCCGCGCCCTCTCCATCAGCATCACGCCAGCCACGCGCGAGGCGGCCACCAACACCGTCGGGCGCCAGCACGCGAGGCGCTTCCTCGCCGCCGCCCGCCTCACCCCCGCCGAGCGCGAGGTCGTGATCCGGTTCTTGGATGACATGGCGGCGGAGCTCTCGTCGCCGCAAACCCATTTCGACCAGCCCCAGCCGACCAGCAACGCGCCGGCGGAGCCGTAGCCGAGCTCTGCCCTCGTCTACAACCGCAGCATCACGCGCCCAGATCGCGCGCCCCACACCGCACCGTGACCGTCTCGCAACAAGGTGACCGCCGTCCTGCTGTCCGGGTAGGCCAGCGCCACCTCGTCGCGGCCAGCGAAGAACGCGGGCACGTCCACCTCCGGCCAGCCGACCCCGGCGCGCAAGTCACCGGCCGCTCCCAAGTAGAGGCGCAGGCGACCGTACGGCTCGCCGGAGAGGTAATCACCGAGGACCGCCTTCACGTCGCTCAACGCGGGCGTGATCGGCTCGGGGTCGTAAACCGCGGCAGTAAGCGGCAAGCCAGCGCAGGCGTTCACCACGCGCATGAGTAGCTGCTCGGCTGGCACACCGTCTAGGTTGCAGAGCACCACGACGCCCACCCCGAGTTCGGGAACGAAGCCGATGGCGCTGGACACGCCCTTCAAGCTGCCGCCATGCTTCACGACTCGCAGACCGTGATGATCCTCGATGATCGCCAGTCCGAGGCCGTAAGCCGCGCCTGGCGCGCTGGCCACACGCGCCTCCGTCATGGCGCGCACGTGAGGACCGCCGCACATGAGGTGGCGCACGTAAGTGCGCAGGTCAGCCAGCGTGCTCTTGAGCATGCCGCCGCCCTGCATGACGCCCGTCGTTTGCCAAGCCGGGGAGCGCAGCACGGCGCCCTCCGCGTCGCGCGTGTAAAGCGTGGAGTGGTCGGCATCCGCCATGACGCTGGCGGCGTCGAAGCCCGAGCGGCGCATGCCGAGCGGCGCGAGCACCTCGCGCGCAACAGCGTCGGCGAACGCGCCACCCGTCACACGCTCTATCATCCCGCCGACCAAGCAGAAAGCATCGTTGCTGTACGAGTACAGTTCACCAGGGTCGGCGAGGGGCGCAGCGTTCTCGCCCAACCAAGCAGCTAGGCCCTCGAAGTCCGCGACGTCAGCGGCCAAGGCCGTCAGGCGCAGACGCGCCTCCTCGTCCTCAAGCGCTTTAGCTGCGGCGTCAAGCCTTGCCAAAGTCAAGCGGCCGGGCTGCATGCCCATGACGCCCGGTACTAGCGTGAGTTTCGCTTCCTCCAACGTCGGCCGAGCCGCCACGTGGTCGTCGACCTGGCTGGCGTAACGCAGCCAGGTCATGCTCGGCGTAGGCGGCAGGCCGCTCGAGTGGCTGAGGAAGTGCTCCACGCGCGGCACCGCACCCTCGGCCCAGAGCGGCCCGAAGTCGAAGTAGCGCCGCACGCCGTCCGCCAAGCGCAACTCGTCACGCTCCTGCAGCGTCAGGGTAGTCAGCGCAGTGAACGACTTCGTGATGCTAGCCACCCCGAAGATCGTCTCAGGGGTAACAGGCAGGCCGGCCTCGCGGTCGCGAGCGCCGAAACCTCGCTCCAACAACACCTCGTCAGCCGTGAAGACGCTGAGGCCGAGGCCAGGCGCGCAAGCGCTGGTCCTCGTGGTTTCAGCCAGGTCGGAGAGCGTGGCGAGCAACTCTTTCGCGGGCGAGAACATGGCGCTCACACATACCACCCTCCCTCGCCACGAGACTCGTTACATGATGCCGGGCAGCGCACTTTAGAATGGAGCGTCGCAACGCCTGCTCAGGGCCCCTGATCGACCAGATCTGATGGATTTAGAAACGACACTCGTCCCCGCGCTAGCGCTGCTGCCGTTCCTCGTCAGTGGAGTAGTGCTCCTGTTGCCACGCAATGCGCGCAACGCGGCGGCCGGGCTTGCAGGCGCCACGGCCTTGGCCGGTGTTGGCATCGCGGCGTGGCTTTACCGCGGCGTTACGGACGGCAAGGTCATCGAGGGAAGCTGGGCGTGGCTGCCGGACATCGGGCTGCGGCTCACCTGGCGGCTGGACGGCCTGAGTTGGCTGTTCGTTCTGCTCGTGGCAGGCATCGGCGCCCTGGTCGTGCTCTACGCGCGCTACTACATGGCGGCGGATGACCCCGTGCCGCGCTTCTTCTCCTACTTGCTAGCGTTCATGGGGGCCATGCTCGGCCTCGTGTTGTCTGGGAACCTCATCCAGCTCGTCATCTTCTGGGAGCTGACGAGCCTGCTCTCTTTCCTGCTCATCGGTTACTGGCACCACAACGAGAACGCGCGCGACGGCGCCCGCATGGCCCTTACCGTCACGGGCTTCGGCGGTTTCCTGCTGCTCATCGGCGCCATCATCATCGGCCACATCGTCGGCAGCTTCGAGTTGAGCACGGTGCTGGCCAGCCGCGACGCGCTCACGGCCAGCCCCCTGCTAACGCCAGCGATCCTGTGCGTGCTGGCAGGGGCGTTCGCGAAGAGCGCCCAGTTCCCGCTGCAGTTCTGGCTGCCCCACGCCATGGCGGCCCCAACCCCAGTCTCGGCCTACTTGCACTCCGCCACCATGGTGAAAGCCGGCATCTACCTCATGATCCGCTTGTGGCCCGTCCTTGCCGGCCACGACGGTTGGTACTACACCGTCAGCCTCGCCGGCCTCATCACCTTCCTCCTCGGCGGCGCGGTAGCGGTGTTCCAGAACGACCTCAAGGGCATATTGGCTTACTCGACCATCAGCCACCTAGGGCTCATCACCCTGCTACTTGGGCTCTCGACGCCGGCCGCGGCCGTGGCGGCCATCTTCCACACCCTCAACCACGCCACCTTCAAGGCCTCGCTGTTCATGGCCGCCGGCATCATCGACCACGAGACCGGCACCCGCGACGTCAGGCGCCTCAGCGGCCTCTTCAAACACATGCCGCTGACGGGCACGCTCGCGATAGTGGCCGCCGCGGCGATGGCCGGGGTGCCGCTCCTCAACGGCTTCATCTCCAAGGAGATGTTCCTCAGCGAGACGTTCGAGTTCCACACGGGCTCGCTGCTCGACCGGCTCCTGCCGCTCCTTGCCACCCTCGGCAGCGCCTTCGGCGTCCTCTACTCCGTGAGGTTCATCCACCAGGTCTTCTTCGGGCCGGAAGCCACCGACCTGCCGCGCAAACCGCACGAACCAGTCTCCTGGATGCGCCTGCCCGTCGAGTTGCTCGTCGCCATCTGCCTCGTCGTCGGCATCATCCCGGCCGCCTCCGTCGGCCCGATGCTGAAGTCCGGCGCGTTGGCCGTGCTGGGCGCAGAAACGCCGAACGTCCAGCTCGAGCTGTGGCACGGCTTCACGCCCGCGTTCCTCCTCTCACTCGTCGCGATGGCGCTTGGCTTCGGCCTCTACATAGCGCTCTACCACCGCCTCGCCAACCGCACCAGCACCGACCGCCCGTGGGCCGGGCGCGTGCGCGGGCGCCGCACCTTCAACGACGTCATGGCCTCGCTCGAGCTCGCCTCCGCCGCCATCGTGCGCTTCTTCGGCACCGTCAGGCTGCAGCCGCAACTCTTCCTCGTCGTAACCGCTGCCGCGGCGGCTGGCGCAGCGCCGTTCGTTTACCAGGCCATCACGAAGCAAGGCTCGCCCCTCACGCTCGGACCCTCGCCGCTGACGCCGGTCTCCTGGTCGTTCCTCGTACTGTGGCTGTTCGGCGTCGTCTTCGCGGTTGGAGCCGCCTACCTGGCGAAGTTCCACCGTGTTGCCTCCCTCATCTTCACGAGCGCCGCGGGGTTGGTCGTGTGCGCCACGTTCGTGTGGCTGTCGGCGCCAGACCTGGCGGTGACGCAGCTCCTCGTCGAGATCGTGACGACCGTCCTGCTCCTCCTCGGCCTGCGCTGGCTCCCGCGGCGCTCGGCGCTATCCGTAACGGACCGCGCCGTGCGCACCCGCGCCAACTTGAGGCGCGGCCGCGACCTGGCGCTCGCGCTAGTTGCAGGCGCTGGCATGGCCGTCCTCGCGCTGGCCGCCATGACGCGCCCGAACGTGAGCGGCATCTCGGAGTTCTTCGTCACCAACGCGTTAAGCGGCGGCGGCGGGCACAACATCGTCAACGTCATCCTCGTCGACTTCCGCGGCTTCGACACCTTGGGCGAGATAACCGTGCTCGGCATCGTCGCCCTCACGGTGTTCGCGCTGCTAAGGCGCTTCAGGCCCGCGCGCGAAGTCGTGGGCAGCACGAGGCAGCAGCAGCGGCAGGACGCATACGACGAGGCCCTGAGCGGGCGCAGCGTCGGCGACACGGCAACCGATTACCTGTTCGTGCCGCGCATCGTCATGCACTTGCTCTTCCCCATCGTCACGCTCTTCGCTCTGCACTTGTTCTTGCGCGGCCACGACCATCCTGGGGGCGGCTTCGCGGCGGGGATCACCATGGCCATCGCGTTCATCTTGCAGTACATGGCGCGCGGCACGCGCTGGGTCGAGGAGCGCCTGCGCGTCCTGCCGCTGCGATGGATCGGCCTTGGCCTTCTACTGGCCGTCGCCACCGGCGCCGGCTCCTGGTTCTTCGGCAGGCCGTTCCTGACCTCGGCGCATGAAACGGTCGAGCTTCCGGTCCTCGGCAGCGTGCCGCTTGCCTCAGCTACGCTCTTCGACCTCGGCGTGTTCGCCCTCGTCATCGGCGCCACCATCCTCATGCTCATCGCCTTAGCCCACCAGTCCATCCGCAGCGCCCGCCAAGCGCCAACCGCCGAGGAGCTCGCGGGCGCAACGAGCGACGCGCCAGCAGCGAAGCCCGGCGCCGACGCCGAAGGGGTCGGCTGATGGAAGTCGTACTTGCCCTGGGCATCGGCGTGCTAACGGCAGCAGGCGTCTACCTCGTTCTCCGCCCGCGCACGTTCCAGGTGATCATCGGGATGTCGTTGCTGACTTACGCCGTCAACTTGTTCATCCTCAGCATGGGCAGCCTCGTCATCGGCGGCGCCCCCGTCCTCGCGGAGGGCGCAGACGTAAGCAAGTTCGCCGACCCGCTCCCGCAGTCGTTAGTGCTCACGTCCATCGTCATCAGCTTCTCCATGACGGCCCTCTTCCTCGTGATCCTGTTGGCCGCGCGCGGCCTGACCGGCACCGACCACGTCGACGGCGAGGAGGCACGACCGTGACCGGCCTGCTTGAGAGCCTCGGGCAACACCTGACCATCCTGCCCATCCTGCTGCCGCTAGTGGCTGGCGCCACCATGTTGTTGCTGCACGAACGCCAGCGCCGGGCGAAGGGCATCATCAGCATCCTCGCCGCCGCCGCGTCAGTGGCGGCCGCCACCTCACTGCTGCTCACCGTCAACGACCCCCTCACCTCTGAGGTAGTCGTCTACCGGCTCGGCGATTGGGGTGCGCCGTTCGGCATCGTGCTCGTCGCCGACCGCCTCAGCGTGCTGATGGTGTTGGTCACCAACGTGCTTGGCGCCACCGCGATGGCGTACGCGCTCGGCCGCTGGGCTACCCTTGGCCCACGTTTCCACACGCTCTACCTCCTACTACTCATGGGGTTATCCGGCGCCTTCCTGACGGGGGACCTGTTCAACCTCTACGTGTTCTTCGAGGTGCTACTCGCGGCGTCTTACGGCTTGCTGCTGCACGGCTCTGGCAAGCGGCGCGTCAAGGCCGGCCTGCACTACGTCGCCATCAACCTGACCGGCTCGCTCGCGTTCCTCGTAGGCATCGCCGTCGTCTACGCGCTCCTCGGCACCCTCAACATGGCCGACATCGCCGTGCAGGCCACGCTGCTCGGCCCGGCGGACCTCAGCCTGCTCAAGGCGGGTCTCGGGCTGTTGGGCGTTGCTTTCTTCGTGAAGTCCGGCGCGTGGCCGCTCTCGTTCTGGCTGCCAACTACATACTCGGCCGCCGCAGCACCCGTCGCGGCCATCTTCGCCGTCATGACCAAAGTCGGCGTCTACGTGATACTGCGCCTCGCCACTCTCCTGTGGCCCGCCGGGCAGGCGCTAGAGTTCTACGGCAGTTCCTGGCTCCTCTACCTCGGGTTGGCGACCGTCATCTACGGCAGCTTCGGCGTCATCGCCAGCACAGAGCTGCCGCGAGCCGCCGGCTACCTCACGCTGGTCTCGTCAGGCACGCTACTCGCCGTCATCGCTAGCGGCGACGTCGCGGTGATATCCGGCGCCCTCTACTACCTCGTCGGCTCGACACTCGGCATCGGGGTGCTGTTCCTACTGTGCGAGCTCGTTAGCCGCGGTCACGCCGAGGCGCCCGCTGCCGTTGGGCCCGTGTTCTCAGACGACTTCGAGACGGCGTTGGCCAGCGAGTTCGAGGGCGTCGAGCGCGGGGTAACACTGCCGCTGACGACCACGCTGTTGAGCACCGCGTTCTTCCTCATCGCCATTCAGCTCACTGGACTGCCGCCACTCTCGGGCTTCGTGGCCAAGTTCGCCATGCTCAGCGCAGTGATCACGAGCGGTGCTAACGGCTACGCCAACGCGCCGGGCGCCCTCGCTTGGTGGGTGCTCGGGGTGATCGTGGCGTCAGGTTTCGCCGCGCTCATCGCGCTCACGCGCCATGGCGTCAAGCAGTTCTGGGCCGGGGCGGACACCACCCCAACGGCCGTGCGCCCGTTCGAGGCGCTGCCCGTTGCCCTCTTGCTCGTGCTCCTCGTGGCGTTGACGGCGTTCGCGCAGCCGATCATGCGTTACACGGCCGCCACCGGCGCCGGCCTACGGAGCCCCGTCCAGTACCTCAGCAGCGTGCTGCCAAACCCGGAGGCGCCCGCCACCCCGGAAGGTGAGCATTAAGGTGCTGCGGCGCTTGATTCCCCACCCGATCCTAGCGGTGTTCCTCGCCCTCTTGTGGCTGCTGCTGCAGGAGTCGCTCGCGCCGCTCGACGTGGCGACCGCGTTGGTGCTCGGCCTTCTTCTCTCGCGCACCATGCAAGCGCTCGACCAGACGCCGCCGAACTTCAAGCGCCCACTGACGGCCGTCGGGCTCTTCTTCGTGGCGACGTACGACGTCGTGCGTTCCAACTTCGCGCTCGTGGCGTTGACGCTCAACCGCCGCCGCAAGGACTTCCACTCCGGCTTCGTCAACATCCCGCTCGACATCCGCAGCCCGCACGCCCTCGCTGCCCTCGCGACGATAATCACCGCCACCCCAGGCACGTTCTGGGCGGCATACGACGCGCGCACGCACGTCGTCACCATCCACGTCCTAGACCTCGTCGACAACGAGTACTGGATCTCCACCATCAAGGAACGGTACGAGCGCCGCCTGCTCGCGGTGTTCGAATGACAGGCTCGGCGGTGCTGCACTGGGGCCTCCTCGCGGTGCACGCCGTGCTGGCGGTGGCGTTCGTGCTGGCTGCGGCGCGCCTCGTGAAGGGGCCGCGCGCGCAAGACCGTGTGCTCGCTTTCGACGCCGTGTACCTGAACGCCGCCCTGCAGATCGTCGTCTTCGGCATGCGCGTCGCGGACCCCGGCTACCTCGAGGCCGCCATCGTCATGACCCTGCTAGGGTTCACGAGCAGCTCGGCGCTAGCCAAGTTCCTCATGCGCGGCGAGGTGATCGAGTGATGGCTCCAGCCATGCCCGTGTGGGCCGCCATCATCATCGTCCTGCTCGCCATCTTCGGGGCCAGCTTGGCGCTCGTCGGCGCGTTCGGCATGCTGCGGTTCAGGTCGTTCTACGAGCGCGTGCACCCAGCCACACTGGCTGCCACGCTCGGCGCGACCAGCATCCTCGCGGCGTGCGTGCTCTACTTCTCGCTCGTCGAGGGGCGCCTGCTGCTCAAAGCGCTGCTGCCCATGATCTTCATCCCGCTCGTCAACCCCGTAGCCAGCATGCTCCTCGCCAGGGCAGCCATGTCGCGCGATTACGCGAAGGCGCTGGCTGGCCAACCAGCTCCAGGAAGCGAGGACGCCGAATGGCAGCGCAAGGCAAGCGAGTTGGCGGCCGCCAGGGCGGAAGCCGCGCGTCACACGGTCGACGACGAGCCGCCTCACGAAGCAAGCACATGAACCGTAGGTACCTAGGGCTCAACGGTTGGCAGCTCCTCGGCCTTGGCGTCGGCGCCGCCAGCCTCGCCATAACCTGGGGGCTCTACAACATCTTCATGCCGCTCCTCCTGCGCGACTTCGTGAGTTCGAGCGGTATGCGCGGCGCCATCATGGGCATAGACAACGTCCTAGGCCTGATCCTGGTACCCATCATCGGGGCGTGGTCAGACCGCATCGACGGTCGGCTCGGCAGGCGCCTGCCTTTCCTCGTGGTGAGCATGCCCCTCGCGGCGCTCCTCTTCGCCGCGCTGCCGTTCGCCAAGGCGGCGTTCTGGACGCTCATGGCGGTCGATATCTTGTTCCTCCTCGCCATGACCGCCTTCCGCGCCCCGCTGGCCGCGCTCATGCCAGACCACGTAGCTCCAAGCGGCCGGCCTCACGCCAACGCCGTCCTCACCATGCTCGGCGCCATCGGTGGCGCACTTGGCCTGCTCATCCTGGCGCCGTTGTCAGACGTGGCCATGTGGTTCCCGTTCGCCGTCGCAGGCGCCGTGACGCTGGCGGCGCTGTTCGCAGTGCGGGCGGCCACCACCCCTCACCCTGATCACGTCGAGGAGGGCGTCATCCAGGACGATGCGCCGCTCATCGGCACACTCCTGCGCGACGCTGGCGCCCTGCTAGGTGAACGCACCGGCGGCATCCTGCTCATCCTGACGGCCGTGTTCTTCGCGTTCTTCGGCTACTCGGCGCTCGAGGCGCAGTTCAGCACGTTCGCAACGGAACAGTTCGGGCTGACGGGCGGAAGGGCCGGGCTGATCATGGGCGTGACCATCGCGGGCTTCGTAGTGATGGCGCTGCCAGCCGCGCGCCTTGCCCGGCGCTTGGGTGAGATGAACACCATGCGCGTCGGCGCACTACTACTCGCCCTGTGGCTCGTCATCGCCAGCTTCGTTGCCTCGCCCGCCAATCTCGCCATCTGGCTCGGGTTGGGCGGCGCTTCCTGGGCGCTAGTGCTGGTGCCCGCCTACCCGCTAGTCGTCAACCGCGGCGGAGACGACCGCGTAGGCTTCTACACTGGCATGTACTACTTGTTCGGCTCGGGCGCGTCCATCTTGGCGCCAGCCAGCGTCGGTTGGGCGATGGACGTCTTGGGTAACCAGGTGCTCCTGCCGGCAGTCGCGATAAGCATGGTCGTCACCGCCGTGGCGCTGACGTTAGCCTTGAGGCAGAACGTGACGGCCGTCGCCACGAGGTGATGGCATGACGCCAGCAGAACACGCCCACGAGCACCACGACCACGGCGGTGGCCACCAGGGCCACGACGTGCGCGCCGGGCACGACAAGCACGCCGGACACTCCCCCGAGATGTTCCGCGACCGCTTCTGGCTCTCGCTGGCCCTGACCATCCCGATCCTGTACTTCAGCCAGCAGTTCCAAACGTGGTTCGGTTACCAAGCCGTCAGCTTCCCAGGCTCCGCGTGGGTCAATCCCGTGCTCGGCACCATCCTGTTCGTCTACGGTGGCCTGGTCTTCCTGCAGGGCGCCCGTCACGAGCTTGCCGACCGCCAGCCGGGCATGATGACCCTGATCAGCCTGGCCATCAGCGTGGCTTACGTCTACAGCATGGCCGTCGCCTTCGGCGCTCCAGGCATGCCGTTCTTCTGGGAGCTCGCCACCCTCATCGTCATAATGCTCCTCGGGCATTGGCTGGAGATGGCCAGCGTGCAGGGCGCCTCCAAGGCACTCGAGCACCTCGCGGCGCTCGTCCCAACCACCGCCCACCGCGTCACCGACGGCCAGCTGGCGGACGTGCAGGTCTCCGACCTCCGCCACGGCGACAGCATCCTCGTGCGGCCAGGCGAGCAACTCCCTGCCGATGGCGTGGTCACAGAGGGCCGCAGCAGCGTGAACGAGTCGTTCCTCACCGGCGAGTCGCAGCCCGTGCCCAAGGTGGAAGGTAGCGAGGTGGTGGCTGGCGCCGTCAACGGCGAAGGCGCGTTGACGGTCGAGGTCTCACGCGTTGGCGGCGAGACGACCCTCTCGCAGATCCAGCGCCTGGTGGCCGAAGCGCGATCGTCCCGCAGCCGCTTCCAGAACCTCGCTGACCGCGCCGCTGGCTGGCTCTTCTACATCGCGGTCGGCGCTGGCGTCGTCACGTTCGTGGCGTGGCTGGTCGCAACCGGCGATATGCAGCAGGCCATCACCCGCACGGTCACGGTCCTGATCACCGCGTGCCCGCACGCCCTCGGTTTGGCCATCCCGCTCGTGATCGTCAACGCCACCGGCATGAGCGCGAAGAACGGCATCCTGGTGCGTAACCGCGAGGCCTTCGAGCGCGCCCGCGACATCGGCACCATCGCGTTCGACAAGACCGGCACCCTCACCGAGGGCAAGTTCGGCGTCCGCGCGACCTACACCGACCAGACGGCAGAAGTCGACGCGCTGCGGTTGGCGGCCGCGCTCGAGGCGCGCAGCGAGCACCCCCTCGCCCAAGCAGTCGTCGAGGTCGCGCAAGGACGCAACCTACGGCTTCCCCCAGTCGAGGAGTTCGAGGTGGCGGCAGGCAAGGGCGTAAGCGGCCGCGTGGGCGGCGCCCGCTACACCGTCGGCCGACCAGAGTGGATCGAGGAACAGGGCCTTGAGTTCGCGCCTAGTTTGCGGCGCGGACTCGAGGAGGCTGAGGCGCGGGGCGAGAGCGTCATCGCGCTGATGGATGAGAAGCGCGCCATCGCCCTGATCGCGCTCGCCGACCGCGTGCGCCAGAGCGCCACAGACACCATCCGCGCCCTCAAGAAGATCGGCGTCGAGGCCGTGATGATCACGGGCGACGCCGAGGCCGTGGCGCGCACGGTGGCAAGCGAACTCGGCATCGAGCGTTACTACGCGCGCGTGCTGCCAGGCGAGAAGGCGGAGAAAGTGCGTGAACTGCAGCGGGGCGCGCCGACCGCCTTCGTTGGCGACGGCATCAACGACGCCCCCGCCCTACTGGCTGCCGACCTCGGCGTCGCCATCGGCGCTGGCACCAACGTCGCCATCGAATCCGCCGACCTGGTGTTGGTCGAGAACGACCCGCTCGACGTCCTCGCCGCCCTGCGGCTCTCGCGCGCGACCTACCGCAAGATGATGCAGAACCTAGCCTGGGCGACGGGCTACAACGCCATCGCGCTGCCGCTTGCCGCCGGCGTGCTCGTCGGGGTTGGCTTCGTGCTCTCCCCCGCGGCTGGCGCCGTTCTGATGAGCGCCTCGACCGTGGTGGTCGCCATCAACGCCATGACGCTAAGGCGCACTAAGCTGGGCTCGTGAGACCCTGCTCGCGCGCTGGGTGGCCGAGCTAGCAACCGGAGGGGCAATGTCCAAAGTCTTCGTGAACATCGCGCTCAGTCTCGACGGCTACCTGGCGCCTGAAGGCATGACGCTCGAGCACTGGGAGACTCCCGAGTACAAGAACTGGGGCGCCAACTGGGGCGCGCTGATGACCTGGCTGCTGAACAGCCAGTACTTCCGTGAGAACCTCCAGTTCGGGCCCGGCGGGGAGACCGGCCCCGTAAACGACGAGATCCGCGAGACGTTCGAGCGCTCCGGAGCCAGCGTCATGGGCAAGCGCATGTTCGAGCAAGGCGAACGCAGCTGGCCCGAGGAAGCGCCGTTCCACACGCCCGTCTACGTCCTGACACACGAGAAGCGCGAACCGTGGGCGCGCCCGGGCGGCACGACCTTCTACTTCGTCAACGACGGTCCGCGGCGCGCCCTAGAGCTGGCACGCGAGGCCGCAGGCGACCGCGACGTACGTATCTCTGGTGGGGCGAACGTCATCCAGCAGTACCTGAACATGGGCGTCGTCGACGAGCTCGAGATCGCCCTGGCGCCGGTCTTGTTCAACGGCGGGCGGCGCCTGTTCGAAGGGTTGAGTGGGCCCGGACCGCGCTTTCGGATCGGTTCCGTGCTCGCTGGCCCCGACGCCACGCACTTGCGTTACGTGCGGGCCGGATAGGACCCCAACAC
>CALCHY010000092.1 GCA_937907415.1 uncultured Trueperaceae bacterium
TCCGCTGGTTCGCGCGCGTCAACGGCGAACTGCACTGGGCGGACGCGCCCGAGGAACTCCAGGAACGCTTTCCCGGCCCGGACACGCAACCCAAGAGCCTGACGTTCATCCCCAGCAAACTCGACGACAACCCGGCCCTCACCAGCAAGGACCCCGGTTACCGCGCGAACCTCCTCGCCCAAGACCCCGTCGAGCAAGCCCGCCTCCTGCACGGCAACTGGAAAGCCCGCAAGAGCGCCGGCACCCTCTTCCAACGCGCCTGGGTGCAGGTGCTCGACGAAGCGCCCGCCCTCGTCCGAGAGGTCAGGGCGTGGGACTTGGCCGCCACCAGACCCACAACCGACTCACCGGACCCCGACTGGACGGTCGGACTCAAGGCAGGCCTCACCGCCGACGGGCAGATCGTCATCACCGACCTCGTCAAGGTTCGCGATAACCCGGGGGAAGTCGAGCAGCTCTTCACGCGCACCGCCGAGTCGGACGGCCCAAAGGTCGTGCAGCGCATTCCCGAGGACCCCGGGCAGGCCGGGAAGGCGCAATCGCGCAGCTTCGTTCAGAACGCCCCACGCGGCATCACCGTCCGCGCCGAGCGCGTCACAGGCGATAAGGCAACGCGCTTCGGCCCCGCATCAGCACGGGCGTACAAGGGCCTCATCAGCGTCGTCCGCGCACCGTGGAACGAGTGGCTATTCCAGCAGCTCGAGGCGTTCCCGGACGGCAAGCACGACGACGCCGCGGACGCCCTCAGCGACCTCGTCGACGCCCTGGTGGGACCGAAGCCAACGACTGCAGCCGCCAAGCAAGCCTTGAGCGCCTGGTAGGAGGGACGGCACATGATCGACTTGAAGAGCGCCTACATCAGAGCCGTCCTGCAGGGCGTCACGAGCCGCGTGCAGCGCGCCGCGGAGGCGCTGGATTGGGCGGACGGCCAGCAGCTGCTTGACCCCACAGAACTGGTGCCGCCCCTGCGGACTGCGGATGACCAGGTGGTGTGGCGGCGCCTCGCGAAGCAGATTCAGGGCCTCGGGCCGCGCGCCGTCGCGCACAAGCGCAGCACCGCCATCGGCAGCGTCAACTGGGGCGGTGACGACCCCAGCGGTATCGATGCGCGCCTGGCGAGCCTCGACCTTGAGCACCTCGCCGTCACCGCCTTGAAGCCCCTGGTCGCCTTCGGCATCGCCGGGCTGCTACCGCACCAACCGGAGGAAGGTCACCCGCGGCTGCAGAAGATGGGCGGGTACCTTGAGGCGCTTTACCGCGAGGATGACATCGCCGGGGAGCTCGCCGCGTGGCTACAAGTCCTAGCCGAAGGAGCTGGGAACCGGTACCGCCTGCGCGTCTACCAGCCTGACCCCAGCAACCCGACGCGCGGGGCGTTGACGGAGTGGCGGAACGCCGCCAACCCCTACGAGCTCGGCAACAACCCCACCGGCACCTGGGACAACGTGCTGATGCCGAGCGTCGTCATGGCCGACTCTGCGCAGGACGGCACGCCCATCGGGGAGCTCACGCAGGCGCTGCCCATCCTCAAGGGGGAGGCGGCGCAGCAGGCGCGCATCCTCAGGGCCAGCGACGCGAACGCCTGGCCGCTCAGGTGGGCCACCGGCGACTGGGACCTCCCGAAGGAAGGCAGCGCCCTAGACGTGCTCGTGGCGACCACGCCCGGCAGCCAAATCGGAGTGGTGGAACCGCCTGCGCTCACGGGCCTGTTCACTCTGCATGACCGCGTGCTCGAGCGGCTACGCGGCGACCTGAAACTGCCCATATCGAGCATCAGCACGGGTGATTTCCCGTCGGGTGAGGCGTTAGAGCAAGCCAACGCCATCAGCATTAGCACCGCCACCATGTACGCGCGACTCCTCAGTCGCCTCCTCACACAGGGCGTGGCCGGGTACGCGGAACTCCTCGGCGTCAGCCGCGAATCCGCGCCGCCGGTGAGTGTGGAGATCAACCGGGAGCAGACCCGCAGGGCCATCACGGAGCAGGCGCGCAGCGACTTCAACGCGGGCCTCATCAGCTTCCGCGCCGCCGTCCTCGCCGTCGCCCAGTACTACCCGCACTGGAGTGATGCGGAGGTCGAGGAGTTCATCCGCGAACAGACGACCCGCGTGAGCATCGATGACTTCAACGCCTTCGTGACCGGTCAGGCTGACCGTGGCGAACAGTGAACTACTACCGCTCGGTCGCGCCCTCGACCGCGTCCTCCCCAAGGTCCGCCGCGACATCCTCCAGAAACTCCTCCCGGCCCTCCTCGCTCAGCCGGAGGCCGCCAGGAGCCTCCTCGTCCAGGTCATGGCCGGCGCGTACGCCACCGGCGCGCAGACCGGCTGGGTGGTGCACGGCAGCCTCCTCGGCGGCGCGCCGACCACCCTCACCGGCGCAGCTGCCCGCGAATGGCGCGACAGGGCCTATGAGCACGGCGAGTTCATCGCCAACCGCTTCGGGCGGCTCCTCGAACTCGAGCCGACCGTCAATCAGCTTTCGAGGCATGCCGCGGTCGCCGGGGAGTCGAGTGTTTGGGCTGGTCAGGACGACGCCGCGCAAGAAGTCGCCATTCTCGCAGAAGCCGAATGGAAGGTGTGGGTCAGAGCCTGGCCGCGCAAGGAACACCGCGACTGGCACGACGCCCTGGAAGGAGTCACCATCCCGGAGGAGGACCTGTTCACCCTCCCGGGCGGCCCTAACGCGGGCGCGCAAGTTTACGGGCCACGCGACTGGGAGCAAGTGCCCGACCCCGGCGAGCACCTGAATTGCGGGCACGCCCTCAGGTACCAGCGGCATGCCACCGCCGAAGACCTCGAAGGCACGAAGCGCGGCGTGGGAGTCGTTTACACGCCGCCTACCAAGTCCAGCGTGTGGGCCACGACCTCGCTACCAGAACTAGACGCGCTGTTGGCGGGCACCACGAGCCGCGCGCACGTGGCCATGCTCGACGGGGAACTTGCCCAAGCCTTAGGCACCGACGCGCGCGCCGTCCAGCTATCCGCTGAGACTTTGATAAAGCAACGCGCAAGGCACCCAGAGGTGCCCGAGGATACATATCGACGGCTAGATGAGCTGATTCGGGATGCCGACCTGGTGCTGCTTGAGAAGGCAGGAACGACACTTGGATTTTTCACGACAACCGGACCGCAGCCCCTATACATCGCCGTAAAGGCCACGCAAGCCAAGAACGAGCTGTTTCTCGTCTCAGTCCACCACATCGGAGTTCACCGGATGCCAGCAAAGGTGAACAAAGCGCGAGTTGTAAGAAGGAAGTAGTGGGCCGCCGCCGAGGGACTTGCATTCCCCTCTAACGCTCGCGATGGCTACGGCGGCAAGATTTACCGTGTCACAGCGGCGACTTGCCCAAATAGTAGCACTCCACACCAGTAACCGCGTCGCAGCACGCGACGCCACAAAGCCAGCGGGCACCGCCTCCAGGAGAGGTGGGTAAGCCCCTTGACCCTATAGCCCACTGCCGACCCAGGAGGTTGAGACCATGCCCGACGACACCAACCCGGCCCAGGAGGCCACGAACCCCACGCAGACCACACCCAACATCCCAGCAGCTCCGGTAGACCCGGCGGCCGAGCTGGAGGCCCTCAAGGCCAAGTACGAACGCGCGCAGCAGGACTTGACCAAGTTCCGCACGCGCGCGGACGAGGTGACGGCCGCCCAGAAGGCCGCCGACGAGAAAGCACTCGCCGAAGCTGACGCCGTGAAGAAGGCCGAGCTGCTGACCGCCAAGGTCGCCGAGCTCGAGAAGAGCCAGGCCGAAGCCCTCGCCAAGGCGACGGCGGCGGAGCGGCGCGCGGCCCTAACGGGCAAGGTCATCGACCCCGCTGCGGCCCTCAAGCTCCTGGACGACGCCCGCCACCTCGATGGTGACGGGAACCTCGACGTTGAGAAGATCCTCGCCGACTACCCCTTCCTCGCCCCCAAGGCAGCAGGGGCAGCGCCAAGCACGCCAGGCGCGGGCGGCACCCTCAACGGCAAGTCCGCCACCCTCACGGGCCTGCAAGAACGTCTGGATAAGGCGCGCAGCCGTGAGGAACGCATAGCCCTGCAAGACGAAATCCTTAAGCACCGGAGAGGTTGATCATGCCAGACACCCACGTCAACACGTACGACCTGCCGAACTACATCGGCGAGCTCTTCCAGAAGGGCCGCAG
>CALCHY010000093.1 GCA_937907415.1 uncultured Trueperaceae bacterium
TTCTCTCATTCGACCCGATCGTGCCGAGCGGCGGCGGCGACATCCTAGGAGACGAGTACCTCCCCGCAGGCCTGATAGTCGCCGTGAACCAGCAGGACGACTTCGTGGGAATGGCCTCCCTAAGACGCACCTCCTCTGCTGAGATCATCGATTCGGGCCTCACAGGCGTGCGGCGCGAGTACCGTGGCCGCGGAATCGCTACCGCCTTAAAGGTGCGCTCGCTCACCGTCGCCAAGGAGCTAGGCGCGACCGAGAACGGAACCGGCGGCGGCGGAACTAACTCCCCCATGAAACGGCTCAACCAGAAGCTCGGTTACGAGGTTGGCCCGGAATGGGTAACCCTGATAGGCCCACGCTGACCCGTAAGGGTTAAACGCTTGTTTGTGGCCGCTTCATAACCAGCGGCCACAAACTTGATGCCTTTGTTGATTCCACTTATCGAAGCCAGCGTGGCAGCTATACATCGCGCCGCCATCGAGCAAGACATTTTCGGTCTCAATACTCTGCACCATCGATTCTCAATACCTGTGCAGTCTTTACGACGGCTACCTGAAGCCCAAGCTTCTAATTGGCTGACTGTGCGGCCGATCCCTTGAAGAGCGGTCCTACGTTCGCTACACCGCCAGCAACGGTAAGAACGCACTCCGTGCCGCGTTCGTTTACAGCCATCTATGGACCTACCGCTAAGGAGCAAGGCGCCACTCCCGCCTCGGCTACCTTTCACCCCTGGAGTTCGAAGGTAGGCAAACTAGCGTCAAGAGCCAGCAGGTTGATAAGCTCGTAGCTGTTCATCAAAGCGGCTGAACTCCAGAGGACTCCTCGGTAAACTTCGCGTACCTGGTCGCACTCCGCATCGGTAGCATCGCGCCGCTCCTCGCCCTCACCGGCGGGCAGCCGGGCGCCATCACCCACTGGCTCCTGACGCACCGCGAGCCGCGCGTGCGCGCCGCACTCGCCCTTAGCCGCAACATCCCCGTGTGGGCCTACCAGGCGCTCTTCGATGACACCCACCTGCGCGTCCGCGCCACTGCCCAGAAGTCGCCGCCGGCCCAACCTCCGGCGGCACACGCAAATGGTGTGGGCAGCCACTGCGACCCTAGATGCCGGGGTGCCGGCGCCACCCACCGACCCGACAGCACGCGCCGGGCGGTCACCTACCTGTCCTGTTCCAGCGCCCCGTCAGGAGCACCGCATCGGACCGACTGGTGATCCAAGATCAAGCGCACTCCCCGGCCCCGCAACACGCGAACCGGGTGAGACGACGTCCCCTCATCCAAGGACAGGGGGGCCGGCCTCTCGACGCAGTTGTAGCTCAGGTCGACGGTATGCCCCCTATCGAAGCTCGGGTTCGACGCCAAGGGCGTCAGATCGCGGATGCGGTTGAGCGACAGGCCGAGGTGCCCCGGGGGCCTCTCCCAGTCGGCGAGGGCCGTGATGTCCGTCAACCCCGCGTACTGGAGTACCACCGTATCGACCTCGAGCTCGAGGAGAGCCTCGAGGCGCGCGATGCTCACCCCCGTCAAGTACAGCTCCTCCAGAACCGGAAGACTCGCTAACGGTTCAAGGTCCAGCTCGCCCTCGCTCACGATGTTGACGTACCTGAGGTTCGGTAGGCCTCTCAGCGGCTCGAGGCTCTCGACCGCATGCGGCTCGCTCGTACCCGGGATGGGTAACGGAATCATCCGAAGGGTCAAGGCCTCCAAGCTCGTGGCGTACTGCAAACCCTCCAGCGAGCGCACCTTCTGGTGCGGTGTCGCGGCCTCCAAGCGCGTGAGGCGGGCCAGCAGCTCGCAGGGGACGGTGGTGGTCTCATCCGGCCCCTTGAGGTCCCCGACCGCCTCAAAGCCGAACTCCCACCCAAGCGACTCGTGGATCGCCCTTCTCAGGCCAGCGTCGGGGACGTGAAGGAACGCCGAATCGGCACAGGCCCCTCCTAGCACCTGCGCGCTCGCGACGGAGATCCAGAGCGCTGCCACGGCGGCTAAGGCACCCACCGACCACCCTCTCGAAAGATATCGCTCACACCCCAACACCTGCCCGCCTCATACTCAGAATTCCACACGGTCGCAGTGTCAGCTTTCACAACGTCTAGTCGTAGCCTTGCGGAGAACCGTACCAAATCACGAGAGCCACTTCGCGGAATGATACTAGGGGGTGCTAATGAGGGGGATTGTTCCAGTCGCGCTCATCACTATCAGCCTTCTGTTCATCGCCTGCACGCGCCAAGACGCGTACGGATTGCCACAAGACGAGTGGCAGGCCGCGTACGACGCGCTCTCTCCGGAGGAACAGGAAGCGGTACGTGCAGGGCGGTTGGTGTTTACCACAGGCACCTTCCACCCTGCACCAGTCTTGCTGCCCTACCCCAGCAAGACAGTCCTTTCCCCTCAGTACGTGGAGTCGTTCGCCTGTCCGGAAGTGCCCCTGGACGAATCCGAGTGGACCAGCTCAACTGACCTAGGTACGTTCTTCGGGAGCGCGATCGCGAACAAGCCCGGCCAGCGGTTCAACGCTCTCCTGTTTCAGTTCATCCTTCCTGCCCCAGAGGACGTCGACTTCTACCTACCCGACGATCACGAAGCACAAGGTGCGTACTTGATGGCGCCGATATGGTCCGCGGATCCTCACCACTATCCCGTAGACGCAGGGCTGACGTACCAGAGGGTGGGCGGCACCTTCGACTGGTTCCCCTTCTCATACGACGCCGTGAACGGCTGGCAAGCAGAAGGTCAATGGCGGCTCAGGAACAAATACAGCGGCACGGACGAGCCGCTGACCGGCGCCTTGGTACTCCGGGTGGCAGACGACGGTCAGCTAGAGCTCGTCATAGAAGCGACCGGCGACACGGAGTGGCTGAACGTCGACACCAACGCCCGCGATACTCAGCGCACTATCCAAGTCCCCAACATCCTAGGCGTGCCAGGCG
>CALCHY010000094.1 GCA_937907415.1 uncultured Trueperaceae bacterium
CCGTCTGCGCGCTGCTGCCAGGCGGCGGCTACGCGCAGTACGCGGCGGTGCCGGCCGCCATGCTCATGCCAGTGCCAGCAGGCTGGACGCTGGCGCAGGCGGCGGCGTGGCCGGAGGTGGCCTTCACAGCGTTCCTGAACCTGTTCCTCGAGGGCGACCTTGCGGAAGGCGAGCGCCTCCTCGTGCATGGGGGCGCCAGCGGCGTTGGGACCATGGCGATCGCCATGGCCAAGGCCGCTGGCGCTACCGTGTACGCCACCGCCGGCGGCGCCGCGAAGGTAGCTGCCTGCCTCAAGTCGGGGGCGGACGTGGCCGTCGACAGGCACGCGGGTGAGTTCCTTCCAGCGTTGACTGCCCAAGGCGCTACTGGCGTCGACGTGATCCTCGACATGGTGGGAGAGGACTACTTCGCCGCGAACATGAAGGCGCTCGCCGTTGGCGGGCGCCTCGTGATCATCTCGACCTTGAGCGGCGCCGCCGCGCAACTAGACCTGCGCCAACTCATGCTCAAGCGCCTCAGGGTGATCGGTTCGACCCTGCGGTCGCGCCCTACAAGCGAGAAAGTAGGGATCAAGCGCGCGTTGTGGCAGCGCTTCGACTCAGTCATGCAGGCTGGCGGCCTCGAGCCGGTCATCGATCAGGTGGCGCCCTGGACGGAAGTGAACGCGCTGCACGACCGGATGCGCAAGAACCTGAACATAGGGAAGCTGGTGCTGGAGGTTAGCTGAGGTGGGTCGCTCCTGCGGCCTACTGCGGGGGCGGGTTGGTTGACCGCAGGCGCGACAAGAGCAGCCTAAACGCGGCAGCGCGGCCCGTGGCCGGAGCCTAAGCGAAACCCGCCTCGCTCTAGGCTGGCGTTATGCTCTGCCTCTAGTGACAGCCAGCACCAAACCCACACCGTTAGAAACCACCGCGCCGTACACTTCGCTTGCCACCGTCTACGACACCATCATGGCCGAGGTCGAGTACGACGACTGGGCGGAGTTCATCTGCGCCGTCGCCGAGCAGCACGGCCTCAAGAAGGGGCCGCTCCTCGACCTCGGTTGCGGCACAGGCAACGCGACGTTGCCGATGTGGCAGCGCGGGTACGCCGTCGAGGGGTTGGACGCCAGCGCCGCCATGCTGGAGGTCGCGCGGCGTAAGCTCCCCGGCATCCGCTTCACGCAAGGCACCTTCGAGGAGTTCGCGTTGCCTGGCAAGTACGCGCTCATCTACTCGGTGTTCGACGCCCTCAACAACCTGCTAACAGATGAGGCGTTCGCCGCGTGCCTAGCGCGCGTGCACGCACACTTGCGGCCCGGTGGCCTCTTCATCTTCGACGTGAACACGAGCGTCGGGCTGCGTGAACTCTGGCACGGCGGGGTGGCGGAGGGGTGGGCGGACGAGGTCTACTACCGCTGGAGTCACGTCTACGATGAGGCTACCGGCCTAGCGACGGTGGCGGCCTACTGCGAGACGGGCGAGGCCTCGTTCACGGAAGTGCATACGGAGCGTGGCTACGACGAGCCTGACCTCCTGCGCTTGTTGGCGGCCGCCGGCTTCGAGGGGGCAACCGCACTCGAGTTCCCAGACGGTGAGCTGGCACAACCAGATGCAGAGCGCATCTGGGTCGTTGCACGGCGCCCCGCTTAGGTTAGGAGCACGGAGCGCTTCAGTCCTCGCTCGACCGCATTCCTGCCTGCTCGCGCACGACGCGAGCGATGTTGGACATGTCCTCATCGCCTAAGCCGCGGGCAACGAGGCTAGTCTCGAGCTGCTCGACGTACGCGGCCACTGGCATGCTCACGCCCAAGTCACGGGCGGTGCCGAGCGCTATTCCGAGGTCCTTGCGGTGAAGGCGCGTGCGGAAACCGAGCGGATACTCGTCAGCGAGCATGTTCTTCGCGCGGTTGGCTAGCACCCACGAGCCGGCGGCGCCGCCCCCGAGCGCCGTGAGGGTCGCCTCGACGTCGATGCCGGCGGCCAGTGCGAGGGTCATGCCCTCCGCAACGGACGCGTAAGTGCCGGCGATGATCACCTGGTTGACGGCCTTGGCGACCTGCCCACTGCCCACGGGTCCAACGTGCGTGACGAGCTTACCGAGGTGTTGCAGCGCCGGCCGCACGCGTGCGAGCGCGACAGGGTCGCCGCCGACCATGATCGAGAGCGTGCCGTTCACGGCGCCCTCGGAGCCGCCCGACACGGGCGCGTCGAGCATGGTGATGTCGTGTTCAGCGAGGGCGGCTGCTATGCGCCTCGTCGTCATGGGGCTGATGGTGCTCATGTCGACGAGGATGCTGCCGGGAGACATCCCCTGCGATGCGCCCTGGTCGCCGAGTACGGTTGCCTGAACGTCGGGCGTGTCGGAGACGATGGTGAAGACGACGTCCTGGCCTTCGGCGCAAGCGCGTGGTGAGGTCGCGCGCGCGGCGCCAGCGGCCGCGAGCGGCTCCTCCTTGGCGCGCGTGCGGTTATGGACCGTGACCTCGTAGCCCGCCGCTATGAGCCTGTGCGCCATGGGCGCTCCCATGGTGCCTAGCCCGATGAACCCGATGCGCATATCGCACCCTCCGATTTCAGCGTGAGGTTACCGCGCCGCCGAGGCCGGTGTCTTGCCAGACGGCGGCAAGTGCCTCGACGACGCGTTGGGCGACGACGCCGTTGCGCCGTGTGATCTGCTCGCGCTTCGGCCGCGGCGGGAAGTCACCTTGCCCGTCGAGCGCTAAGCGCGGGAGTTCCGACCCTGACGGCAACAGGTCGCGCCACTCCTCGAGCCATGCGTCCGGCAAGCTGCTTGGCACCTCGCGGCCTGTGACTGCGCCCCACAGCTGCGCCCAGGCACGCGGGACCGTGCGGTATGGGTCGTAGCCGCCGCCGCCGGTCGCGACGAGCCGCCCGCCTGTCAGCTCGTCCGCTAACGCCACGACCCGCCGGTAGGAGTCGCGCATGCCGGTAAGCGTGAGGGACAGGTCCGCTAGCGGATCGTAGCGGTGCGGGTCTGCGCCAGCTTGCAGGAGGATGACGTTGGGCGCGAAGGCGCGTAGCGCCGCTGGCACGACGGCGTCGAAGGCGGCCAAGTAGGAGTCGTCCTCCGTGTAAGGCTCGAGCGGGACGTTGACGCTTAGACCGCGGCCAGCGCCCTTGCCGGTCTCGTACGTGTGACCAGTGCCGGGGAAGAGGTAGTGCCCCGACTCGTGGAGGCTGATCGTCATGACGTTGGGGTCGTCGTAGAACAGCCACTGCACCCCGTCGCCGTGGTGGGCGTCGAGGTCCACGTACGCGACCCGTAGGCCGTGGACGTCGACGGCGCGTCTGATGGCCAACGCCAGGTCGTTGTAGAGGCAGAAGCCGGACGCGCGGGCGCGCATAGCGTGGTGCAGGCCGCCGCCGAGGTTCACCGCCCGCAGCGCGGCGCCCGTCGCCACGCTGTCCATGGCCGTAACCGTTCCGGCGCAGATCAAGGACACGAGTCCGTGCATGCCAGGGAAGATCGGGTTGTCCGCCGTCCCGAGGCCGTAGCGGGCGGCGTCCGTCTGCGGGCCACCCGCCGAGAGCTCCCGCACCGCCTCGACGTAATCGGGCGCGTGAACGGTGAGGAGGTCGTCGTCGTTCGGCGGCCGCGGCGCGATCACCTCGGCTTGTTCGAGGAGGCCCGCGTGGACTAGCAGCGAGCGCGTCAGCTCCATGCGGATGGGCTTGAAGGGGTGGTCGGCGTGTAGTTCGAACTGCGCCATGCGGGGGTCGTGCACGAACACGACCCGCCGAGTGGGGCCACTCCTCGGAGTGGCGGCGCTCACGCTTCGCTTGCCTCAGGTGGCCACAGGACGTTGTAGCCGAGGCCGCGCAAGTGATCGGCTAGCCCGTGACCGTCGAAGGTGCCAACGCGCAGCACGAAGGCGACGCTGCCCTCGTCCGCCCGCGAGGTCATCACGCTCGAGACGTTCACGTTGCGGCTGGCGACGCGGTCGAGCAACCCGGCCAACGCGCCCGGCCTATCCGCTAGCTCGACCTCGAGGCGACTTGAGGCCTCACGCACGCCAGACATGAAGATGAGCGCGTCGAGCATGTCTATCCCGGTGACGATGCCAACGAGCCGGCCGTCGTCCATGACTGGCATGGCGCCGATCTTGTTGTCCCGCAGGACTTTCGCCGTCTCCTCGATGGGGTCGTCAGGGTGCGCGACGAGCACGTTCGTGACCATGACGCGCTTGACGGGGTCGGCGGCGGTGACGTTGGCTGGCGCCCTTGGGTGATCCGCACCCACGAGCCGCAGGTCGCGGTCGGAGACGATACCTACGAGGCTGTCCAACGCGCCTTTACTGCGCTCCTCCAAGATGGGGAAGTGCCTGATGTTGCGCTGCTCCATGAGCAGTTGCACGTCTCGGATCGGGGTGTCGGGGCCGATGGCGACGACCTTGCGGGTCATTATCTCGTTCACCAGCATGTATTGCTCCTCTGAATCGATGCTACCAGGCGCTCGTGAGCGTCTCCGGCTGGAACTTACGAAGGCGGTGGAACTCAGCGACCACGGCGGCGGGCGCCTCTGGACCGATGCGCGCCATCAGGGCGTTGGCTGCGCTGCTGCGGATCTCCTCATCGCTCGTCGGGTAGACCTCGAAACCGGCGCTCCGGTAGAGCCGCTCCAACATCCTCCGGTAGGCGAGGTCGGTCAGGTCGGCCCTCTTGAGGTCGTAATGCCACGAGTAGAGGGTGGCGAAGACTACTGCGGCATCGAAACGCTGATCGGCGAAGCTCGCAGCGAGGAGCCGGCGGGCGAGGTTATGGCCGCGGAAACCAGACGCGACCTCCATGGCGCCCAACTCGACGAGCTCACCGGTGCGGTCTGCGCCCCAGGACTCGACTTCTGTCGGGGGGTGAAACGCCACGTAACCGACTAGGGTGTCGCCGGCCACCGCCGCGGCGACGCAGCCGCGCGGATCGCCCGCGATGTCTACGAGGGCCGCCAGTTGCTGTGCGGGTGGGCGGAAGTTCTTCAGGTCACCATGCGGCAGGAGGCGAGCAAGCGCCGCATGGTCGATGCCTGCGGTGACGGTGGCGGCAGGCGCCTTGGGGTCGTCCGCGGCCGCTAGCGCCACGCGGGCATCACCTAAGCCACGGCCACGCGGTTGCGGCTCCGCCAGGATGCCACTAGCGCGTCCGGCAGCCGCGCCGGCGTGGATGGACCGGTGCCATCCAGGCCGAGCAGCGTCCTGAGGCGGCGGTGCTTCTTCCACGCCTCGCCCACCTGACGCTCGTCCGCCGACTCGCCGAACGCGCGCAGGAGCCCCTCGTGGTGCGGGTAGAGGGTCTCGTCGTCGAGCCCGTCCGCGAGCGCTTCGGCGGCCTGCTCGGCCTTGCCGCAGTGGAAGTGGACGTCGATGGCTAGCGCCTTGAGCTGCGCACGCAGTCCCGTGTCGCTGCTCTCGCTAGGCGCGTCGGCGCGGAGCAGCAGTTCCGCGGCGCGGACGTCTTCCAGTGCGGCCTGTGGCTCCTGGAGGCGCAGGTGCGCCGCAGCCCGGGCGCTCAGGGCGAGGGCGCGCTGGTAGTCGAAGCTGGCGTTGGCGAGCGCTGCCTCCGCATGCTTGAGTGCTTCGGGGCCCGTGATGGCGAACTGACTGGCTAGCAGGCGCGCCTGGAAGTGCAAGAAGTCGCGGTGAACGCCGCTGCCAGTCAGGGAAGTCAGGACCTCCTCGATGCGGCTGCGTGCGTGGCGCAGGTCTGGTGAGTCGAGGTTCTCGCGGAGGGTCGGGAACGGCCTCCGGTATGGCAATGCCAGGCCGCGGCAGGCGTAGGCGACCGCCAAGTTGAGAGTCGCGCGCAGCACGCGGTAGTCGGCTTCAGTGCCGCGCGCGGCGGCGTAGTTGCGGAAGCCGGCGAGGGCGTGCGTGATGGCGTAGGTCGCCTCCTCGTAATCGCCTAGCGCAAGCGCCGTCAGGGACGACTCGTCTGCTACGCGCGCGCGCCAGAAGTCCGCCTCGCCGTCCGCTGCCTCCGCCAGCTCGAGCTGGGCGCGGGCCGCGTCGAAGTCGGCCACGGAGCCGGTCAGGTCCCCGCGCAGGCGTCGCACGCTCCCGCGGCGCGCGAGGTAGCGCGTGCGCTCTTGGGGGAGGGCTTCGGAGCGCTGCGCCAACAGCACGGCGTCGTCGAGCGCCGTGAGCGCCGCGTCAAGGCGGCCTAGGCGCATGGCGACGTCGCCGCGTTGGAACTCGATGCGGGCGCGGACGAGGTCGTCATCCGACTCCGCCTCGTCGAAGCGGGCGAGGGCAGCGACCAAGTCGCCTTGGTCTTTCGCGATCAGGCCCTCCCAGACCTTGGCTTTGGCGAACACGAGGCGCGCTTCGTGAGTCGTTGGCGTCACCTGGCGCAGTTCGCGGCGCACTGACTCCGTGACGAGCTTGGCGGCGCTGTCTAGGTCACTGCGCCACCGCGCGATGCTGGCGCGCGCCAGGGCGTACTCGGCGCGCAAGAGGGGCGCGTCTATCGTCGGGGCAGTGTCAAGCAGGACTTCGGCGCGCTCGAAGCGGCCGCCGAGCGCCTCGCCCTCAGCGCGTTTGACGAGCGTCCATGCCCGCAGCGCCTGATCGCTGGATGCCGCGGCCGCCTCGAAGGCATTGACGGCCTCAGGGTGCTGGTACGCGCCGAGCTTGACGAAGTGCGCAGCGACTTCCTTGGCGACGGCGTCGAACGCTGGCCCGGCAGGCAACTCCGCCGCGGCCGCGTGCCACACCTGGCGCACCTGAGCGTGAGAGACGGAGTGGGCGGCCAGCCACTGCGTGAGAGCCAGCCAGTCGCGGGCCTCGAACAGGTGGTGTAAGTAGCGGGCGCCGGCGTCGCTGGCGGGGTCGGCCTGCGCTTCCGCGAGGTACGTGGCGGCGGCGGCGCTTTGGGCACGGCGGTACGCTTCCGGCTCGGCGGCTTTCAGCCGCGCTTGCAGCGCGCGCGCTAGCTGCCTGGAGAACGAACGGTAACGGC
Source organism: uncultured Trueperaceae bacterium (assembly GCA_937907415.1). The sequence continues at coordinate 6,952 of CALCHY010000094.1, forward strand.
CCGGCTGCCCTGGCACGACGTCGAGGAACGAGAGCTCGAAAGCGCCGAGATCGCGGTCGACGTCCCTGACCCGCTGCAACGTCGCGGCCGCGAAGACGGGGAACTCCGCCGGTGACAGCACCGCTAGCGCCGCTAGGAAGTTGCGGAGATCGGCGTCGCCCGTCGTCACGAGGCGTGAGAGCTGTTCGATGTGGTGCTCGTCGAGCAGTTCGCCCGTCTCCTGCGGTGCCCGCGCCTGCGCTAGCAGAGTGAGGGTGCGTAGCTCTTCGAACGAGCGTCCAGCCCGCTGCACGATCTCTTCTTGTTGACTGGCGGTCAGGTGCGGCATGCGCGCCTTGACGAAGCGGCGTGCCTCGGCCGCGGTTGGGGGGGTGAGCCTGATGGGGTCCGCGAAGTTCCCTAGGCGCTGCATCGCCCTGGCCGGCAGGTCCGTCATGGTCACGAACAGCGCCACGTTAGGTTGCCTTGCGAGGGGCTCGAAAAGCGTCACCCACAGCCACTCGCTAGCGCTTACCCGCGGCACCTCGGGCGTGTTGAGGCGCAAGGCGACCAGCCCGAGCGCGTCCTGGTTAGCGAGCGCCTGCGACACGTGCAAGAGCAGCAGGAGCGGGCCTTGGCGGCTCTTGACCGCGTCCAGGATGACGCGCGCCACCTCCGCCTGGGCGTCTGCCTGCACCGAGAAGGCGCTGGCCGTGGCGATGCGCACGAGACGCGACTCCATCACCTCTGCCGGAACGCCTAGCTCGTTGGCCATGCGCGTCAGTGACGTGGCCAACTCTGAGCTGCCGAACTCCAACCTCACGATCTCGAGTTCGGAGGCACCGTCGAGCTCGACGCCTTGACGGACGTAGTCGGTTAGCAGGGTCTTGCCGGAGCCGGGCCTGCCGGTGACCAAGACTTTCGGCATCTCGCCAGCCTGCATGCCGCCGACGATGGCGCGGTACGCCCTGCGCTTATCGCGGCCAAGGAGTTGCAGGACTTCTTGCTCGGCGCTGGCGGTGGGGGAGAGGACCGCTTGCAGGTCTGGCATGTCGAGGGGTGGGTTGCCTGCCTGCTGCCAGAGCCCGTCGAGTATGACGAAGAGGGCGCGCTTGTCTGGGATGCGGCCCTTGTCACGGTAGATGATGTTGCGGACCACGTTCGGGTTGGCGCCATGAGACTCCATGGCGCCCCGCAACCAGTTGATGCTGCCTACGACGCCGTTCTCGTCACGCTTCTGGCCGATCGCTTTGCGGACGTTCTCGAACAGGAGGCGCCAGGGGCTTGCCGCTTCTTGCGGAGCGTTACTGGACATACTTCCAGTTTACCTGGTGGTCGACGGCGGAGTACACAACTTGCTGGTCCGCTCGCTGACGGCCTTGGCGCCTAGGTGCCCGGTGCTATGCTTTCGGCATGAGCCTGTTAGGCAAGGCGGCGTCAGGTGCCCGCCTCACACCAGACGAAGCCGTCCAGCTGTACGACTTGCCGCTATTCGACCTCGCAGCCGCCGCCGACGCCGTGCGCAACATGCGTACAGACCCGAAGACGGTCACCTACCTGATCGACCGCAACATCAACTACTCGAACGTCTGCTCCGTCGGCTGCGCTTTCTGCGGTTTCTACCGCACCCGGCGCCAGGACGACTCGTACACCCTCTCGTACGAGCAGATCTCGCAGAAGATCGTCGAACTCGAGAACGTAGGCGGGAGCCGCATCCTCATGCAGGGCGGGGTCAACCGCTACCTCCCGTTCGACTGGTACCTGGAGCTCATGCGCCACCTCAAGCTGAACCACCCGACCATCCGCGTCGAGGCGTTCAGCCCAGAGGAGATCAGGGGCATGGCGGAGCTGACGGGCATGACTACCCGCAACGTCCTCGTCGAACTACAAGCTGCCGGCCTAGACGGCCTACCTGGCGGCGGAGGCGAGATGCTCGTCGACGAGGTGCGGCTCGCACGCTACGTTTCCCCAGGGCGCATCTCCTCTGACGACTGGATCCGGGTCATGGGCGAGGCGCAGTCGTTGGGCCTGTACACGACGGCCACCATGGTGATCGGCTTCGGCGAGACGCCCAAGCAGCGCGTGGAGAGCCTCATGCGCGTTCGCGACCAACAGGACCGTGCCCTCGCTAGCCACGGCAACGGCTTCTCGGCGTTCATCTCCTGGACGCTGCAGACGCAAGGGGTGCGCATCGAGGGCAAGGCGCCGGGCGCGGGCGCTCACGAGTACCTGCAGAACGTCGCCGTCAGCCGCCTGTTGCTAGACAACGTCGTGAACTTTCAGGCCTCGTGGCCGACCATGGGTTACAAGGTCGCGCAGACAGCGCTCTACTTCGGCTGCAACGACTTCGGCTCCACCATGCTCGAGGAGAACGTCGTTTCACAAGCTGGCGCCAAGCACAGCAACACCCCTGAGAGCGAGATCGTGCGCCAGATCGTCGACGCCGGTTACGAGCCAGCGCAACGCGACTCGCTGTACGGCATCCTGCGCCGCGTCGACCCGCGCGAGTTTCAGCTCCCCAGCGCCGCTAGCGCGCCTTCCGGGCAACTCGCCGCCAGTGTCGCGGTAGCTGGTTCTGACGCGTCAGTTGGCTAGGCGCTTTCCTCGTGGCCACGAGTCAACTTGAGAGGCTGATCGGGTCAGCGCCAGCCGCGCTTGGGCGGGTCGTGGCGCGAGCGGACGTCGTCTATGACGGCCTCGGCCTTCCTAGAGCCGACGGGGCCGTGGTCGTGCAGCGAGCTCCGGGCGTAAGCAGCATCGTCAACGTGACGAGCAGCGTGGACGCCACGGCGGCCTACCCGGACGCCGCCCTGCTGGATTGTGGATTCGCCGTCTCACCGCCCGTCGTGAACGCCCACACGCACCTCGACCTCTCGCACATGACGTACACACCTGGCGCGTACGTGGATTTCATCGCCACGGTCGTGGCGCACGCCGGCAGTGGCGGACGGGGGTTGGCGGCAGCGCGGAGCGGCCTAGCCGAACTCGCGGCTAACGGCACCACCATCATCGGAGACGTCGTCACCGACGAAGGCGTCATGGAGCTGCTCCTGTCGCAAACGGCCGTTGGAGGCGTTGCGTACTGGGAGGTCTTCGCCCCACGCCGAGAGGACGCGGACGCCGTCTTCGAAGCGACGGTGCGACGCCTCACGCGTTTCAGGGCCCTGCAGCGCGTGGGCGGCATGCGCGTAGGGCTCTCGCCGCACACGCCGCATACCGTAAGCGCGCCGCTGCTGCAGCGCCTCGTCGCTTTCGCCAGGGCCGAGCGCATCCCACTCGCCATCCACGTCGCCGAAGCCCCAGCGGAACGCGAACTCCATGAGCGCGGCAGCGGCCAGTTGGCTGAAGCGTTGGCGGCCGCCGGCTTCGCCTTTCAAGCGACAGGCGGCTCACCCGTGCGTTACCTCGATGAACTCGGGGTGCTCGATGTGGCACCGACGCTGGTTCATGGGGTGCAGGTCGACGAGAGCGACGTGCGGCTCATCGCCCGCTCTGGCGCGGTCGTCGTCCACTGCCCAAGGTCGAACGCCGCCCTCGAGTGCGGCAGCTTCCCGTGGGCCATGTACGCGCGCCACGGCGTTGCCTTGGCCTTCGGGACCGACTCGCGCGGCTCGAGCCCCGACCTCGACGTCACCGCCGAAGTCATGGCGGCACTCGAGCAACAGGGCGCAGGTCTGAACCCACGGGCCGCCGTGCGGGCCGCCGTCAAGGGGGGGCACCAGGCGCTCGGCGTCACGCCTCCGCGCGTTGCGCGCGGCGCGCCAGCCACGGCGCTCGTCGCGTGGAGCGCCGAGGCGCATGACTAGTGCGTCCAGCCGCCGGTGTCTAGCTGGTTACATGGAGAAGTTCGACTTGGCACATACTCTAGGGTTAGTAACGGCGCAAGCAGCGCCCGATTTGAGGAGTAGATCTGATGGCTAACACCGTCGAGTTCACTGACAGCAACTTCGCTAGCGAAACGGGCAAGGGCCTCGTACTGGTTGACTTCTGGGCGCCATGGTGCGGCCCTTGTCGGATGGTCGGACCCGTTATCGAGGAGCTGGCGGGTGAATACACGGGCAAGGTCAAGGTCGGCAAGCTCAACGTCGATGACAACATGCGTGTGGCGCAGGAGTTCCGCGTCATGAGCATCCCTACCGTCATGCTCTTCAAGGACGGTCAACCGGTAGAAGTCATGGTCGGCGCCCAACCGAAGTCGGCGTACCAGGCTCGCCTGACGAAGCACCTACCAGTCGGGGTCTAAGCGCACTTCACGCTAGTGCGTAAGGGGTCGGGGCCGGGTTCGGCCCTGACCCCCTTCGCTTGCGTTCAGTTAGACGGCGTTAGCCGGGGTTGAACTGTGAGACTCCGCGGGGTGAAACGCGCCACCCCACGCCAGGCAGCCGCGATGACGTCAGCGTCAGTACGTAACTCGAGCCGTCTGACGCGAACTCTTGGAGCGTCCAGCGCGCGCCCTCCGGCAGCTTCACGTCGATGAGGGCGTTGGTGGTGTAGACGCCCGCCTCCAGGTGACCTAGTTCCATGCGGTGGAAGAGGACCTGCGCGGTGCGCTCCAACTCTGCCGCGACGGGGTCGGTGGAGGCGCCGGGACCGAACGCGCCAGGTGCGCAGGCCGCGAGCACGAGCAGGAGAGGGGCGATGAGCGCCAGGCGCCTCGCAGCCAACGGCGTGCGGGCGCTGCTGTGGAAGTGGGCGGTTGGACTGGAGTGCATCATCCCTAATGCTAACCAGGTGGCGCGTGAGTGGCGTGACCAACTCGTGGAGGTCATCACTCGACCTCTTCGAGCACGGGCGCCAAGCCCATGCGGACGACGTAGCGCTGGGAGCCGGAGTGGCGTTGGTAGCGCTGCACCAGCGCGAACATCTCGCGCTGCAGCTCCTTGGCGTCCGCGAAGTCCAGTTGAACCTGGTCTCTCCATAGCGAGAGCGTCGCAGGCGCCTCCGCGTCTAGGGTGGTGGCGTTGACGTCGGGAGTCACCGCCGTCTGCACTTGCAGGCGCCCGCGCCGATCGCGGTAGAAGCGCGTGCCCCACTCACCGAGCGCCTCGCGTCGCCCCCGCACGACGTTGCGGCGCAGGAGGCGCTCCCAGTAGTCGTCGCGCTCGGCCAAGGCAGCCTCGAGGGACTCAGAGTGCGTGACCTCGAACGGCACGAAGAACACCTCGGCCGTCGAGCGGTAAAGCCTTATCGGCCGGCCAGCCCGCGGGACCAAGCCAGCCACCTCGACCAGACCTAGGTTCACGAAGCGCTGCACGCGCTTGAGGGTGGTGTTGGCCTTCTCGTTGCTCTCTTGCGCCGCCGTGGTCACGCTGACCGCGCGTCCGATGAAGGGGGCGAGGTGGCGGAGGCTCGCTGGGCTGGTGAGTGCGTCTGCCGCTTGCGCCTCGGTGATGATGCGCGTGCGCGCCCCGTGCGCCGGGACAGCCTCGTCGCCAGCGGTGTCCGCGTAACGTCTAGGTGATTGTGGCCCTGTCATATCACTTAGAGTAGCGGCAAGATTGGATGCGTGAGGGCAGTATGCCGCCTCGGCTGGCGGCCCCATGGCGCACGAGCTTCGACACTAGACAAGGAGCGAACATGACCACGAAGAACCAGAGCAACTCGTTCGGCGCGAAAACCGCGTTCGACACTGGCTCGGGTGAGGCCTACTACTATCGCCTCGCGGCGCTGCAGGAGCAGGGCCTAGGGAACATCGACAACTTGCCGTTCTCCATCAAGGTGCTCCTCGAATCGCTTGTGCGCAACGAGGACGGTTTCCTCGTGACCCGCGCAGACATCGAGCGCCTAGCCGCGTACGACGCCAAGACCGCCTACGAGCAAGAGATCCCGTTCATGCCAGCGCGCGTCATCCTGCAGGACTTCACCGGCGTGCCTGCCGTCGTCGACCTGGCCGCGTTGCGCAGCGCCATGCACCGGCTCGGTGGCGACCCGGCGAAGATCAACCCACAGGTGCCCGTCGACCTCGTCATCGACCACTCCGTTCAGGTCGACGAGTACGACAACCCGCTCGCGCTGCTGCGCAACTCGCAGATCGAGTTCGAACGCAACCGCGAACGCTACGAGTTCCTGCGTTGGGGCCAATCCGCGTTCGAGAACTTCAACGTCGTGCCGCCAGCTTCTGGCATCGTCCACCAAGTGAACCTCGAGTACTTGGCCCGCGGCGTGCAGCACAAACCGGACGGCGACAAGGACGTCGTGTTCCCTGACTCGTTGGTCGGCACCGATAGCCACACGACCATGATCAACGGCCTGGGGGTGCTCGGCTGGGGCGTCGGCGGCATCGAAGCAGAAGCGGTCATGCTCGGCCAGCCTTACTACATGGTCATCCCACAGGTCGTCGGCTTCAGGCTCAAGGGCCGCCTGCCGGAGGGCGCCACCGCCACCGACCTCGTGCTCGTCGTCACGCAGCAGTTGCGTGAGCACGGCGTGGTCGGCAAGTTCGTCGAGTTCTTCGGCCCTGGCATGGCCAGCATGACGGTGCCTGACCGCGCCACGCTCGGCAACATGGCGCCAGAGTACGGCGCTACCGTCGGCTTCTTCCCGATAGACGCCGAGACGCTGCGCTACATGCGCCAAACGGGCCGCCTGCCTGACGAAGTCGAGGCGCTCGAGCGTTACGCCAAGGCCAACGGCATGTTCCACGACGCGTCAAGCCCGGAGCCCGAGTTCAGCGAAGTCCTCGAACTCGACCTCGGCAGCGTAGTGCCAAGCCTGGCGGGACCGAAGCGGCCGCAGGACCGCATCGCGCTCACGGACATGCAGAAGCAGTTCCGGGAGGACCTCCGTCGCCCCATCGAGAAGCGCGGCTTCGCCCTCACGGACGAAGCCATGGCGAGGACCGGCCACTTGTCGTTCCGCGGTACCGAGAAGGACCTGACGCATGGCGACATCGTCATCGCCGCCATCACCTCGTGCACGAACACGAGCAACCCGTCGGTCATGCTCGCAGCCGGCCTGGTCGCCAAGAAGGCAGCCGAGCGCGGCCTGCGCGCCAAGCCGTGGGTCAAGACGAGCCTCGCCCCTGGCTCCAAGGTCGTGACCGAATACCTGCGAGACACCGGCCTACTGCCTTACCTCGAGGAGGTCGGCTTCTACGTCGTCGGCTACGGCTGCACGACGTGCATCGGCAACTCGGGACCGCTGCCGCCCGCCGTCTCGAAGGCGGTCAACGAAGGCGACATCGTGGCCGTCTCGGTGCTCAGTGGCAACCGCAACTTCGAGGGCCGCATCAACCCCGACGTGAAGGCCAACTACTTGGCCAGCCCGCCCCTCGTGGTGGCCTACTCGCTCGTCGGCACCGTCGACTACGACATCGTCAACGACCCGCTCGGCGAGGACCAGGAAGGCAACCCGGTCTACCTCCGCGACTTGTGGCCGACGTACGCCGACGTCACGGAGCGCCTCGAGGCCGCCATGAACCCCGAGACCTTCAGGCGCATGTACGACGGCATCGAGCGCTCGAACGAGGCCTGGAACGCCATCCCCGTCAAGGGCGGTCAGCTCTTCGAGTGGGACGACTCCTCCACCTACATCCAGGAACCGCCGTTCTTCATCGACATGCCTGACCAGCCTGACGCCATCGCCCCGATCGTCGGCGCGCGCGTGCTCGTCAAGGTCGGCGACTCCGTGACTACCGACCACATCTCGCCAGCGGGTTCCATCGCCGTCAACAGCCCGGCGGGCGCCTTCCTGATGAGCAACGAGGTCGAGCGCAAGGACTTCAACTCCTACGGCTCGCGCCGCGGTAACGACCGCGTCATGACGCGCGGCACCTTCGCCAACATCCGCCTCAAGAACCAAACTGCGCCAGGCACGGAAGGCGGCTACACCACCGACTACACGAGCGGCGAGGTTACAACCGTCTACGAGGCGAGCCGCAACTACATCGCCAAGAACATCCCCACCGTCGTGCTCGCAGGCAACGACTACGGCATGGGTTCCAGCCGCGACTGGGCCGCGAAAGGCACGTACCTCCTCGGCGTCAAGGCCGTGATCGCCAAGAGCTACGAGCGCATCCACCGCTCCAACCTCGTCGGCATGGGAGTGTTGCCGCTACAGTTCCTCAGCGCGGACGACCCGGCGAGCCTCGGGCTGGACGGCTCGGAGTCGTTCGACATCGCCGTCGACGAGAACGTCACGCCCCGCCAGCGTCTAGAAGTGACGGCGACCAAGGCCGACGGGACCAAGGTCACGTTCACGGTCGCCTGCCGGCTGGACACCCCCGTCGAGCTGGAGTACTACCGCAACGGCGGCATCCTCCACACCGTGCTCCGCAACCTGCACCGCAGCGCGGCGGGAGCCACGGCCTGAACTGACGTCGCGACTGCGAAAAACCTCTTGTGACCCCGCGCATGGCCGGTATACTCCGGCCATGCGCGGTTTCATAGGCTTCCTGGTCATCGTCGCCATCATCTTCTTCGCCGTTGGCGAGACACGCGGATGGTACTTGGGCCTACCCGGCCAAACACCCATACTCGTCTACAAGAAGGACTTCACCTCGACGACCTCGCGCCGCACCACCCAGCGGACCGACATGCCGGTGCGCTTCACTGGCGAGGTCAAGAGGGGCACCGTTGAGGTCGAGGTGCGTTACCAGCGCCCAGAGAGCTTCCAGACCGGGGCAGCCGCCGGCCCTGAAACCAAGATCTTCGAGGCGACTTACGTGAAGGGTCAACGCGTCGCGCTCGATCGCGTGTTCGAGAACGGCGGTGGCGTGTACACCGTCATCGTGCGTTACCAGGACGCGACGGGCATCTTCACCATGACGCTGCCTGGCGGCTCGGAACTCTAGCCGCTCCAGCCGTCAACCGCGGCGCCTAGCCGCCTCGAGCGCGTCCCACTGCTCGCTCGTGACGGCGTCAAGCAGGTTGAACTCGCCTGCGTTGAAGGCGCTCTCGCCGCCGTCGAGGTAGATGAGGTCGCCCGTCATGTAGCCGGCCTCGTCGGAGAGCATGTAACTCGCCAAGTTGGCTAGCTCGAGGTGATCGCCGACGCGTCCTAGCGGCACGCGGCTCTCGAAGAGCGCCTCGATGTCCTTGGTAGGCATGAGGCGGCTCCACGCCCCCTGCGTCGGGAACGGCCCTGGTGCGATGGCGTTCAGTCGGATGCCGTACTTGCCCCACTCGCCAGCCAAAGAGCGCGTTAGCGACACGACCCCCGCCTTGGCGACCGCTGACGGCACCACGTAGCCAGAACCGCGCTCGGCGTACGTCGCGGCGATCGAGAGGACTACGCCCTTCGCGCCGGACGCGATCCAGCGCTTGCCAAGCTCGAGCGTCATGTAAACGCTGCCGTGCAGCACGATCCCTAGCACGCTATCGAACGCGCGGTGCGACAGCCTCTCCGTCGGGGAGATGAAGTTGCCCGCTGCGTTGTTGACGAGGGCGTCGACCTTCCCGAACTCCGCGAAGGCGGCGTCAAGCGCCCCTGACACTGCCTCCGGGTCGCGCACGTCGAGGGCGAGCGGCAGCACGCGCCCGCCGGTCTCGGCCTCGAGGGCGGCGGCCTGCTCGGAGAGGAGGTCGAAGCGCCGGCTGGCGATGATGGCGTTCGCGCCCAGGCTTAGGAAGCGTCTGGTCATCGAGAGCCCAAGGCCGCTCCCGCCGCCCGTTACGAACACGACCTTGCCTTGCAACAGATCTGGACTGTACATGCCTCATGGTGCCACGGGTGCGCGACGTTGTGGAGTATGTCCGGCGCGGCCGCGAGGCCAAAAGGTCATACTTGACCAGCTATGCCACCGCGCCGTCTCCACTTCTTCTCGCTACTGCTACTTCTCGTGATGGGCCTGCCCAGTGGTCGCGCTCAGGTCTACCTTGCGGCTCCTACGCCCGTACGCGTGCTGCTAGCTGTCGCTCCGGATGTGACGGTGAGAGCTTTGGGGCCGCACAGCGGCGTTTCCGGCCGCGAGCGCTTCTCGACCGCCGCGCCCCTCGACTGGCCCGTCAGCGCGCGCGCTGGTCGGCTAGTCATCGACGGGCGCGAGTTGGGGGAGACGCTGACGCTAGAATCCAGCGCGGGCAACCTGGAAGTGAGTGGCAGGCGTTACCGGGGCGCCATCAGGTTGAGTGCCGTGGGTGACGAAGTCGAGGTCGTGAACGTACTCGACATCGAAGCCTACCTACGTGGGGTCGTGCCGTCCGAGATGGCGGCGTCGTGGCCGCTCGAAGCGCTCAAGGCGCAGGCCGTCGCCGCGCGCTCTTACACGCTCGTGTCCTTGAACCCAGGCGGCAGGTACGACCTGTGCGCCACCGTAGACTGCCAGGTCTACCGCGGCGTCGAAGCCGAGCACCCACGCACGGACGAGGCCATCGCGGCAACCGCTGGCGTCGTCGTCACTTACTTGGGCGAGACCGCCAAGACCTACTATCACTCCGATTCCGGTGGCGCCGTTGCTTCTAGCCAAGAAGTGTGGGGCTCGAGCATCCCGTATCTCGTCGCGCTGCAGGACGTCCCGTCCACTACGCCACACCGCGCATGGACCGCGCGCCTCGACGCCAGCGTGGTGACGCGCAGCCTCGCAGCTGCTGGCGTTGGGGTCGGCACCGTGAGTGGGTTGCGGGTGCTGAAGCTGAGCGAGTCTGGCCGCGTGTCCGAACTCGAGGTGACCGGCAGCGGCGGCTCGCGCGTGCTACGCGGCTCGCAGCTCACGACATTGGCCCGCGGCTGGGGCCTCAAGTCGATGCGTTTCAGCGTCCAGGGCGGCCTGGCCATCAAGGGTGACGGCTGGGGTCACGGCGTCGGCATGAGCCAGTACGGCGCCCGCGCCCTCGCCCAGTCCGGTTACGACTACGGGCGCATCCTCGGGTACTACTACCCGACCACCGCGCTAACGCGCTACGTGGCCGGGGCGCCCTGAACGCGGCTCAGCCGCGCGCCAACCGAATGTTGGCCATCAGTTCCGTAAGGTCTTGCTCGCCGGCCGCCAAGCCAGCTTGGCAGTCGCTTAGGTAGTTCTCCAACAACTCGTCGCCAGCCGCGTCCAGGGCGCGGCGCACGCCTGCCAGCAGCGTGAGGACGTCCTTGCATGGGCGACCGTCCTCGACCATCACCTGCAGCCCCCGCACCTGCCCCTCGAGGCGCTTGAGCCTGTTGACTACTTTGCGCGTGGCCGCTTCGGTCTCGCGGTTCGTCGTTGACGTAGGCACGTACCCTCCTTTACCCCCGGGGAGTATTCTACCGCCAGCGGGACGATGGCTAGGTTCGCGGCTAGGTGGCCCGCACCTGGTAGCCTCCTGGCATGTTCGGGGTGATCGAGTGAACTACGCTGCGCTCCTCGGGGTCATAGCCGCCGCCACCTTCACGTTGCCGCTCCTAGCGCGGCTCGCAGAGTCGTTGGGTTTGCACCGCAGCACAGGCGTCGTCGTCAGCTTGGCGATAGCGGTCGCGGTGGCGCTCGGGTGGTACGTGCGCGCGAGGTCGGCGGCCCGCAGGCGGGCGGGGGGTCCGGAGCAGTGAGCGCGAGCACAGCGCGCCTCACCCTCGTGCCAACACCCATCGGGAACTTGTCCGACATGACCCACCGCGCCGTTGAAGTCCTCAAAGCCGCCGACGTCGTCGCCGCGGAAGACACGCGCCGCAGCCGCGTGCTTCTCGACCGCTATGGCGTAAGCACGCGGCTCGAGCGCCTCGATGCGCACACGATCGCCAGCCGCGCCCCAGCTCTACTCGAGAACAACGAGCGCGTGGCGTTCATAACCGACGCCGGCAGCCCCGGCATCTCCGACCCTGGCGCGGAACTAGTCCGCCTTGCCATAGAGCTGGGGTTGACGGTCGAGGCGCTCCCCGGCCCCACAGCACTAGTGCCGGCCGTGGTGCTGTCAGGGTTGCCGACGGCGCGGTTCACCTTCGAGGGCTTCCTGCCCCGCAAGGGCGGCGAACGCACGAGACGCCTGAACGGCATCGCGGCAGCCAGTGCCACCTCTGTCGTCTACGAGGCACCACAACGCCTCGCGGCCACGCTAGCGGACCTGGCCCGCGCATGTGGCGCGGAGCGCCAGGCCAGCGTCAGCCGTGAACTGACCAAGCTGCACGAGGAGACGGTGCGCGGGACGCTTAGCGACCTCAGCGCGCGCTTCAGCGCCAAAGAGCCGAAGGGCGAGATCGTCATAGTGGTAGGCCCCGCGCCCGACGCAGACCCGGCCGATTCAGCGCCAGCCGCCCTTCAAGCTACGGCACTGGCGGGCGCGGGAGTTCGCGGTAGGCTATTGCGCGATGCGCTGCTCGCCCTCGGCGTGCCAAGGAACGAAGCGTATCGCCTAGCCCTCGACCACCCGGAAGACGACTCCAGCACGGAGTAAGGCTTCGCGGGGGCGGAGGCATGCCGCCCACGGGAAGGTCGATCTGTGAGTGAACAAGGCAGCGCGCCAAGCATAGTCGTCGAAGCACCGAATGCAGCCGCACCAGAGGTAGCTGCTGGCGGGCGCTACCTCGGCGTTTCCGCCGTCGCGCGGCTCATGACCTTCGCGCGCCACTCTGGCCCCGCCGTGCTCGTCACTACCGAGGACAGGGTGGGACTGTTCCAGGACAGCCACCTGTTCGGGTCGCTGCGCTCCATCGACCCGACCCTCGCCGATTGGCACGAGAAGCACGAGAAGGTCGTACTAACCTTGGGGCACGCGTTGGCGGCGTTCCCCGAGCGGCCGGAGAGCTACGCTTTCGAACTCATCAAGGGCCGTAGTTACCCCCGCGATGCCCTCCTAGAGCGACTGGTGGCGTACGGCTTCACGCGCGACGCTGCTCCCGGCTTCACGGTGCGTGGCGACACTGTCACCATCTACCGCGAGGCGCTGCCGCAGTCGGAAGACGAGGCCGACGATGACGACGTCACGACGTTCCCAGACGCCCCACCTGGCAGCGTGCGGCTCGAGTTCTTCGGCGATGAACTGGACGCCCTCACTGGCGCAGGGGTGGCGTTGGAGCGCATCGTGTTGGCTCCAAGGAGTCTCTCTGAGGCAACGCTTGAGGAGCTGACCACCCGCCTGCTGGCCACCGTGCCAGGAACCGTGTTCCTCGACGCACCGGAACTCTACCCAGGCGACTTGAGCGCAGACGCCAACGACTGGCTGTGGCGGCATCTGGCCGAGCGCGAGGTCGTGTCGTTCGGCCGCGACCCACTCGTAGGCCTCGAGGACAGCAGGCCCGGCCTAGACGCGCTGCCCTACTACCGTGGCAAGCTGAGCGACCTCACTAGCGACTTGCACATGTGGTTGCGGGACGGTTACTCCGTGCAGCTCCTCCTGAAGTTCGAGCGCTCTGGCCGCTACCTGAGGGAGCGCGTCATCGACACGTTCGAGTCGCATTGGCGCAACCACGTCGAGAGCCACCCTGGCAAGATCACGCTGATGTTGGCGCCAGGCGCCGAGGGCGGCTACAAGTCGGATACTCGCAAGGAAGTCGTCCTCACGGAGGAACTCCTCTACGGCTACCAGGGTGGCCGCAAGGCCACCAAGCTCGCTGGCAAGCGTGTCCACGACGCCGCCCAGCTGACCGTCGGTGACTACCTCATCCACCCGGATCACGGCATCGGGCGCTTCGTGGCGCTCGAGCCGCGCACCGTAGTCGGGGTCGTGCGTGATTACCTGCAACTGCAGTACGCGGGCGAGGGCAAACTCTACCTGCCAGTCGAGCTGCTGCCCCTCCTTCGCCGGCACCCAGGCACGACCGACGACCCGCCGCGGCTCTCTACCCTCGGCACGAACGAGTGGGCGAGGGCGCGCGAGAAGGCGCGGGCGAGCGCGGAGGTACTAGCAGCCGAACTCATCAAGACCTACGCGAAGCGCCAAGTCAGCAAGGGCACGAAGCTGCCAGCAGTGCCTGAGTGGGACGTGCTCATCGAGCAGAACTGCCCGTTCGTGCTCACGCGCGACCAACGCGACGCCGTCGCCGCCGTGCTGCAAGACATGGAGCGCGAAGTGCCGATGGAGCGGCTCGTCTCCGGCGACGTGGGCTTCGGTAAGACGGAGGTCGCCATCCGCGCAGCGCACCGCGCCGTCGGCAACTCAGCGCAGGTGGCCGTGCTCGTGCCTACCACGGTGCTTGCGCGCCAGCACTTCGAGACGTTCCGCGAGCGCTTCGCTGGTCTGCCCGTCAGCATCGAGATGTTGTCGCGCTTCACGAGCGACGCGCAAGCGCGGGCGGCGCTCAAGGGCCTCAAGGAAGGCACCGTCGACATCGTGGTGGGCACGCATAGGCTGCTCAACGAGGCCATCGAGTACAAGAACCTTGGCCTGCTCATCGTTGACGAGGAGCACCGCTTCGGGGTCGGGCAGAAGGAACGCCTCAAGGGCCTCAAGGCGAACCTCGACGTGCTGTCGCTATCAGCCACGCCCATCCCGCGCACGCTTTACATGAGCTTGGTCGGCTTGCGCGACGTGTCGCAGATCATGACGCCGCCGCAGGGCCGCAAACCCATCCAGACCGTGCTGCAACCGTACGACCCGCTGGTGGTGCGCCAGGCGGTGCTGTTCGAGCTGGAGCGCGGTGGCAAGGTCTTCTACATCCACGACCGTATCGGCTCCATCGGCCTTCGAGCTCGCACACTCGGGCAACTCGTGCCCGAGGCACGCGTCGGTGTGGCGCACGGGCAGATGGGGGAGGCCGAACTCGAGGAGATCATCCTCGGCTTCGAGGAGGGCGCGTACGACGTGCTCCTCTCGACCACCATCGTCGAGTCGGGCCTAGACATCGCTGGCGCCAACACGCTGCTCATCGAACGTGCCGACCGCCTCGGCCTGGCGCAGCTCTACCAGTTGCGCGGACGCGTCGGCAGGCGCGAGACGGAAGCGTGGGCATACATGCTCTACCCTGGCAGGTTGACGGAGCAGGCGCAACGCAGGCTTTACGCCATCGCGGAGCTGAACGACCTTGGCTCCGGTCACTTGCTAGCCGAGAAGGACATGGAGATCCGCGGCGTTGGCAACCTCTTGGGGCCAGAGCAGCACGGCAACATCAGCGCGGTGTCGCTCGCGGTCTACACGGAGATGCTGGCCGAAGAGGTGGCCAAGCTCAAGGGCGAGCTGCGCGCGGCCGAGGTGCCGCAAGTGACGGTCGATCTCTCGTTGGACGCGCGCCTGAGCCCCACTTACATTCAAGACGACGCCGTGCGCATCAACTACTACGGCCGGCTAGCAGCCACCGCCAGCTTGGCTGAGGTCAACCGCATAGCCAAGGAGATGCGCGAGGCGTACGGACCGTTCTCGCCCGAGGTGAGGGCGTTCGTCGAGCTGACGCGCCTGCGCCTGCTGGCTGGCGCGAAGGGCGTCGCGACCATCAAGGAGCACATGACGGACGTGCAGGTTTCGATGCGCGATGACCTCGAGTCGCTCGATTACGACGCCAAGCGCCTGAAGGCCCTGCCGTTTCAGGTCGAGCCGACGCGCTACCCGCCCGGCTTCAGCGTCAAGAAACGTGGGTTGAAGGACGTGGAGGTGCCCGCGGCCCTCATGGAGTTGCTCTACCTGGTCGGCTAAGCGGTTCAGCTCCCTAACGCAGAGCGCCCCGCGGTGTGACCCGCGGGGCGCCTTGCATTAGGGGTTAGTGCGCTTAGAAGTGGTAGTTGAAGCCGAGGCGGCCAGCGACGCCGAAGCCGAACGACGGGATGACGCCGATGGACGGGCCGACTTCGAGGAAGACGCCGCCCTGTGGGAGACCAGCGCTAGCGAGGCTGAACTCGCCACCGACGAAGGCGTTGATGCCGAGCGCTACGCCAGAGCCGATACCGAGCCCGACGCCGCCACCGACGTACACCTGGATCGGGGCGTCGCCCATGTCGACCGCGAGGTCGTAGAGGACATCCGCGCCGAGGGCGAAGCCGCCGGTACCGATGTAGTTGTAGCCCGCGTTGAGGCGGACGGCCAGGTTGGGCGCGACGTCGTCGATGCCGAAGTGGAGCGCGGCACCTGGGTAACCGGCGCTAACACCGGCCCACATTCCGCTTTGGGCGAAGGCTGCACCGGCACCAAGGGCGGCGACGGCGATCAGGGTAACCAGAAACTTGCGCATGCGAACCCTCCAAACGAATCTGAGAAGAGAGAATTGCGTTCTCCTCGCCTGCCCGGTTATATCACGCCGATTTCGAGGCGACAAGTCAGGGTTCTCACTTGAATCCGATGGGAATCGGTGTTTCTTGAGCCGACTGCCACGCTGTGCTCATCTTTACTAGTTACTGCTACCGAACCGCTCGCTTGCGCGCCTGCGGGCGTCCCGCGGTAGCGGCGTCGCGCGGTTGCACGTCGGCAGTGCGCCACTGTTAGCCGCGCGGTACTCCTCTAGGAGGCGCGCTTCCTCGGCCTGCGGCACGGCGGTGTAAGCGTAGCGCCAGAAGCAGACGTTCTGTGCGACGCAACCACCCCTCGCGAGATGTTGCCTGATGCGGTTCGGAACGTCAGTGGCCGACTGGCCGATGTAGATGACGCTGCGCTCGGCGTTAGCTAACTCGTAGACGCCAGGCATGGCGTCACGCCCCCTGGGCGCTGGCAGGCGCTCGAGGGACCGCCAGCGGGCGGCTAGCGGCACGCCCTCAAGGCTCGTAACCCAACTCGCGGAGGGCCTCGCGGTCCTCGCGCCAAGCGGAGCGCACCACGACTTCAAGGTCGAGGTAGATCTGATCCTGGATGAAGATCTCGAGCTGCTTGCGGGCCATCTTGCCGATCTCGCGGACCATGGCGCCGCCTTTGCCGATGACTATGCGCCTGTGACCCGTCTTCTCGACCCAGATCTCTGCCGTTATCACGATGGGGTGGCCGTCCTTCGCGTCCTCCCATGACGTCACCTGCACGGCAACGCTGTAAGGCAGCTCCTCGCGCAAGTGGATCATGGCCGCCTCGCGGATGAGTTCGCCAGCCCACTGCTCACGTGACTGGTCCGAGCGGATGTTGGCTGGATAGAAGAAGGGGCCCTCGTTGAGGAGGTCCATCAGGTCGTCGCGCAGGGCGTAGACGGCCTTCGGGTCGTTCAGGGCGGAGATCGACAACGCGCGCTTCGCTTGCGGCGCGAGGTCCTTGTAGAGCTGCAGCGCCTCGTCCGGGTACTTGGCCGCGTCGACCTTGTTGCCAACGATGATCAGCGGGATGGGGCCAAGCGCACCGCCGAGGAGCCGCGCTACGGACTTGTCCTCGTCGTTCGGTGGCCTGCGCAGGTCTACGACCCAGAGGACGGCGTCGACGTCGATGATGGCGTCACGCACCTCGCGGTGCATGGCCTGGTCGAGCGCGCTTCCGGCTCCCTTGTGGAACCCGGGCGTGTCTACGAACACTAGCTGGCGATCGAGATCCGTGTAGATGCCCCGCACGCCGCGCCGGGTAGTCTGCGGCTTCGGGGTGATGGGAGCGACCTTCACGCCCAGCATGGTGTTCAGGAGCGTGGACTTACCCACGTTGGGCTTACCGACGATGGCAACGAAGCCACTGCGCGTCGGTCGCCCTTCACCGCCGAATGGGTTGGCGGCACCGTCTTGTACTCGTTCTTCGCTCAAGTCTTTCCTCTCGCGGCCGACTTCGGCCTACCGACCATGCTAGTTCTTTGGCGCCCCGCTTGCGAGCCCTGTCAGACGGCCTTGCGCCTGAAAGCTGCGCTGAGGGCCGGATACGCGAGCAGGGAGAGGACGGCGAGACCGAGCGCTAGCGGGAGTGGCCCCTGGTCAGCGAACGCTGCCACGAAGCTGCCGAGTGCCGTGCCCAACGACAGCTGAGCGAAGCCCATCAGCCCGGACGCCATGCCTGCCCGCTGCTTGTGCGGGTCGAGGGCAACGGCGGTGCCGTTCCCTAGGATGAGCGAGAAGGTAACGAAGAACGCCATGAGGTTGACGACGAACGACCAGAGCGTGACTGCGCCGAGCGCGACTTGCGCGACCAGCACGAGGCTTACGACGACGAAGGCAGGCGCGGTGAAGCGCAGGATGTCGGCTGGCGCGTAGCGCCTCAACAGCCTGACGTTCAGCGGTTGAGCGAAGAACGTGGTGGACGCCACGCCCGCGAACACGATGGCGAAGCCGGTCGCGTCCAGCCCGAAGTAGCCCATGTAGAGAGCCGGCGCAGACAACAGGTACGCCATGAGGCCCGCGTAAGAGAGCGCCATGACGACGACCGTCCAGGCCGAGGTCGGGTTGGTGAAGATGAGGCGCCCGTTCGTCCAGATGCCGCGTAGCCTCAGCGCGTTCGGGTCGCGCTCCACGGCGGTCTCCGGCAGCACTAACCACACGAGCAGTGCCAGGGCAACGGCAACGGCGACGAGGAACAGGAAGATGGCCCGCCACTCTGCGACGTTGAGGAGCAGGCTCCCGACGGCCGGCGCCAGCAGCGGGGCCGCGGCGAAGAAGATCATCGCGAAGGAGAGCATGCGCCCAAGCTCCCGACCCTGGTAGAGGTCGCGCAGCACGGCGCGGGCGAGGATAGGTCCAGCCGAGGCGCCGAGGCCTTGCACGAAACGTCCAAGGAGGAGCATGGTGAGCGTCGGGGACGCCCAAGACACTACGGAGCCGATCAGGTAGATGCCGAGCCCGACGAGGAGTACCGGGCGCCTGCCGAAGCGGTCAGCTAGCGACCCGACGATGAGGTGGGGTAGGGCGTAACCCAGCATGAAGACGCTGACGACGCTCTGGATGGAGGCGTCACTCACCCCGAAGTAGGCGGCCATGGCGGGGAACGCGGGCAGCATGGCGTCGGTGGCGAGGGCGCTGACGGTCATGAGGGCGCCGACGACTACCAGCAGTGTGAGGGGGGCGATCGCGCGAGCTTGCTTGGCAGAGCTGCGGTTGAGCGCGCTGGTGGTCTGCTTGGTACTCATTCTGCCTTCCTGCAAGCGGCCACGGCGGCCCGCCTTGGCTCGGTGCGGGTCGAAACGTCTTAGGGCCACCGCTTGGGTGGCCCTAAGAGTGCGTTGGTTGCGGGGACAGGATTTGAACCTGTGACCTTCGGGTTATGAGCCCGACGAGCTACCAGACTGCTCCACCCCGCGCCGTTCTTTATCCGCTCAGCGGACTGAGGCCCGCTGGTGACGCAAAAGCCAGTTTACGCGCAGAGCTTAGGGCATGTCAAGGCGGGACCATACGAGGCGCCGTCAGTCGCTCCAGTTGGCCCGGATCCTGCGGATGCGGGCGGTGATCGCCGACTGACGATAGTCGGTTGGCGGGAGGCTGGCTCGGGCGGAGAGCCAGACCTCCAGGTCCGCGTCTAGGGTGGTACCGAGTTGGATCAGCGCGTCACTGTCGTTTGACGCCAAGATAGCCTGCTTGAGCGACTCCTCGATGAACTGCCGCAGGTCGATGATGGCGGGCGCGTCCGAGCCTGGGAGCAGCACGCCGCGGTAGAGGTTGAGGGCCGCCTGGAAGTCGCCGCTAGCTAGGCAATCTAGGAGTTCTACGAAGTCGGCGCGGAACGGCAAGTCGATCCTGTAAGGCGAGCTCGAGATGGGGAGCACCTTTCTCAGTCGCGAGACGGCGACCTTGGTGCGGCTGGCGTCGCCTTCGTCGCCGTGCTGGTACGCGTGCAGGCGCTCTGCGCTGAGGCCCTCAGGGTTCGCAGCTAGGAGCGCGATGATCTCGGAGTTGCGCTTGGACAACTGCACTTGCCCTGACTGGGTTTGCAGGTGTTGTCCTCCGAGGAACTGCAGTCCGATGGTGGCTCTACTCTTGGCGTTGACCGCGCGCAGTTCGGCTAGGCGCGGGTGGTTCGCGCTCAAGAGCTGCCAACCGGAGTCGCTTAGTGGGTCAAGGTAAGTCGCGTAGTCACTCAGAATCTTCGTTGCAGCCACGTGGTCGTTGCTCTCGAACTTGCATATGGCGGCCCAGCAGGCGGCTTGAGCGATGTGAACCGCCGTCCCCTCCTGTAGCAGTGCGTCTAGCGCGGCCCGTAGTTCGGTTGCGGCGTTCTCGTCGAGCTTCCTCGCCCACACCATGCCGCGTAGGAGCTGCCCGAGCGCTCGCTCTTGCGCCGAGCCGCCTCTACTGATCACGTACGCCCGGTCCGCGATTATCTCGGCCTGGTCGAGGTCGTTCTGAGCGAGCCTCAGAGCCACCAAGTCTAGGGCGGTTACGGCTGACACCTCCATCGGGGCGGCCTCGAAGTGCATCTGGTACATGGACTCCGACCTGCCGAGGTCGCCGGTGACGAGGTCGACGTCTCCCATGGTGGAGACGAGCGCCTCGAGGCCAGGCACGTTGATCAGCTCGGCGCCTGCCTCGACCCCGTCGAGGATGGCGCGCGCCTCGGCGGCGTCTCCGATCAGCAACGTTACGTACGCGAGGGTAGCCACTGCGGATAGCCTGCGCGTATGGTCGCGGACTTTGCGGCGGACCATCTCGGAGACGGCCCACCTGGCCCAGTTGGCGGCCTCGTGATACCTGCCCCTGCGGATCTCTAGTTGGGCGATGTCGATGCCACAGGCGATGACTAGGTGGTGAGCGCCCTCGAACTCGGCGAGGCGCATGGCTTCTCTGAACATCACGAGCGGCATGTCGCGTTCGCCTTGCATGCCGAGGGCGAAACCGTGCGCGCGGAGCGTTACGGGCGTCTCTGCCCCAGCGATCGCCCTGCTCGTCTCCGACAACATGTCTAGCCCCGGGTGTGCCATGGCGACGGTGGCCCGCAGTTGCGGCGCCTCGGCCTGCAGCAGGATCTGCCGAACGCGTGGCATCAGCAACCACTGTTGGCCGACGGCGCAGGCGGCGGCGAAGCGCCAGAAGGCGAGCTCGGGGTGGTTCTTGATCTCGCTGGGGACTCCTGAGAGCCGCCCGAGCAAGTACGCGTGCTCGCCTTGGTTGAATAGCGCGTTCCCTGCTTGGCCGATGATGGCAGGGAGCCGGTCGGGAGTCCACATGCAGCTCCAGTCGAAGGCGGCCGTCCACATGGCGCGGTTCACGAAGCCATCGACGATCTGAGCGGGCAGCAGGGAGTTGGCGCCGTGTTGCTCGAGCGCCGCGCCACTGCTTGGTGCCGCCAGTCCGAAGAGGGCGGCTTGTAGCCCAAGGTAGCTGCCGTCACAGGCCGCGAGGACCTTAGCCAACTCTGCCTGGGAGAGCCGGTTGCCTGCCTCGAAGGTGGCTTCCTCGAGCGTTAGTTTGAGGCTTGGCAACTCGCACGCCGTTAGCCCTTCGAACTCGATGGGCGGCTCTGCCTCGTCG
This sequence comes from uncultured Trueperaceae bacterium, assembly GCA_937907415.1. The sequence goes on from CALCHY010000094.1 coordinate 28,049, forward strand.
TGGACGACGATCAGCTCGCTGCGAGAGTCTAGTCGGCTGGTCAACGCGGTCACGAACGGCCCAAGCGCGCCCGCCCAACCGATGATGAGGCGTATGGGTCCGACGTAGCGCTGGTACTCGCACAAGACGGCGTTCATCTGGGCTAACGAGGTGGCATCGATGGTTAGCGACGGTCCAAGCGACCTGGCTATCGAAGCCTTGAGTGCTGCGACGAGCGCTCCTTCCGTTACCGGCGTCTGAGATACCCAGACCGACACCAACGGTAGCTCCCTGCCGTTCAAGGCCTCGCAGATGGCTTCGATACCGCTCTGGCGGCTGCAACTTAGCAGGGCCCTGCTTGGGAGCTTGGTCAGCTCGTCTTGAACCCTTGTCCTCCAGCCTCTTCCCATGCCGGTTGCCCCTCACAGCCTGTGAAAACGACGTAACAGGAAGTTACGTAGGTGCGGGACAGCCCAGTTGACGCGGGGGCGATCCCTACCAGTGGTGCCGTTAGTGTTTGCTCTCACGATTGTCGCATAGCTGGCTTGCAGTGATGGTGGTGCACTAGGCTTTTGCCTAGTGCACCACGCTCTCCTATAGGGCTGGGCGGCACTGCGGTCGAGAACTTACTGGTAGAGTGCCACCGGGTGTTCGCCGCACTAGGCGGTCGAACAGGTAGATGCGCTGGTCGGGCCGCCGCGCGGAACGCGGGAGTTACACCGACTATGCACCAGCAAGACGAGCGGCAAGTTGTGCCGCGCGCCCAAGCGCTCGCGGAGCGCGCCTTCGCTAGACTCGAACGCTTCCTACGTATAGAGGCCGTTAGTGGCCTCGCCTTGCTTGCCGCCGCTGCCGCGGCACTCATCTGGGCGAACTCGCCAGCCGCACCCAGCTATCACGCGCTCTGGGAGCTGCCGCTCTCCTTCGGAGTAGGTTCCTTCGAGTTCTCCAAGTCGCTTCACTTCTGGATCAACGACGGTCTGATGACGGTGTTCTTCCTCGTCGTCGGGATGGAGATCCGCCGCGAACTCCACGAGGGCGCGCTCAGCAACTTGCGGAGCGCGGCGTTGCCGGTGGCGGCCGCCCTCGGCGGCGTGCTCGTGCCGGCCCTCATCTACGTGAGCTTGAACATGGACGCCACGCGCCAGCTCGGCTGGGCGGTGCCGACGGCGACGGACATCGCGTTCGCCGTCGGGGTCCTCGCGCTGCTCGGTCGTTCGATACCCCCGACCGTGCGCATCTTCCTCCTCGCGCTTGCCATCATCGACGACATCGTGGCCGTGCTGATAATCGCCGTCTTCTACTCGGGTGGACTCGACTACAGGGGCTTCATCATCGCCGCGGTCGGCGTGCTGCTCGTGCTCGCGCTGCAACAGCTGGGGGTTGGGGCCGCGTACGCCTACATCGCGCCTGGAGCGGTCATCTGGGTCGGGTTGCTGATCACGGGCGCCCACCCGACCCTCGCGGGCGTGGTGCTTGGCCTCATGACCCCCGTGCTGCCGGCGCGCACTCGCGAACGACCGCTTGCCACCCTGCAACGCGTCGCGAGCGACCTGACCCAGCGGGCAGGTGGCGGCGACAAGGAGAACCTCGCGGCGCCCATGCGGCAGTTGCGCGTGGCGCGGCGTGAACTGCTGCCACCGGTCGTGAGGGTAGAGGCCGGACTGCACCCGTGGGTGGCTTACGGCATAATGCCGCTCTTCGCTCTAGCCAACGCGGGCGTCAGCATCGGAGGCGTGGACCTCAGCGGTGGCGGCGCGCAATGGGTCATGGCAGGCGTGGTCTTGGCGCTCGTCTTGGGTAAGCCCCTTGGAGTCGTTGGCGTGACCATGCTCATGGTGCGTACGGGCCTGTCGCGCTTACCGCCAGGCGTCACCTGGGGCGGCGTGTGGCTCGTCGGGCTCCTGGCCGGCATCGGGTTCACCATGTCGATCTTCATCGCTAACCTGGCGTTCTCGGACGCCAACCTGCTCGGCGCCGCCAAGCTCGGCGTGTTGTTGGCTTCGCTGCTCGCCGCCACTTTCGGGTTGTTGTGGGGCGCCGTCTACGTCAGGCGCCGTGCCTCAACCGCGCGGGTCCCACCAGTCGCGTAGGCCGTCACCAAGTAAGCTCCAACCGAGCACCGTCCAGACGATCGCCAGGCCAGGCACGAGGGCGGGGTAGGGGCTCATCGTCATGAAGCCCTGCGCTTCGCGCAGCATGTTGCCCCAACTGGGCACGTCTGGTGGGGTGCCAAGGCCGAGGAACGAGAGCGCGGCCTCCGCCAGCACCGCGACCGCCAGACTGAGGCTGCCCTGCACGACGAGCGGGCCGACGGCGCCAGGCAAGATGTGGCGGAAGAGGAGCCTGCCGTGGTTAACCCCGAGGGCGCGACCCGCCTCGACGTACTCGCGCTCCTTGAGGCTGAGCACGCTGGCGCGAGCTATGCGCCCGAACACGGGAACCGTGGCGATGCCGATGGCGATCATCGCGGTTAGCGTGCCTGGTTGATATACGGCTGCGAGCAATAGCGCCATGAGGATGGCGGGAAAAGCGTATGCCACGTCAACGACGCGCATGATCACTTCATCGGCCACGCCGCCGAGGTAGCCAGCCAGCGCGCCGAGCACGCTCCCGACGCTTAGAGCGAGCCCAACGGCGATCACGCCGACGTAGAGCGTCGACCTAGCGCCAACGAGCAGCCGCGATAGCAGGTCGCGCCCGAAGTGGTCGGTGCCGAGCGGAAACGCGGCCGACGGCGGCTTGAGTTGGCTGGCGAAGTTCATCGAGAGGGGGTTAGTGGGTAGCCATACGAAGCTGAGGAGCGCCGCGGCGACCACGGTGCCGACGAGCACGGCGCCGACGATGAGGTTCGCGCGCTTGATCAGCTTGCGGGCGCGCGCCATCACGCGTACCTGATGCGCGGGTCTAGTAGCCCGTATGAGAGGTCGACGAGGAACCCTAGCGCGACGATGGTGGCGGCGTACACGAGGATCTCACCCTGCAACAGGGGGAAGTCGCGCGTGCCGATGGCCGTGAGCGCCAACCGCCCCATGCCCGGCAGCGCGAACACCTGCTCGATGACGATGGAGCCGATGAACACGTTGGTGAGCGACAAGCCGAGGATGGTGATGATGGTCACCATGCCGTTGCGCAGCGCGTGCTTCAACACGACGGACCTTGGCCCAACGCCCTTGGCTTTGGCCGTGCGGACGAAGTCCTGGCTGAGCACGTCGAGCATGGCGGCGCGCGTCATGCGTGTCATCACGGCGGCTTGGCCGAGCCCAAGGGCAAGCACCGGTAGCACGAGGCCCTTGAACCACTTGACGGGGTCGGTGCCGAACGGGGTGAAGCCGCCTGCCGGCAGCACCTTGAGTTGAACCGCGAAATACAGGATGAAGATAAGGCCGAGCCAGAAACTGGGCACGGCGGCGCCGACTTGCGACAGGGTGGTGACTAGCGGGTCCATGAGGGTGCCACGCTTCATGGCGGCGAGTATGCCTAGCGGGATGGCCAACAGGGTGGCGACGAGCGCCGCTCCAAGCGCAAGCGGGACGGAGACTTGGAGCCTCGCCCCGATGAGCTTGGCGACGGGTTGCTGGTAGTTGATGCTCTCGCCGAGGTCGCCTTTGAGCGCGTTGCCGAGCCAGCGCACGTAACGCTGCGGCGCAGGCACGTCGAGGCCGAGCTTGGCGCTTAGGGCGGCGCGCGCCGTTGGGCTCGAGTTCAAGCCGAGGATGATGGCGGCGGGGTCGCCAGGCACGGCGATGATGGCGGAGAACACGACCAGGCTGGCGAGCCACACGCTGATGAGGGCAGTGATGAAGCGCCGGATGGTGAAGGCCAACATGCTGTGCTTGACTTCCTCTCACGGGTGGGCCCGCCGGGCGGGCAGCAGGCGGGGCGGCGCGCGTTGCTCGTGCGCCGCCCCGCGGTGCTCAGTGGCCCACGTCAGGGACCATGCGCCTACTCAGTTGGTCTTGAAGACCTCGGTAACGTCGATGGCTGGCGTCGGCTGGTCCTGCCAGAAACCGTAGACGTTCTGCCTGGCAGCCACCAGGTAGGGCGGCGAGAAGAGCCAGACGTTGACGGCGTCCAGGGCGATGACTTCCGCGATCTCCTGGTATGCGGCAGTCTCGGCCTCAGCGCTTGCGGCGGCCTCTGCGCGCTCGAGCAGGTCGCCGATGGCTGGGTTGTCGTAGTGGTAGTAGTAGCCGGGGTTGGCGTAGACGTTGATGTCGCGCGGTTCAGAGTGGCCGATGATCGTCATGTCGTAATCGCCGCCAAGGAAGATGCGCTCTATCCAAGTCGCCCACTCGACGACGCTCAGTTCGACGGTGATGCCGACTTCGCGCAGCATCTGCGCCACGACTTCGCCGCTGCGGCGCTCGATGTTGTAAGGCTCCGGCAGTTCGAAGTGGATGGTGAAGCCGTCAGCGTAACCGGCCTCGGCGAGGAGCTCGCGTGCGCGGACGGGATCGTATGGGTAGGTGCCGGAAAGGTCGATGTAGTAAGGCTCCGACGGGCTCATGTGCGAGCCGATGACGGTGCCGAGGCCGAACATGGCGCCCTGCACGATGGTGTCCTTGTCGATGGCCATGGTGATGGCCTGGCGCACGCGCACGTCATCGAACGGCGCACGGGTGTTGTTCATCGCTACCGTGATCTCGGTGGTAGCGGTGCCCTCCGTCCCCTTCAGCTCGGGGCTGCTAACGACCTGCAGGAACTGCTCTGGTTGGACGGCGACGCCGATGAAGTCGATGTCGCCTGCCTGCAGCGCAGCGAAGCGCGTGTTGGGGTCGCCGATGATCTTGAAGACGGCCTTGTCGAGGTACGGAACGCCGGCGATGTAGTAGTCGGCGTTGCGCTCGAGCACGACTTCCGCGCCTTCGGTGTACGAGGCGAACTTGAACGGGCCAGTGCCGATGGGCTCGGAGCGCTGAGTTTCGGCCTTAGCCGCCGGGTAGATGATGGAGTCAGGGCGCGCCAAGTTGTAGAGCAGGCCGCGGCTCGGTTGGCCGAGGGTCAACACGACGGTGTTGGCGTCCGGCGCAGCGATGTTGGTGATGTCCGCGTAGTACTCGGGGTGCGTATGGCCGGAATCGGGGTCCTGGGCGCGTTCGAACTTGGCGACGACGTCGGCGGAGCTGAAGTCGCTGCCGTCGTGGAACTTGACGCCCTGACGCAGGTGGAAGGTCCAGGTGAGACCGTCCTCCGAGACGTCGTAAGACTCTGCGAGCCCCGGCACGATGGCGCCAGTGCGGTCGAACTTGACGAGGCCCTCGAAGACGTTGTTGTACATGACACGCGGGATCTCTTGTGAGGTGCTGGCGGTCGGATCCCAACCGGGCGGGTCGGCGGTGATCGCCACCGTGACCGTGCCGCCGGTTACCGGTGCAGGGTCCTCAGCGACCGCAGTGCCTGCCAGCAGCGCGAACGCGAGCACTGCCGCACCCAACGCGCGGGAGAGGAAAGGCTTGGAAGGTTGAGTAGACATGTGTTGACTCCTCTAGGTCGTCGATTCGCCGGTAGGCATGGCGGCGCGCGTCGGCGTGGCGCCTAGCCCGCCCGGCTCAACTGTCTGACGTCAGATAAGTTACCGCAGCGGCGGCGTATAGGCGAGCACTTGCAACGACTTCGCTTAGGCGCACGAACTCGTCGACCTGGTGCGGGATGGTGCGGTCGCCTGGGCCCACCGTAACCACCGGTATGTCCCGCCAGGCCCACAGGAAGGTGCCGTCCGTCGCTCCAGGCACTCCGCCATAGCGCGGCGCCGTCCCGAACACGCCAGCGTAGACGGACTCGAGCGCCGCGACGAGCGGGTCCGTTGCCTCTGTTTGGGTCCATGGACGCGACTCGAACACGTCGAAGTGCAAGTGCAGGCGGTCGGTAGCAGCCTCGATGGCCGCGCCGATCCGGCGCAACTCGGCCTCGATCTCGGCGTGGTCCTGGCCGGGCACGGTGCGGATGTCAAGCGCGACGTACGCTTCTTCAGGCATGACGTTGAGTTGCGCCTCGCCGTGAGCGGGCGAACGCACGACGGTCGGGGTTATCCAAGGCAGCCCGAGGAACTCGTGCTCACCGAGGCGCGCCTGCTCGCGTCGCTCGAAGTCACGGAGCGCAACGATGAGGTCCGCAACGCCGCGGTTAGGGTTGACGCCGGCGTACGGCATCGCGCCGTGGCTCATGACGCCGACGACGCGCACGTTCACGCGCATGGCGCCCTTCTGGAACAGGCACAGCTCGTTCTCTTCCGGCTCGGCGACGATGCAGCCGCTAACCTCGTCCGCCCAACCCTGGTTGATGAAGTGCTTGATGCCGAGCATCATGCCCTCCTCGTCTGCGACTATCCCGAGGCGGATGCGACCGGGTAGGTCCGGAGCGACCGCCCTGATCGCCTCGAGCGCCGCCAGGCAAGCCGCGACGCCGGCCTTCATGTCCGCCGTGCCGCGGCCGTGCAGCACGTCGCCTACGATGCGGCCCTCGAACGGCGGGATCCGCCACTTGCCTGGGTCGCCCTCTGTAACGACGTCCGTGTGCCCCTCGAACATGAGGGTGCGGTGCTTCGTCTGGTCGTAACTACTGCCCTGCCAGTCGCACACGACGTTAGGCCTGCCTGGGGCGGCCTCCTCGACGATGGGCTCGAGCCCTACGGACCTGAGGTAGTCGGCGACGAAGGCGGCGGCCCCAGCTTCTGTGGTGCCCTGCGCCTCGTCGTAGACGCTCCGCACCCGCACGAGCCCCTGCGCCAAGTCGGCTACCCGCTGCGGATCGACGGCGGCAGCTGCGCGCCTAGCGAGGTCGGTCGGGAAGGCCGCTTCCCGAGCTTCCGCACTCATAGGGGTGGGGTGAAGCGGCCGTCCTGTGCGGTCCAACCGCCATCAACGTAGAGGAGGGAGCCCGTCACGAACGAGGCGGCGTCTGATACGAGGAAGACGACGGCGCCGACGAGTTCGCTAGGTTGCGACCAGCGGCCTAGGGCACTCTTGTTCGCGTACGCGGCGTACCACTCCGGTTGGTTCTTGATCTGTTGCGTCAGGGGAGTCTCAACGACGCCAGGCGCGACGGCGTTGGCGCGCACGCCTTGCGGGCCGAGCTCGGAAGCCAACGCCCGGATCATCTGCAGGGTGCCGGCCTTGGTGGCGGCGTAAACGCCCTGGCCGGGCTCGACGACCTGACTGCGGATGCTGGAGAAGAACACGACACTGCCCTTGCCCTGGGCCGCGAGGCGCTTGCCTGCTGAGCGCATGACGTTGAAGCTGCCCTTGAGGTTCACGTTGATGACGCGGTCGAACTCCTCACCACTGATGTCGAGCAGTGGCTTGCGCACGTTGATCGACGGCGTGCACACGACGGCGTCGAGGCCGCTCATGCCGTTGACCAGGTCCTCGACGGCGGTCGCGTCCGTGATGTTGACCGTGGCCGCGTTGGCCTCGTAACCCAAGGCGTGAAGTTCGGCGGCCGCAGAGGTGGCCGAGTCCTCGTTCGAGTCTGCGCAAGTGACGATGGCGCCGAAGTCGGCTAGGCCCTGGGCGGTGGCGCGGCCGATGCCGGAACCAGCTCCGATGACCAGGACGTCGCGGCCGGTGAGGTCGAAAAGATCGCGGTAGTTCATCTGGTTACCCTTTCAGTTAACAGCTGGAAGGCTAACACTCGCTCTTCTACGACGTCGAGACTCGAGCGCCAGAACGCCTCGTCCTCGATGTCGATCCCGAACCCGCGCGCCAAGTCGGCAGCGCCAGCCATGCCAGTGCTCGCAAGCAACTCGTCGTAGCGGCCGATGAACGCGTCCTTGTCCTGCTTGTACACCTTGTAGAGCCCCAACCCGAACAGGAAACCGAACGTGTACGGGTAGTTGTAGAACGACAAGTCGGCTGAGTAGTAGTGGCCCTTGTGCGCCCACATCAGGTCGTGGCGTTCCGCCTCGTTGAGGGCGTCGCCGTAGGTCCGCGCCTGCGCGTCCGCCATGATCTGCTTGAGCTCAGGGACACTGAGCTCGCGCTCGCGCCGGCGCTCGAGGACCGTGGCCTCGAACAGGTAACGAGAGTGGATGTCGATGACGAGCTGCGTGGCCTGGATGAGGTGCTGCTCGAGCGCCACGAGGCGCGTGGCGTCGTCCGCTCCGTTGAGGACGCCCTCCAGCACGATCGTCTCGCAGAAGATGCTGGCGGTTTCCGCCAACGTCATCGGCGTCTGCGACTGCAGCAGCGAGCGCCCGTAGCGGTAGGTGCAGTCGTTGTGATACGCGTGCCCCAGCTCGTGCGCGAGGGTGAAGACGTCCCCGAGCGTGCCGCCGAAGTTGACCATGACCCGCGACTCGCCACGGGCAGGCACTGGCATGCAGAAGGCGCCGTTGCGCTTACCCTTGCGCGGCGGCGCGTCGACCCAGCCCTCGCGGAAGGCGCGCTGCGCGAAGGCGGCCAACTCGAGGCTATAGGTGCCGAACTGCTCGATCACGAACGCCTTGGCCTCGTTCCACGAGTAACGCGTGCTGCTCGTGTGGGGCAGGGGCGCATACAGGTCGTACCAGGCCAACTGTTGCTTGCCTAACTGCCACGCCTTCGCCTTCAAGTAGTCCCGCAGGGTCGCGAAGCGCTGCTCACAGGCGCCTTGCATGGCCGCTAACGTCGCTTGGGTCACGGAGTTCTGATGCAGGCTCTCCTGAAAGGCGCCACCCCACCCGCGGCGCCGCGCCAGCGTCTCGGCCTGGCCCTTCACGCCGTTCATGGCCGCGGCGAACGCGAGCTCGTTGCGCTGCAGCAAGTCGCGTTCGGCGAGGTAAGCGCGCCGCCTGACGCCCTCGTCGGCGTTCGCCTGCAGGGTGCGCAACTCTGCCATGCCGTACTCGCCTTCCGCCCCGCCTGCGAGTACCTTGCCGTGCACCGTGCCGCGCGAGATGAGGCTGTTGTGCAGGCGCGCCCAGGCGTCTCCACCCGTGTCAGCCAATTCCGCGACGAGGTCCTCCGCCTCCTCGCCAAGCAGATGAGCGCCTGCCAACTGCTCGCGGCTCAACGGGTAGCGGTTCTCCGCCACCAGGCCGGAATGGCGCGCGACTTCGGTCAGGTCCAGCTCCTTCACCCACGCCTGGAAGCGCGCGCCAAGTGCCGCCATGCGGCTGGCGTACGGCGTGAGGGCCGAGAGCTCTGCTTGCGCGGCTTCGTCGAAGGCGTTGACAGCGGTGCTGGCGGCAAGGTAACTGCGCAGCGTGAGCATGGTGAGGTGCGCGCCCTCGAGGCGTTCGAGCAGGCCCTCGAGTACGGTGGCGTTGCCGGCGCCGGCTCCGCTGGCGGCGCCAGCCCGAACCTCGTGAGCGTCTAAATAGCGCTCTAGCCCGATGACGCGTTCACGTAAGAGGAGCTTGTCCGCCTGGAACGCCGGTGAGTCGATGGCGGGGTAGAGGCTGGTTAGGCTCCAGAGCGGCGGGTCGCTTGGGTTCGGCGCATCGTGCGGACGTTGTTGGTCTGTCATGCCACATCACCTCGTCTGCCTTGCCAAGGGGCGGCGGGCGCGGCCGGTCGCCGAGTGGCGGAGTGCCAGCGATTGTAGCGCTAGAGGTCTGCGTGACCAGGGGGTGGCCAGCTGCCGCCCAGGCGCAGCCACGCCTCTACCATGTCTAGCGGCACTTGCGCGCTGAAGGTGACGGCCTGATCGTCGCGAGGGTGCGGAACGCTGAGGCGGTAAGCGTGCAGCGCCTGCCGCCCGATGGCTGGGCTTGCGCTGCCGTACAGCTCGTCTCCCAGGATCGGCGTGCCGAGGTAGGCGAGGTGCACCCTGATCTGGTGCGTGCGGCCGGAGTGCGGTCGCGCCTTGACGAGCGTGTGACCCTTCAGTCGCGCCAAGACGAGGAACTGCGTGCTTGCCGACTTTGGGTTCTCGCCACCCACCGTCATGCTCTGGCGCCTCACGGGATGGCGGCCGATGGCGGCGTCGACCGCGACGCCGTCCTCCACCTCGCCAACGACGATGGCGACGTACTCCTTCTCGGCGAAGCGCTTCTTGAAGGAGTGCGAGAGGTGCCGGTGGGCGGCGTCGTTCTTGGCGACCACCATCACGCCCGAAGTGTCCTTGTCGAGGCGGTGCACGATGCCAGGCCGGTACGCCTCGTCGCTTGGGTCCTGGGTGCGCTCCTTGGAGAGCGGCATGCGCCCAAGCAGGGCGTTGACGACGGTACCGGTGCGCAACGTTGCCGTCGGGTGCGCCACCAAGCCAGGAGGTTTGTTGATGGCCACCAGGTCGTCGTCTTGATAGATGATGTCGAGCGCGATCTCTTCCGGTTCCACCAGCATCGGGCGCGGGGGCGGGATGATGACCGAGACGACCTCGTTGCCCGCCATCTTCGAGCTGGCCTTGCCGACAGGGCGGCCGTCGACCGTCACGTAACCCTCGCTTACCAACTCCTTGGCGTAGGTGCGTGATAGGTCGAGCGCCTGCGCGATCGCCACGTCGAGGCGCTCGCCGGCGGGGGCGTCGAAGGTGCGGAAGTCCACCTGGCGAGCATATCCCTGCTGCAGCCGATTACGGCTGCGGCGCTATACTGGCACCTCATGACACCTGCAGGCAGCGCCGTAACCGCGGACCCGCGCTCTACCGCCCCTGCCGTCAGGGGCCGACGCATCGCCATAGACGCCATGGGCGGCGAGCAGATGCCGCGCGCCGCAGTCGACGGAGGCGTGGCCGCTCACCTAGCTGGTCTACCCGTCGTGCTGGTAGGGGACGAGGCGCAGCTCCGCAAGGAGCTCGAGCGCGCGGGCGTTGACCTGCCAGTCGTGCACGCGTCAGACGTCATCGGCATGAACGAGCACGCAACGGACGTGCGCCGCAGGCGCGACTCCAGCGTCATGGTCGCCATGCGCTTGGTGAAGGACGGCCGCGCCGCGGCCTGCGTCTCGATGGGGCACTCCGGCGCCACCATGGCGGCCGCCATCTTCGAACTCGGACGCATCAAGGGCGTCGAGCGCGCCGCCATCCTCGCCACCCTCCCGACAGCCACGGGCGCGACCGCGCTGCTGGACGTGGGCGCCAACGCGGATTGCAAGCCCATCTACTTGCAGCAGTTCGCCATCATGGGCAGCGCGTTCGTGCGCAGCATGTGGGGCGTCGAGAAGCCCAAGGTCGGGCTCATGTCCATCGGCGAGGAGCCAAGCAAGGGCAACGAGTTGACGCGCGCCGCGCACGCCCTGCTTAGCGCGACGCCGAACCTCGGCTTCGTTGGCAACGTCGAGGGCCGCGACCTGTTCACGGGCGCGGTCGACGTGGTGGTGACTGACGGCTTCACGGGCAACGTCATCCTCAAGCAAGCCGAGGGTGAGGCCAAGGCCATCTTCTCCTGGGTGCGAGAGGCGTTGCGGTCGAGCGTGAGGGCGCAGCTCGGTGGCCTCCTCGTGCGGCCAGCGTTGCGCGCTCTTGCCAAGCGCCTCGACCCGGCAGAGTACGGTGCCCAGCCTCTGCTTGGCGTGCAAGGCTACGCCTTCATCGGCCACGGTTCGTCAGACGCCAAGGCGGTGACGAGCGCGGTGCGCACCGCAGCTAGGGCCGTGGCGTCAGGGGCGGTCGAGCGCCTGAGCGCAGCGATGGCGGAGTCGGGGGCGCTAGCTTCAGGCGACGCGAGCGGAGCGGCCTGAACCGCCGCCTTACGGCGTTGCGGTAGCGAGCGCCCGCACCCACGTGATCACACCGAGGGCGCGCCCGTCCGCTCCCGTGGCAAGCGTTAACTCCGGGACGTCGAAGGCGCCGGATTGCAGCGGCGTGTCGTACTCGTCGAGCCCGGTTAGCAGGTCGACCAAGGTGATGGACCCGTTGGTGAGGAGGTAGGCGAAGCGGTTGATCGGGTCGATGCTGCCAGCCGCCGCCGCCACGAGCACCGGGCCAACCTCGGGCGTTCCGGGCGTGCGGTGCAGCGCCACGCGGTTACCGTTGAGCACCAGCACTTCCGTCGTCGCACCTAACGGGTCTGTGACCAGGCGCGCCCAAGGCCCGGCGTTGACCTCTAGCGTCGCCGCGGTTGGGGTGGCGCTCGGGTCGCTGAGGTCAAGGCTCGTCAGCCTGCTGGTAGTCAGCCCGACCAGCACGCTGCCACTGCCAGCCATGTCCACTAGGGCGCTCGAGTCGCCCAGCCGCGCTTGGCCGAGCCAGGTAGCCGAGTTGGTGAAGTCCGTCGCGTAAACCTGGGCTCCGCCTGGCGCGCTCACGAGGAAGTAGCCGCGTTCGCCGCCTACGACTTGGTCGGTGTAAGGCGAGGTCGCGAGCACGTCTGCGGTGGCCCGCAAGGCGCTAGCGCTGCCAGTCACGGTGTTGAGCAGCCACTGCACTGGAAAGCCGGCCTCGCCGCACGCCGCCGGATCGTCAAGGATGAGGGCCCACTGCCCGTTGCGCGTGACCTGAAGCGCACTCGGGCACACCGTGCGGCCAGGCAAGCCGGGGTCGACGAGCACGCCGCCGCTGCCGCTGAGTACCACGCGCCGCGCCGGGTCCTCCGCGAAGGCCGCCGGCGCAGCGGCGTCGATGCCGGCGACGGCGAAGCGCTGCAGCCACGCCTGGACCGCCAAGACTCCGCCGCTCGTAGTCTGCGCGCGCACGAGCACCCAGGCGCTCGCGCGCGTGAAATCGCGGTCCTCGACGTCGATCGCCACGGCGTCGGCCATGAGCGCGCGTTCACTGCCGGCCACGAACTGCAGACGAGCCTGACCCGCGGTCGGGCCACCGTCCTCGACGAGGGCCAGGGTCGGGCCGCTGGCGGCCGCGTAACCGACGACGAGCAGCGTAGGTGGCCGCGGCTCGGTCGTGCCCGTGCAGCCCGCCAGCAGCGCAGCTAACGCTAGGAACGCGACCAGGCAGCGCTTCATGGTTCCCGTCCAGGGATGACCCAGCCCGTATCGAACACGTGGCCGATGCCTTGAGTGGCTCCAGGGGTCGTCAGGGTCACCGCCACCGCGCCCGACTTCGAGTCCCAGGAGCCGTACAGCGCCCAGCAGCAGCGGTTCCACACGACCACGAAGCGCGGTTGCAGGCTGAACGCCGGGCTGCCCGTGCCGCTCGCCGCGAGGTCCCACACCTCGTTGAACACGGCCCCAACGTAGAGGGTGTCGAGCGGACGAACCATTAGTGCCACCTCCTGCAAGGTGAGGCGGCCCGAGCTCACGACCTCGGCCGCGTAGTCGTATGCCCCTGAGTAGCCCACGGTGCCCTGCAGGCCGACGCGCTCGTAGAGGTCGACGCCGAACGTGAGGTTCCCGCGCCGCAGATAGGTCGTCGGTTGGCGGTCGTCCGCCCACAAGAGCTCGACGAACCCGTCGACGCTGAAGCGCGCCGGTCCGAGGACTTCGTCTACGAGCAGCACGCGGCCGGAGAGGATGGAGTTGCGGTAGCCGAGGTCCTCGCCTGCCGGGGCCACGCTCGGGTCGACGAGGGTCGAGAACTGCACTTGCCAGCTAGGACGGCCACGTTCGGGGGCGTCCTCGACACTGAAGGTGAGCGTGCGGGCGTAAGGCGCAGGCTGCGGCAGGCCAAGCCAATCAGTGCTGAGCCACAGGAGGCCCTCCGCCTGAGCAGCCGCGACGCCCGGCCATGCCACGCGTAGTTTGCTGGCGGCGAGCTGACCGGTCGGCAGACTGATGCGCTCGCTAGCGTCGAACTGCAGGACGCTTAGTTCGGCGGAAGCCTCGACGGCGAAGGCGCTGAGGCGCCCAAGGTCGAGGTCGCGGGCGTACGTGACGGCGAGGCCGGGCACGGCGTCTGCGTGCTCGAGGGTGCCAAGCGTGAGCTTCACCTCCAGGTCGTCGAAATGGTCTGGCACCGTGCCGATCGGCAAGGTGGCTGGGGCGTAGCGGTAGCCGGTGGCGACGCTGAGGTCTAGCGCGCCGGCCACCCCGACCGACACCTTCACGGACGTCTGCGACGTGTCGCGTAGCTCGCCAGTGATGCGGTCAGGCGCGCTCAGCAGGTCAGCGCTGTGCTTGACCTCGAGCGCCGCCCTGAAGGCGCCGCGGGTGGTCAGGTTGAGGGTCGCGTCTAGCGTGCCTGGGTCTGGCGTCTTGAGATCGTAGCGGTTCTTGACGGTCAGACTGATCCAGTTCAGGTTACTCAAGAGCGTGAGGGTCGACTCGAGGGGCGCCCAGCCCACCTGCGTCGGGTCGCGGTCGTCGACGAGGACGTAGCCGCCCGCCTGCTCGAAGCGCAGCCACGGCAGCGGGTCGAGGCGCAACTGCGCGCGTACGTCGCTGCGGTTGCGGTAGGGGAAGAGGTCGAAACGGAAGGGGGTCTCGCCCTCGCGCACGTCGCGCGTGTAGCTGACCCCTAAGTTGCCGTAGCGCCCGAACTCCTGCCGCAGCGCGAGGTAGCTGAGCCACTCGACCTGCCTCTCCGCCGTGTCGTAGTAGTAGCCGGTGAAGTCGGTGCGGCCTTCGAGGCGTGCGCCGGGCCACAGGGCGAGGGGCGTCAGCGCGAGCGCGTGCGACTCGACCAGGCGCCCGCCGCTAGTGATGGGCACGACGGCCGCTGAACGGTTGAGGGCGTTGCTGCGGTCTTGGAACGCGCCGATATCTACGTAGAGACGCTCGAGGGCCAGCCCTCCCAAGTCGGCCGGAAGCTTGTCCGGCTCGACACGCAAGCGCGCGATGGTCTGCAGCGGTTCGAAGCGGCTCGCATAGCTAGGGGTGCTAACGGCGTCCAGTGGGTCGAGGTCGTAGAACACGCGCGTAGTGAACGTGCCCCTCACCCCGTCCTGCACTTGCACGCTCGAGTAGTTGGCTTCCCAGATGCGCGGCCTGCGCGAGTCGTCGCGGCTGAACAGGAAGCTCGTTTGGGGCGGCCCAAGCACGGTCTCGTCCGCGTAGGAGAAGCGCACCACGAAGAGCGGTTCGAGGGCGCCGGTCGCGGCCGCCAGCGTGCCGCCCGCGCCGTACGTGACGAAGCCGGGCGTGAAGTCGACGAAGAACTCGCCCTTGCCGCGCTCCGTGTAGTAGCGGTGGTTCAACGACCCGCCGAGGTAACTCTCGAGCACGCTGCCGCCAAGGAAGAAGTCGCCGAACGCGGACCCGCCGGGGAGCACGTCTGCGTAGTAGCGCAGCCCGACGTCTCCGTAAGCGTCGGCGCCAGCCGCATAAGGCCAGTTGAGGGAGAGGCGCGCGCGGCTCGTCGCGTTGCCAGTGACGTACTCGATGCGTGGTTGGCGGTCAGGCGGCGCGAGCGGCAGCACCATGAGCGGCAGTGCAAGCACGGACGCGCCCCGTATCAGCACGGTCACGTCGTACGCCACGAGGCGGTCGCCAGGGTAGATCTCGATCTTGCCTGCCTTGAAGGCGTAGTCCTCGAGCTCCTGCCCGCATCTCGTGCACGGGCTGAAGAACCCCATCGCCACCCTTATGAGGCCGGGCACGCGGCTGGCGCGGTCGCCTTTCACGTCGATCGCTTGCGTGACGATGAGCACGTCGTCGCCGCTGAACGACTCTGCCCGCAGATCGATGATCAGGTCCTCGCCCGTCACGGTCTCCTCCCCGGTCGTGAACGAGCCTGGCCCGATCACGCGCACGACGCGGTTCGTTAGGTCAACCTCGACGTGGTCGGCCTCGAGCGTGTCCTCGTCGATGCGGACGACTAGGCCGTCGCCTGAGAGTACGTAGAGGGCGACCTCGCTGCCGCCCGGCAGGGTGAGGGTGCGGATCTCGAGGCTGCTCTCTGGGTCTGAGCTGGCGTCGATGCTGATGCGCGCCGCCGTGGCCCAAGGGACAAGCAGCGCCAAGGTCAGGAGCGCGCCAAGTGGGCGCAGCCACGAACCTTGCCGCATGGGGTTAGCGCCGCCTCGCGGCGAGCAGCAGAACGAAGCCAGCCAGCAAGTAGAGGGCAACGGGCGCCCAGCCAGCCGCCCACGCTGGAACCGTGCCTTGTGCGCCAAGGAGCTTCGTCACGCTCCACGTAGCGTAGTAGACGAACGTAAGGAGCAGCGCCGCAACGAAGCCGAGGTTGGCGCCGCGCCTGAAGGTGAAGAGCCCGACTGCCGCGGCGAAGATGGCGAAGGACGTCGCGGCGAGCGGCTCCGCCAGCTTGCGGTGGAGCGCGGTCCACTCCGCCGGCTTCTCCTCCGTGTCGGGACTGCGTAGGCGTTGCACGAGTTCGCGCAGTGGCAAGTAGACGAGGTCAGGTGAGGCGGACGACGTGGCCGCTAGACCCCTTACTGGCAGGACCGCTTCTTCCGAGCGCACGTCGAGCGTGAGGCGTCCGTCGCGCAATACCCGCAACGCGAGGTCGTGCAGGCGCCACACGCCGGCTTGCGGGTCGGAAGCGCCGCTCGCGGCGGTGATCACCTCGCGGGGCCCGCTACTACCGCCAGGCGTGATCACGGTGATGTCGCGGAACTCGCCACCAGGCAAGACCTGTCCGATGAAGATGCTGCGTCCGAGGGAGTCCGTGAAGAACGAGCCGGCCTGCACGATGGTCTCCGGGCTCACGAGCATGATGTCCTTCTCGACCTCGGCTGCCCGGCGCTCGCTCCACGGCACGACCAACTCGTTGTTCACGAGCGCGACCGCGCTGACCGCCAGCCCAAGCCCAAGTAGCGGCATGACGAAACGCCGCGGCCCAAGACCTAGGAGCAGCGCGGCCTTGAGCTCACCGTCTTGCCCGAGCCGCGTCATGGTCAGTAGGGCGGCGAAGAGGAGGGCGAGCGGCAAGCCAGGCGCGGCGGCGGCTGGCAGCTTGAACAGTAGGTAACGCGCGAGCAGTGAGACGCTGACGCCGCGGGCGAGGACGTCGGCGAGTACGCCGAGGAAGAAGTAGAGCAGGAGGAGTAGCACGAGGGCAACGACGCCGGCGAAGAACATCGGCACCGTCTCGCTGATGAGGTAGCGGCCCCAGCGCGTCATGAGCGCAATGTCCGCGAGGCGAGGACCAGCGCGCCGACGCCTGCGAGGAGCGGGGTCAGCCACGCGGCGGCGAGCGGCCCTAGGGCGCCGGAGTCGAACAGGTTGCCCGCCAGGATCCAGGTCGCCCAGAAGCCGACGAGGAGCACGATGGTCCAGGCGAAGCCAGCTGCGCGGCCCCTGACGCGTAGAGCGATCGCGCCGGCGAACACCGCGAAGATGGCCGCGCTGAACGCGTCGGCAACGCGTCTGTTGAGGTCGTAACTCAACTCGCGCGTGTTGCCTCCCGCCTTGGAGACGGAGCGTAGTTGCTGCCACAACTGATCGACGGGGAGCTGCGCGGCGCGCACGAGCGTCTCGGTAGGGCTTGATTCGAGCGCGAAAGGCAGCGTCACGTCGGTGAACGGCGCGGGCGCCTGGCCAGGCCTCGTGACTTGGCCGGCCTGAAGGATCCAGACGCGCGTCTGAGCGTCCCAGCGGCCGCTGCGGGCGCTGTAAAGCGCACCGTCTTGCGCCTGCACCACTACTCCGTCGAGGTTCGCGAGGGTCGGATCGTCCACCACTGCCCTCACCCTGGCGGCGAAGTAGATGGCGTCCCCGATGCGGTAGGCCGCGTTCACCTGGACCTCGGCTGGCGGACGGGCGTAAACGAACGCGTCGAGGCGCTGCTGGTACGCGGCCTCGCCGCGCGCCTCGAGGAAGCCGTTGTTGACGAACGACAGTGCACCGACCGCCACCCCGAACAGGATGAGTGGCCAGAGGAGCGTTGCCGGCGCGACGCCCATGGCGTACGCGGCCTTCAACTCCGAGTCCCGCGCCATGCGGCCACCAGCTAGCAGAACGGCGAAGACGACGGCAACTGGCAGCGCGAGGTGCAAGAACCACGGTAGGCGATAGAGCAACAGGGCCCCGATATCGCCCAAGGTGGCGTTCTGTTGCACCAAGAAGCGCGCAAGCACGCTAAGGAAGTCGATGGAGAGCAGCAAGCAGATGGCGGCCACGCCAAGCGGGTAAAGCCCCGTCGTCTCACGGAGAAGCGCTCTCTGAAGGCGTTTCAGCACTGGCGCAGTATACCGGCCACGTCTGAGTTCACTGAGGCTGGCGCCTGGTCGGTGCGGCGTCCGTGATGAGGCGAGGCATACCGACCGGGGCGGCACTCCGCGATAGGATGGCGCCCGTGACAGGCACGTTAGGCCTCTTCTCTCTAGTCGACCTCTTCCAGCTGCTCTCGGCCGCGAAGCGCACCGGGCGGTTGGCTGTCGAACACCCCGCTGGGTTGGCGCGCATCTACTTCGACCGCGGGCAAGTCGTTCACGCCGAGTTCGGTGAACTCCACGGCGAGGAGGCGGTTTACGCGCTCTTCCGCGACGAACGCGGCGGCTTCGAGTTCCGTATCGGCTTGCCGTCACCCACGAACAGCATCGAGGTGAACACGGAGAACCTCGTGCTCGAGGGCGTTAGGCGCCTTGACGAGTCGCGGCGCGGCGCTTCTGAGGAACACGCCGTCTCGCGCGACGCCGTGCCTGTCGTGCCACCTGACGGCATGGCGCGCAACGTGACCCTCACCCCAGATGAGCAGCGGGTGTTGGCGCTGGTCGACGGGCGCCGCAGCGTCACGCGCATAGCCCTCGACCTCGGCATTGAACCAGAGGCGGCCCTCCTCGTCTGCGACCGGCTCGTGCGCACCGGCGTGCTCAAGCTGCAGAACCGCAGGGCGCGCACTGCGCGCCTCGTTACGCGCCTCTCCACCACCCGCCTAGCCTCAGGCGCCGTTGGGCTCGACCCGTCGATCATCAGCGCATGGGAGAAGGTGCTTGGCCACACCATCAAGCAAGTGGCGTGCAGACGCGACGACGGTACGGTTCAACTCTTCACCATCCACGAAGCGCAAGGCGCGGGCCCGTACCTGGAACTCGGCCGCGACACTCTCGTGCGCGCTGACCTGCGCGTGAACGAGGCGCTGCTCGTTAGGCCCGTGACGGAGCAACCATGACCCGTGCACCACTCGAGGCGCCAGCCGCCGCCGGCTCGAAGCCGCTGCTCAGGTGGCGTGCGCTGCCGTTCCCGACCAACTGGGATGAGGTGTTCGCGGGCGCGCAGGAGCCGCGCGGCTTGACGGTCGAGGTCGGCTTCGGCGACGGTCGCTTCACGGTGCGCCGCGCACTCGCCGAACCCGACATGCGCTTCGTTGGGCTCGAGGTGTCCTCCGGCAGCCTGCAGCGCGCCCTCCGGCGCGTGAGCCGCTCAGGCGTCTCCAACGTGCGGCTGGCGAAGGCAGGCGCGCATGTGGCCGTCAGGCAACTGTTCGCCCCCGAGTCGGTCGACGCTTTCGTCGTCAACTTCCCATGCCCGTGGCCGAAGGAACGGCACGCCAAGCACCGCC
>CALCHY010000095.1 GCA_937907415.1 uncultured Trueperaceae bacterium
AGGTGGGGGCGGCGGTGGCCGTCTCCAGGGCGACTTCGAGCTTGATGGTGAGCTTCGCGGGTGAGAGTTTGATCCAGCGTTCGGCGAAGTGCGCGGCGCGGCGGGGTATGTCTTCTGCTTCCGAGGGGTAGAGGGCGGCGGATTGATGCCCCGCTTGACCTGCCAGGGCCGTAGCGTCCGCAATGCCTGAGGCTTTCCCGTTGGTGTTTTCTGTGACGCCCACCCGCAGAGTAGGGTTTTCGTCGTCATCGTCGTCACCTTTGACATCGTGCCGTTGTGAGCGGGTCTTCTGGGGTGACGATGGTTGGAGTGTCGTCGTCATCGTGTCGTCATCGGTGACGATGGGTGACGATGGGTGACGATGCGCCTCCGGTTCGTCGTCATCGGTGTTATGTCGTGCTACACGTGCTTTTGCGAGCGTCCACGGTGCTGGTGACGATGGTGACGATGATGTTTCTATTCTGTGGAGGCGCCATGTGCGTGCGTTCTTGTCGCGGGTCTGCTCGATCTCGATGCCTTCGGCGCTCAGCAGGGCGGGTTGCAGGCGCTTTAGTTCGTTGGTGAGGCTCTGCGCCCGCTTGGGCCACCCG
This sequence comes from uncultured Trueperaceae bacterium, assembly GCA_937907415.1. The sequence goes on from CALCHY010000095.1 coordinate 591, forward strand.
TGCGGGGCGCGCTTGTTGCCCTCGTCAAGGCCGGCCAGGTGATTGAGTTCAGCTAGCAGTTCAGACGGTGGTAGTTCTGCTTTGTCTCGGTAGTTGGCCATGAGCTGGAGCAGGTAAGGCACTATGGGGCTGGCGTCCAGGGCTTCTTTCACTAGGTCGGTCTTGGTGCTGGCGTACCAATTCAGGAAGTCTTCTGCGTCCCAGCCGAGGGCTGGTGAGCAGGCCACTATCCACTCTGCGAAGTCGGCCATGCGTGGTAGGCGGGCTAGGTGTCGTTCACCGCTGCGGGCGAGGCCTACAGAGACAACCGTGAGCAGTGCGCCTAGCGCCTTGGGTTGCAGCTCTGCGTAGCGCTGTTCGAGTTCGCTTTCTGGCCGGCGCTCGGCTTCGCTAATGGCGTTCAGGCTCACTACGATGGAGCGGTCTACCAGGTCTTGCTGCTCGAGGAAGTTCGTAATGCCGTTGAGCAGTAGGGGCCGTTTGGCGTTCAGGATTGTCTCTTCGTCGTCGGTATAGAGCGTGCGCGTGCTAATGGCGCCACCCGTGGCTAGCCTGCAGAAAGCGTCACTAGTCCACTGCGTTAGTGTGCTGACGTTGTCCTTGGCCTGAAGCCAGCTGTGACGCGCGGCTATTAGGATGTCTCGATCATCCCGAGAGAGGACACGAAGTGTGGCCGAGTGTGGATCTAGGAGCCAGCACAAGCGCTTGGTGAAAGTAGTCTTGCCAGCACCTTGTTGACCGAAGAGTGGGAGCACAGGGAACGGGCCGTCAACGCGGAAGGCCTGCAGTAGCCACGCTATTGCGCCCTGAAAGGCTCGGTTCGGCGTTAGCTGGTCTTCGCTTAGGTGCGGAATGCCGAGCGCAGCGGCGATGTCCTTCACGTCGCCCGGCTGCGGCGTAGGGAGTGCGAGCATGCCGCCGCTTCTGGTGAAGCGCACGGGAGTGCTGGCCGAGTCGATCTTGCGCCAGCCGTTGGCTGTGATTTCGAGGGCGTGCCAGTACGGGTCTCCTAGGTCAATGTAGATGCTGGTGTCGGCGCCTTGGCCGGTTTCAGCAACGCGTATGAAGGTCTGGTGCTCTTCGCCGTCGTGGATGGCCTTACCTTCGAGCACTCCGAGCGCTTCTGTGAGCGGTTCCCGGCCGATGGTGCCGCCGGTCTCTTCGTACCAGAGGCGCTGTAACCAACGTTTCACGGATTGGGTTTTGAGGCGGTGGTGTTCCCGGTGAGACTCTAGCGCGAGGGTGATGTAGGGCTCGCCGTCTGGATCGTGCCAGAGGCTAACGCCGGCGTCGAGCACGATGTTTAGGAGCTGCTGGGAGAGAGTTTCTCTCTCGGGGTGTTCTTGGTCGGGGAGCATGGCTGCGTAGTCGCGTTTGAGGGCGGTCACGCCAGCGCCGGTAGCCTCCTTCAGCGCTCTGAAGATCGCTTCCCGCTGCGAGTTCCTAGTGCCACTATCGGCCAGGTACCGGAGGTCTTGCAGAACGCGAGGGAGCGTGTCCATCGTGGCCGACTGCGCGGCGTCAAGTAGCGCATCGAAGCTGATAGAGCGGTCGTCATCGTCGTCACTATCGTCACCATCTGAAGCACTGCTCGAAGTCGGCAGGCTCCCGCGTGTCTGCGTCCGGCGCTGGCGCTTGGACTCTGGTATCGGGCGCGGGGCAAGCTCGCCTGCGGCAATGGCGCGGCGTAAGGTGTCCAAAGTCCTTGCTTCGCCGTCGGCCTTTAGCAGACTGCACGCTTGTGCTGCGGTCATTAGTTCGGCTTCTATCTCTAGCGCGGTCACGTGCCCTTCTTTGATGTAGCCGGCTATGGAGTAAGCCGCGTCTCGCAACTTGTTGTTCCTGCCGTCATCCGCCGCCATGCCGGCCAGTTCGTCCGCTTCCCGGCGTAGGCCGGCCAGGGCGTACTTGCGGCTGCGGTCAGCATCCTGATCGGTTAGCGGCTGACGCGGTGCCGATGCCGGGTGTCTAGTCGGTTCTGGCGCCCGTAGCTCGGCCTGGGGGATGGTCAGGAAGTCCATGCTTTCCCCTCGATGAGGCCGGATCGCCAGCCGGCGCATGGGTCATCCATGCGGAACACTAGCGGGGCGGCAGTGTAGTTGAGTTGGTTCGGAGTGAACACGGCTGGGTCAATCGCGCCAAGACGCTTGGCCCACAGCCTTAGAGCCTTGTCCGGAACGGGGGTCTTCATGAAGTAGTAGAGGCCGAGGCGTACTTCCGTCCAGGGCTTGATGCCGGCGCTGGCGCTGAATGAGTAATAGGTTGTTACGCCGTGGAAGTATTCAGGCAGGTATGTAGTGATGATCGAGCGCACGGCGGCCTGCGGGTCGCGCACGCCGGTGATGCTGTCGCCGTCGTACTCAAGGGCGTCACTGCGCGGCATGGCCAGGTTGTCCAGGTCAAGTTTCAGCCAGCGCTTGCCTTCTAAGTTCGGCACTATGTCCGGCTCCCGGTCATCGTGCGAGTTCGGGGGCGACATCTTGCGGTTGAGGTTCTTTAGGTCAGCGCCGGGCCGGGGCTCGCCTCTGATGATTGCCTTGTACGCCTCGCCCTGCAGCTCGCCGAGTAGCGCCGCGAAGTCGTAGATGCTCGACAGCGGCACCAACTCAGCGCTGAAACTCTTGGCGTTCGCGTAAGGCTTCGTCTGGATGCTGCCATCGTCTAGGCGCTTGTGGACCTTGGTAAGGAGCTGCCCGTGTGATGTGAGGACAGTGACGGTGGTCATGCGCTTACGCCTTCGAAATCGGTCAGGCGTTGGCCGGCTACCAGCTCTCGCCTGCGGAGCCCGCCAGCCAGCTTCTCGACCAGCACAACAGGTGTGAAGCCGTCGGCGCGAATGGCCTCCATGCGTTGATACAAAGTCCGCTTGAATAGCCGAATTTCTCGTGCGGTCGGGTTGTAGAGCCGTTGCCCGTCACTAACTGACTTGATGTGAAACTCGTTGTCGATTACCCGGCGGCAGTAGACGGCGTGATGAGCAACTGCTTCAGTGTCGAAGTCGAGGGCCTGCGCTTGGCCAGTGATGTGCGGCGGCACGTCCAAGTAGATGATGATCGGGGGCTCGGTGTCGGGAGTCATGGCTTCCCGCCTGGTGTTTTCGGCCTTTACGCTCATTGCCTGCTCCGGGCGTGGGCCGCGTCGAGCTCGGCTTGCCAGTCGGCGCGGGTCAGCGCCT
>CALCHY010000096.1 GCA_937907415.1 uncultured Trueperaceae bacterium
TGCTGGCCGACAAGTACGTCGTCAACTTCTCGCTGTTCCAGAGCCTGCCCGACCATTGGGCCATCAAGACGCTCTTCCCGATCGTGCCGCTGCAGCGCCTCGCCGAGCGGCCGACGCGCAACGCTACCCTCGTAGACATAACGTGCGACTCGGACGGCAAGATCGAGAGGTTCATCGACCTGCGCGACGTGCGCTCCACGCTGCCCGTCCACGACCTGCGGCCCGGCGAACCCTACTACCTGGGCGTCTTCCTCACGGGCGCCTACCAGGACGTGCTGGCTAACGCCCACAACCTGTTCGGGCGGGTCAACGAGGCCCACGTGCGCCTCGGTTCTGACGGTGCCGAACTCGAGCTCTACATCGAGGGGCAGAAGGCAAGGCGCGTCATCCACAACATGGGTTACGAGACGCCGGAACTGCACGCGGCCGTGCAGCGCCAAGCTGAGGAATTGAGGGTAGAGGGCGCCATCTCGGCAGAGGAAGTCAAGGAGTTCCTCGAGATGTACGACCGCGAACTGGTCGGCTACACCTACCTAGAAGCCTTGTGAGCGCGTTTCCCGAGTCCGATTACCGGCTACCCGACGGGCGCCGCGCCTTGGCCGGTGCGGTGCTGCTGCACCCGGACGGGCGCGTGCTCCTGCAGTTGCGAGACGACAAACCGGGCATAGACGCGCCAGGCCAGTGGTCGCTGTTCGGCGGCGGCATGGACGAAGGCGAGCCGCCGGAGGCGGGCATGCTGCGCGAGGTGGCTGAAGAGGTCGGCTACTCGGTGCGCCACTACCGGCCGCTGCTCGTGTTCGACGGTTGGCGCGGGCGCTATCACATCTACCTCGCGGCCATCGACGCGCCGCTCGAGCGCATGACCCTCACGGAGGGCGCCGGGTTCGACTACTGGCGGGTGCCGGACATCTTGGCCGAGACGCGGGTGTCTGACTTACTGCGCCTGAGCCTCGCCGCTTTGGAGGCGTTGCAGCGGCAACGCGCCGCGGCTAACCCTGGTGCCGAGCTGATACCGGGCGCGGGCTACTAGCGGGCGGCGCCCGCCGCCCTGCGAGGTCCTAGAAGTAGTAGACGGCCCCGTCGTGCCCGAGCTCCGTGGCCGGGAACAGCTCGCGGGCGCTTGCAAGCGTTGCCTCGCCGTCGTCCGACATCGGTGGCAGATGAACCAGCACTAGGCGTTCGACCCGCGCCGCAGCGGCTACCTTGGCGGCGTCCGCCGCGCTGGAGTGGCCGGGGTGCGCGCCGCCCGCCTCGTGCAGCAGTAGGTCTGAGCCAAGCGCGGCCTCGACCACCAGGTCGGAGCGCGCGGTGTCTGCCGAGTAGGTGAGCACCCCGTCGCTGCCGAGGTCGGTCACCCTGATGCCGCATGACGGCACCGAGTGGTCGCCCGGAACTGCCGTGATGGAGAAGTCGGGCGTGGTCACGACCTTCGCTCCCGAGACGAGCGGCACCGTGTGGTACACGATGTTCGGGTAGCTGGGCCAGGTCGAGGTGTCGAAGGCGTCGTGGACTTTGCGCGCCTGATCCAAAGCAGGCTGAATGCCGTAAACGTGAAAGTCGCCCGTGTGGCCCGCCAGCCATAGACGCTCCATCAGTAGTGCGAACCCGCCGACGTGGTCAGCGTGCTCGTGCGTGACGATTAACCCGGTGACCTTGGCGAGGTCGAGGTCCTGCACCAGCAGGCGCTGCGCGGCGTCGCCGCCGCAGTCGACTAAGAGCAGCGTAGCGTCGCCCTCGAGGGCCAGCATGGTCGTCGTCCTCTCCTTGCCGGATAGGGCCGCGCCCGTGCCGAGTAGATGTACTCTGCCCACCTGGACCTCCTGGTCGCGACTATACGGCTGCCACGGCGTTAGCGTGCGGCGGGCGGCACAACCAAGAGCACGACGAGCAGGTCAGGCCCGCCTCGGTTCGATCATCGTTCTCGTTCTCTCCCGGCAGCTTGGGCGGCGGCGAAGCGTTCCCGCAGCCGCGCGAAGCCGCGCTCGAGGACGCTGGTTGGCACGACGACCTGGACGGTGGTGCCCTCCCCAATGACGTCGCCTAGCTCGTTGACGGCGGCGCAGGTGGCGTGAACGCGGTTGCCGGTCACGTGCTCGCAGCGCGCCGTGAGCGTAACGCGCATGCCGGGCAGGGCCGACGCCAGGTGGCGCACGCTGACGGCGTGGCCGATGCCGTCCTCACCCTCCTCCAGGAACGGCAGGATGAGCTTGCGGCTCGTCAACTCCATGTGCTTCACCAGCCAGTAAGTGGCGTAAACGGGGTGGAGCTGCCCGAGGCGCGCGTCTGCGCGGTCCTCGAAATCGACGGTCATGGCGGGGGTCACGACTACTTCGTGGCTGGCCTCGAAGCCTGGTGGTAGCGGCCGCATGTCAGGCGCCCAGCGGGCTTGTGCCGTGGGTCACATGCCGCCGCAGGAGGGAGCTGGGTGCGTAGCGCTCCATGCCGAACTCACGCTGTAGGCCGCTCAGGCCAGCCAGCACGTCAGCCAGGCCCAGCTCGACAGCCCACGCTAGCGGACCATCTGGGTAGTTCACGCCCAGGCGCATGGCGAGGTCAAGGGTAGGCGCGTCCGCCAGGCCCTCAGCCAGGGCCGTGAACGCCTCGTTGATGAGCCCAGCGACCAGCCTGAACGCCACCCCGCCAGGTTGATCTGCAACCACCAGGGTGGCGAGTCCGGCGGCGTGGAGCAGCCCCTGCACCCGCTCACCAGCGGGCCCGTTGGGCGCGAGGAGTTCGACGGTCGGGTGCTCGGCAGCTAGGCGTGCGGGGGGCAGTACGACGCTGAAGCCTGTGCCCTCCGCTGGCGCCGCCCTTCCCCAACACAGGGTGAGGTCAGGCGCGCGCCCTCCCGTGCTTGGCGGCGCGGCGACGCGGGCGTCGATCACTAGGTCCGCTGCGGCCGCTGGCGGGACGGCGAGGAAGCGCGTGCGGAGCCACGCGGCAATCGGCCCGGCGCCGAGCACGTGCGCGCTAGGCAGCCGGGTGACGGGCGCCGTGTGGGTGGCCGCGCCCGGATTCACCCTCGCGGGCTCGACGGGCTGGCTGGCGTCGTAGCGGTAGAACCCCCAACCCGCCTTGCGCCCGAGCCTGCCTGCCGCCACGAGGGCGCGCTGCATGGGGTGCGGGCGGTAGCGCGGCTCCTGGTAGAACGCCTCGTAAACGCTGGTGCTGGCGGCCAGGTTGACGTCGAGGCCGATGAGGTCCAGGAGCTCGAACGGTCCCATGCGGAAACCCGTTGCCCGCATGGCCGCGTCGACGGTGGCGACGTCGGCGCCCTCGGCGGCCAGCCGTATGGCCTCGAGGTAGTAGGGCCGCGCGAGGCGGTTGACGATGAAACCGGGCCGGTCCTGCGCCACGACCGGGCTGCGTCCGAGGCTGCGCGCCATGGCGACCGCTGCCGCCGTCAGCTCCGGCGGGGTATGCGCGCCAGGCACGACCTCGACGAGCTGCATGAGCGGGGCCGGGTTGAAGAAGTGCACGCCGATGACGCGCTCGGGCCGCTTGCACGCCGCGGCTACGGCGGTCACGGAGAGAGTCGACGTGTTCGTAGCGAGGTAAGCGCTTGGTGCGCGCTGCTCGACCTCGGCGAAGAGGGCGCGCTTGATGGCGAGGTCCTCAGGGACCGCCTCGAACACCCACTCCGC
>CALCHY010000097.1 GCA_937907415.1 uncultured Trueperaceae bacterium
GGCCTCGCGCTCGTCGCCATTTTCACGCGTCTCGTCGTGCAGGATTGGCGCAAGTTGCTGGTCGTGGTCGCGCTCCTCGCGATGATCGGAGCTGGCGCGATACTTCCCGGTGGCGAAGGGCTGGTGCAGCGTTTCACGAGCGAGCGGGTCGAGTCTGGCGGCAGCCGCACGCCGATCTGGCAGGCGGTGTATGGCGCCTACCGTGAGGGCGACGTCAAGGAGCTGCTCCTCGGTAACGGCTTCGAAAGCAGCGTAGACGTCGTGCAGCGCGGCTTCGGCACGCTTACATCGACGCACAACGCCTACCTCGAGGTCTTGTACGAGTTCGGCTTCGTTGGCCTCGGACTGTTCTTGGCGTTGCACTTCGCGGGCCTCGTCGTCAGTTGGCGCGTGCGCGGCACGTTGGGCCTTGCCGGGGTCGGCCTGACGTTGTTCCTGCTTGGCGCGTGCGTGACCTCGACCGCGCCGGACGGCTTCCTCTACTGGATAGCGTTGGCTCTCGTGCTCGCGATCGGTACCTGGGGAGAAGTCACAGCGCGCCTCGGGCGCTGAGCAGCCTGCGCCCTAGGAACACTCCTGCGAAGCCGAGGGCGTACACGGCGATGAACACCGCCATCTTGACGTCACCGACCACTACCCCACCCGGCGTAGCGAAGACCCCGACGGCCGACGACAGCGCCCACGCCAAGGCCGCGAGGCCCCCCGCTGCCGCGAACGAGCCGAAGCGCACGCGAGTTAGCTCCCTGTCGCGAGTGAGGAAATAGAAAGCGCACGTTAGCGAGTTGCTGAAGACCGTCGCCGTCGCGACCCCGACCATCCCGTAATCCTTGACGAGCACGAAGCTCAGTCCGACGTTCACGAGCGCTCCGCAAATGGCGACGAGCGACAGGTGCGCGTAGCGCTTGTTCAGCTCGAGGTGGCGGTTCAAGTACGAGGACAGCCCGCGGAACCACATGGCCGTGGCCACGAGCGGCACCACCACGCTCGCGTCGCGGTATTCAGGACCCGTCAGGAGGCGCGTCACCTCGCTGCCGAAGATCGCGAGGAACAGGACAGGCCCGAGGGTGAGGTACGCGTAGATGCGCTGCGCGTCACTCAAGGCTTGGCGCGCGAGCTTGACTCCACCCTCGCGCCAGGCGTTGAGGATGCTCGGCCACGCCATCATGAAGACGGCCTGTGTGAGGCTGCCAACGAGCCGCTCCCCGATCGAGTAGCCGACGCTGAAGACGCCGACCACGGCGGTGCCGAGGAACCCTTGCAATATGAGACGGCTAGCGAGGTTATCAAGCCAAGCGGCCACTGAGAACGGCAGGGCGGAGGGGCCCGCGCGCACCGTCTCTACTAGCCCCTTGAAATCGATCCGGCTCGGACCGCTGAGGCGCCGCCATAACATCGGCACCGCGAACAGGGTGCCAACCAAGTACGCTGCGGCCATCGCGAAGAACAGGAGTTGCGCCGTGGCGAAGCCCGCATACAGGCCGCCGAGGGTGGCGCCAAAGCGCAGAAGGCCGCTGCCTACCTCCGCGGCGGTGAAGGCGGTCGTGCGCTCCTCCGCGCGCAGCAAGGTGACGGCGTAGCCGTACTGGTCGCCAATGATTAGCACGAGGCCAGCGGCAAGCAACACGCCCATGCGCGCAGGTAAGAGATCGAAGGCCTGCAGCCCAAGTAGCACGGCGCCGTAGAGCGCGGATGCAAGCACGGCCTGGACGAGCGCCGTCCCAAGGTAGAAACCGCGCGTGGTGCCGCGCTCGCTAGCGTCGTAATAGAGGCGCAAGCCAACGTTGCGGACCCAACCAGATGCGAACATGCCAACGAGCCCGGACACGGTGAGCGCTAGAGCGTACTCGCCGTACTCGACGGGATCTAGAAAGCGCGTCACCACCGGCAGGAGCAGGAACGACAGGCCCTGACCGAGCACTACGGTCAGCAGGTATTGAACGGTCCTTCTCAACTTAGGGTTCATCTGGCGCGGCGGTACTCCAGTGGCGGCGTTCTGCAACGGCCGACCTGCATTCTAAAGCTCGCCGCACTGCGTCCTGCGCGGCAGCGTCCCAGGCCGCCGCGGCGCAGGTGCTAAACTTCCCGTCGCGGCCAACGCCATTCAGTGCGGCGCGGCCGGAGAGGTTCGGATGTCTAACGCTGGTCAGCCACTTAGCGTTCAGTTCGTTACCACGTCCCTTATGCAAGGCGGCGCCGAGGTTCAGGTCTTCCTGTTGGCGGCCGAGTTGAAACGTAGAGGGCACACCGTGACCCTGGTCAGCATGCGTGACGCAGAGGCGTTCGAGTCAGAGCTGCAGGAGCTTGAGATCCCGTTCCATAGTCTCGCCATGCAGCGCGGTATCGGTGATCCGCGGGCACTCTTCAAGCTAGCCAACGTCGTGCGCGCCAACCGCCCCGACGTAGTCCACAGCCACATGGTGCACGCCAACCTGCTTACGCGCTTGGCGCGCTTGCTCTCACCCATGCCTGTGCAGATCTCCACCGCCCACAACTACTCCGAGGGCGCACGTTGGCGCGAACTCGCCTACCGCGTTACCGACCCACTCTGCGACCTGACCACCAACGTCTGTCGCCTCTGCGTCGAGCACTTCGTCGCAGTTGGCGCCACGCCCAAAGCCCGCATAAAGTACATGCCGAACGGCCTCGACCTCGCGAACTTCCAGCCGCAACCCGGCGCGCGGGAAGCGAAGCGTCAGGAACTCGGCATAGCCCCCGGCACCTTCTTGTGGCTAGCCGTTGGGCGCCTCGAAGAGCAGAAGGACTACCCGAACCTAATCGAGGCGGTGCGACAACTAGCCGCAAGAAACGACGCGACTCCAACGACAATCTTGGTCGCGGGCGAAGGCAACCTTCACGGTGAGCTCGACCGACTTGCCCAAGCGGCCGGACTAGACGGCGCGCACTTCCGGATGTTGGGGGCGCGCAAAGACGTAGTTGACCTCATGGCAGCTGCCGACGCGTACGTGATGTCGTCAGCGTGGGAGGGGCTGCCGATGGTGCTGCTCGAGGCAGGTGCGTCGCGGCTCCCAGCGGTGGTTACGGATGTAGGCGGTAACCGTGAGGTGGTGACCGACGGCAAGACCGGCTTCGTAGTGTCCCCTCGCGACCCAACCGCTTTGGCCGACGCCATGCTTAGGCTCATGCAGTTGGGCGAGGATGAGACGCGCGCCATGGGTGAGGCGGCTCATCATGAGATCGAACTGAACTTCGGTCTTGCTGGCGTGGTCGACCAGTGGGAGGCCGTCTACCGAGAACTCCTTGCGCGGCGCGGCAAGGCGTGAACCTAGCCGCGCTCAGCCGCGCCTCTGGACCGCCAAGACTGCTGATCGCCACCAGCGTGCCCTCGACGCTTACAGCGTTCCTGCTGCCGTACGCTGAGCACTTCAGGGGCTTGGGTTGGCGCGTGGACGCCGTAAGCAACGGCGTCATGCAAGACGAGCGCAGCAAGGCAGCGTTCGATGAAGTGCACGACATCGGCTGGACCCGCAAGCCTACGGACCTAGTCAACCTGACCACAGCGCCACAGGAGCTGCGCGCGCTCGTGCGCCGTGGCGGTTACGACCTGGTTCACGCCCACGACCCCATAGCCGCCTTCGTTACGCGCTACGCCCTACGGCGCCTGCGGTTAACGGGAACGCCGCGCGTCGTCTACACGGCGCATGGGTTCCACTTCTACCGCGGAGCACCGCCCGTGCAGGCGGCGATCTTCTGGGGGCTCGAGCGCGTGGCAAGTGCCTGGACAGATCGGCTCGTCGTCATAAACCAGGAGGACCTTGCCGCGGCCCAAGCATTTCCGCTCGCGCGGCGCGGCGGCGTCGTCTACATGCCAGGCATCGGGGTCGACACGTCGCGCTACGAACCGACCGCCGTCAACCCAGCGGCGGTGGCCGCCGTGCGCGCCGAGTTGAAGCTGGAAGGCGCAGAGCAGCTGTTCACCATGATCGCGGAGTTCAACCCCGGTAAGCGCCACAAGGACGCGGTGGCGGCGCTGGCCGCGAGCAACTTACCTAACGCCGTGTTGGCGCTGGCAGGGGTCGGGCCGCTGATGGGTGAGGTAGCGGCGCAGGCGCAAAGCCTCGGCGTTGCCGACCGCGTGAAGCTCCTCGGCTACCGCCAGGACATACCCGCCTTGGTCGCGGCCTCGACGGCCGTGTTATTGCCGTCTGAGCGCGAGGGCCTGCCACGGTCGTTGATGGAGGCCTCTAGCCTCGAGCGACCAGTGATCGCCACCCGCATCCGCGGCGTTGGCGAACTGGTTACCCCCGAAACAGGCATATTGCACGAGGTGGGTGACGTAGCTGCGCTCGCCAACGCCATGCGCCTGATCGCTGGCGACCCCGAGCTAGCGCACGCCATGGGGCGGAACGGCCGAATCGCGATGTCTCGCTTCGACCTCAGAAACGTGCTTGCCCTTCACGAAGCGCTGTACGCGGAACTGCTCGCCGGCTAACTCGCTAGCTGGGCCTTACGAGCTCGGCCACCTCCGCCATGGAGTAACTACTGAAACCGTGCTTGTCGCGCAGCCGCGCGTATAGCTCTAGGTGCCGCCGAAGGGCGTGCAGGTTCTGCTCGAGGTTAACCCCGAAGTTGTGCGGGTGCCACCACAGGTGGAAGAGCGCTCCGCCCATCGCAGCCGCCTCCATGGAAGAAGCTACCCGCCGCCACCTAAGCGCCTCCAGGCTGCCGTTAGGTTGCCACGGCCGTAGGAAGCGGCTTGACGGGACGTTGATTACGCCCCCCAGCGGCTTGACGGCCGACCATGGCACGGCGCCGGAGCCGGTCAGGTTAACGAAGACGTCCGCGGCCCGCAGTCCCCTAACGACTGGCGAGCCTGAGGCGCCGGGGCGCGGGCGGTTGAGGAAGTTTGACTCTGTGCCGC
>CALCHY010000098.1 GCA_937907415.1 uncultured Trueperaceae bacterium
AACTTCGTGATTCATCGCTTGTCTGTTCTAAGTTCTAGCGTCATGTCTACAGTTACGTTACAATTAGCACATACTCTGCCTATGAGTATTGTGCAGCAGCTTCGTGGAAAAGTCAAGTGGCGTGCACACACGTGCTCCTGGGCGACCTGTTGCGCTACTTGGAAAGTATGCGCCCGATGTCTGGCAAGTAGCGCGCGCCGCGTGTGGCGTACACACCGGGGAACTTGTCAAAGGTCGCCGCGTAGTCATGCAACTTAGGAGAGATCCACCCGATCACCTTGAGCAACTTAGCATGGTCAGCTTGCAATGTGCGCCAGTGCCAGATCGGCTCGTGATGCCCGATGCGGTTGCGGATGTGGAGGAACTGCTGCAAGGGGCCGGAAAGCACCTTGCGCTGACGTGAGGTGCTCGGGGCATACGGAATAACATCGGATATCACGCGCCGCACGAAAGGAATCTCCAGATCCGCTCGAAACAAGTGAACCCAGTAGCCAAAAGTTAGCTCTGCAACGATGTCGTCTGCGGTTTCAGGCCTCTTGCGGTGTCTTAGCACTCTCCGTGCAGCCCCTACACTTCTGGCATCTTTTCTTGAGCCGGAAACATTGAGCTGCGAGACGTTATCGAACCACATGTCGCTTCCGAACGCGCTGGTGGCTGCATGGTGGACAGCGTTGCGTAGACCTACCTCAAGAACGTGGATGGTGGGAAGCAAGGTCGTTGATAGCGCCACATTCCACACGTAGCGCTGCAGGACGCTATCGTCCTTCTCGAAGTGGTCCTGGCGGTAACTCTGCAGCCGCGTTGGTGAAAGTGCTCTACGGAGCTCGTCGTTAGATATCGGCATGATGGACTGTTTCAGCTAGAGAATACGATGCCTGGCGCAAGTTGGTGAGGGGACATCCGACGTTGACACCTTGGGGACGACGGTCTATTCTAAATCCGAGTCCTCGGGCTAGTCCTCTCCCGCTTACGCGGTGATGAACCTCGGGGTTTAACCATTGATCACGGCCGCGCCATTTCGGCGCGGCCGAACTCTTACGGCCAGCGCAGTCATCCTTGTGAACCGCGAAACGCAGTAGGGCGGTTAGGAGTCTTCGTGCGCCGGAGCAAGATCATCCGATGACGCCTCGTTGATCAAGGATGCCACTTGATCCCAAAGGCGATCACGTTCCCGAGCCTCCTCCGCGGTGCCTTGAGGGTGGACCATCATGGGGGCGAGTTGAGTTAGGAGTTCACGTAACGCTGCTTGCTGGCCTTTGGTTACCCCGTTGGGGACTTTCCGCCTAGCATCCTTGATCGCGAGCTTTACCCACCGACGTAAGGGATCCGGAGTCGGCCGCTGAGGCGCCTGCTTCCCCGCTTGCACGGGCGGTGTGTCGCCTGCGGCTTGCGCGCGCAGCTCGCGGGCGCGGTCCTGTAGGTGCTTGGGTAGGACGGATAAGTCCTGCTCGGGTAAGGGAGTGGGGGTGTTTCGTGGTGGCCTGGGTTTGTAGTTGAGTGCTTGAACGTAACCGGACTGCTCGAGGAGGTGCCGGGCGGCGTGTTTGGCGAAGATAGCGTGACTGCCGAAGGCGAGGATGAAGCGGCCGTGCTCGTAATAGTCGAACATTTTGTCCTCGAAGTTGCTGACGCAGACGTGCGCTAAGCTCGCGATCTTCACTACTAGGTCTTCTGTTTTCGGGGGCCGGCCGCTGATGGCGTCCTGGTAGGCGCGGAGAATCATCTTGCTCGCGCGTTTGATGAATAGTGAGATCTCGAAGCTGTTGGCGGAGTAGATGCGCCATCCGTAGGCGCCCCAGGTGACGTGTTGGGCTTGGCCGGGCGTCGCGACTGGGCCGGCGGACTTCTGGAACCAGTGGTCGGACGCTGCGACCACCCCTCGCGCGAGCTCTACTGGCACGGGGGCGTCGTCGGGTAACCATTCGCAGCGGTCGCGGAACCAGGCGAGGGTTTCCCTGCGTTTCTGCTTGCTTGATGCCATGCTCCCCCCGGTCTCGTGAATCGCTAGAGTTGCTGCCTGAACCGCATCACTGAGCGTTGTTCTGGTCGAGCAACGCCCCATGTTTGGTGGGCGCACTCGCGTGGGCAGTTAGGCGTCTGCGTATCTCTCGATCATCTCTTTGAGGGCGACTTGCGTGTAGGGCCACACTTCGCTCGCTCCGTCAAAATAGCCGTCTTGTTCGGCCCTGCTCCAATAGCGGCGGGCCTCTTCGTAGTGGGGCAGCGTGAGTCGCCTGACGAACTCCACGTACTCCTCCATGTCCTTGACCCTGTTACGTCGTTCGGAGGTACGGATGTGTCTACCGACATCTAAGAAGGCTAAGAGGCGGGCTTGCCCGTCGGAGCTGAGGTATTCGTCAAGGGCGGTCGACAGAGGCAGGTCTGCGTAACATCCATTTGGCCGTGGGCTGTGCAGTGGGTGGTGGACGATGCGCCACCCTGAATCAAGGCGCTGGTCGTCCTCTTCAGTCCAAGTCCACTCCACATACCCGTGTGATGGCTCGTGAATCAGTTCGCCGCAGGCGTCGCAGTAGAAGTTAACTAGAGGCTTGAGCATCCCCGCACGATACCTGGTCCTACTTAGTTGATTTCGTCCGCGCACGCTGTGGTGAGGCGGGATTCGAACGCCGCCATGCTCTTGTCGGCGAACTCTTCCCTGTCTATCTTGGTGTGTTCGGTGATGTGGCGACTGGTCCAGACCCAGGCGTTGCTCTGGTGCGCGTGGTGCATGACGCCGACGCAGTAATGGGTGACTTCTCGGGAGTCCTTGAGGGTGATGGCGTAGGTGCGGTACTCGCTGGGGGGCTTGAGGCCGCCGTAGAGTTCGAACTCTGTGTCGCTGGTGGGGTCGTACACCTCTGGGGTGTCGAGGACGGGTGGCCAGTAGGCGCGGAAGTCGGGGTCGGCTCGGCGGTTCTCTTGGGCGCTGGCGAGGGTTCCGAGGACGACTTGGGCGGCGTTGTCGTTGCCTCTGACGCGAGCTTGTAGCGCGTTGGGGATGCTAACAGCGGCGAGCACGCCGATGATTAGGGCGGCTATAAGGATCTCGATGAGGGTGAAGCCGCGTTGGGGACGCTTGTTCATGGCCTCATCGTGCCGTTGAATGGGTCGGAGCATACGAAAGCGAGAGTAG
>CALCHY010000099.1 GCA_937907415.1 uncultured Trueperaceae bacterium
CGCCAGACGGCAAGCGGGTGTACACCGCCAACGGCCTGTCAGACAGCGTCTCGGTGATAGATACCGAGTGTCTTTGCGTCATCGACAACATCGCCGCGGGCCGTGGGGCCCACTCGGCGGAGATCGGAGTGATCCCAGGTGGCCTCTAAGTTCATGCTACGGATGTGCGCCGTACTGCTAACGGTCGCGCTAGCTGGCACGGCCTTCGCCCAGTACGGCTACGCCCCGTTCTTCGATCAGCCCTTGGTGCAGAACAGGGGCTACGGACTCGAACTCGTGCTGCAGCGCCTGCGCGTTGTCGACGCCTTCCCAGCGCCCCTCAACGACGAGCTCAAGGAGCAGGTCGAGGAGATGCTCGACAGTGACGTGAAGCGCTTCATCGGCACCCTGGCCGAACGCGACGCGCAGCTAGCGGCTGACCTCCACGAAGCACTCGCCGAGGTAGCCGACCTGGTGGAAGGCGGCGAAGACGCAGCCGCTGCCACCCAGGCCGCCCGCGAGTTGGTGTGGCGCGCCTACGACGTCGTCGTTCACCCCGACATCAGGCGCTCCCCGGCGTTCATCGGGGGCCTGATCGCAGACCTGACGCTGGGTGAAGGTGGCGTGGCTGAAGGTTACGAAGAGGCTGCCGATGGCGGCGAGGACCTGTGGGTGTTCACGAGCGGTTGGTCGGCGTTGCAGCGCGTCAACGAACTGTGGGCTCAGCTCTCAGTCGTGGCAACCGCCCAGGAACGCGTCGATGTCGAGGAGATGCTCGTCATCCTCAACGACCTCTACCCGCAAGCGCAACCACCTGAGGCCATCACTGGTAGCCCAGAAGAGGCAGAAGCGCCCGTGCAGCGCATGCTTGGCACGCTCGAGGCAGTGACGGACGCCGAGTTGTTCGCTGGTCGTGACCTTAAGGCGCTGGCTGGCCATCTGGCCACCGAGGCGGCTGCCACCTGCGCCTACTATCAGGCTGGCAACGACGCCGTCGCGCTGGAGGGCATGTTCGCGATCGGTGAACTGTACGTGCGCTACCTAGCCGACTTCCTCGACTTCATGGTCCCAGAGGTTCACGAGGAGGCGTACGAGGTCATCAACGGGATCACCGGCCTCGAGTCCGAGAGCGCCGAGGACGACGATGACGACGAGGACGAAGACGAAGAGGCGTCGGCGCTTGACGCCGATCTAGCTGGTTCCTGCATGGAACTTCAGGAGGCGCTCGAGGAAGCCTTCGTGGCGCTGGGGGGATAACTGCCCGCGTCCGCTGCGTGGTCACGGTAAGGTTCCGAGGATGAACTCGAACGCGCAGCCGGTCAGCGAGGGCGCGGCACAGACCGCGCGCATAGCCATCGAGGCCGACCGACTCGGCCGCCGCTACGGAGACGTGGTGGCGGTCGAGTCGGTTTCTCTCTCCATAGCCGTTGGGGAGTTCTTCGCCCTACTTGGTCCCAACGGGGCTGGCAAGACCACGACCATGCACATGCTCACTACCCTCGTCACGCCGACCAGCGGCAGCGCCACCGTGATGGGCTACGACGTAGTACGTGACGCGGCACAAGTGCGCCGTAGCCTTGGCATGGTCTTCCAAGACCCCGCGCTTGACGACCGGCTAACGGCAGAAGAGAACCTCGAGATCCACGCCGTGCTGTACGGCGTTCCCCGCAGACAGGTGAAGGGCGCCATCCAGGCGGCCTTGGAGTGGGCCTCGCTCGCGGATGCCGGCAAGCGCCGCGTGCGCGGTTTCTCCGGCGGGATGAAGCGCAGGTTGGAACTAGCCCGCGCACTCATGCATTCGCCGCGAGTGCTGTTCCTCGACGAGCCAACCATCGGCCTCGATCCGCAAGGGCGCCGCAACTTGTGGGAGAAGATCGCCCAACTGAGGCATGCGGGTATGACGGTACTCATGACCACCCACAACCTCCCTGAAGCCGAGGCCTGCGACCGCGTTGGCATCATCGACCACGGCAGGCTCGTGGCCATCGGCACGCCTACCGCCCTCGTCAAGGAGCACGCAGATCGCAGCGATGCCGACCTCGAGGACGTGTTCATCGCCCTCACCGGCAACCAACTGCGCGACGAGGTCGCCACCGCCCGGGACCGCATGGTGAGTTTCGCCAAGCAGGGCGGTGAGCACACCAGATGACCAACCCATTGGGTGCACGCGTTACCCCCGTGGGGGTCAGGTCGTGGGCTGGTATCGCGCCGTCAGTCGTGCTGGTGCTGTGGAAACGGGAGATGCGCCGCTACTGGCGCGACCGCTCACAGATCTTCGGCGGTTTCTCACGCACCATACTCTGGCTCGTCATCCTTGGCTTCGGCCTTGGCGCGTCACTGCGCGAGATCGAGGGTTACAGCTACGCGCAGTACATCCTCCCCGGTGTGATCGTGCTGAACGTCCTGTTCGCATCGCTGCAGTGTGCGATCGCGCTCGTATGGGACCGCGAGGTCGGGCTGCTGCGCGAGGTGGTCGTATCGCCGGCGCCCATGTTCTCGGTGACGCTTGGCAAACTCCTTGGCGGCGCCACCATCTCGCTCTTCCAAGGCACCATCCCGCTATTGTTCGCGCCGTTCATCGGCGTGCGCCTAACGGTGCTTTCCGTCCTTGGGGCATGGTTGGTCATCTTCTTCCTTGGCATCTTCATGACCGCGTTGGGCGTCATCATCGCGTCGCGCCTGAAGACCTTCGAGGGCTTCGGCAGCATCTCCAACGGGGTGATCCAGCCCCTCTACTTCCTCTCCGGCTCCATCTTCCCGCTGCGTGGCGTGATCGGTGGCGTTGGCTTCCTCGACATCCCAGATGCCCTGCGTGAGGAGCTGCGCCGCATCGGCGTGTTCGCCATCGGTGGCGGCTGGGTCGTGCAACTGCCGGACTGGATCAAGGTGCTCGTTTACGCCAACCCGGTGAGTTACCAACTCGACCTGCTCCGCTACTACCTGTTGCGCTTCCAGCAGCTGCCGCTTACCGCCGATCTACTCGTGACGTTCGCGCTGCCGCTCATCGCCGCCGTCATCGCTGCGTGGTTCATGGGGAGAATGTTGAAGCATAAGTAGGGCCTTGCAGACTGCTTGGTTGCTGCCGGGATGGTGCTCAAGGCTGCGACCCCCTCCGCAACGCCCTCACCGCAATCCGGGACGCCTCCCACATCT